>DHWU01000082.1:0-19721 GCA_002413345.1 Propionibacteriaceae bacterium UBA5174 | reverse complement strand
GGCCACATCGACGCCGACCGCATCCAGCCAAAAATGCCCTCAACGGTGGTCAGCAGCACACCTTCAGGAAGCTTGTCCTCAATGCCCATGTTTGTGCCTCTCTCCTCAGTCCCACTCCAGGCCACCGCGGCGCCACACGTACAGATAGGCGATGAACACCGTGATCATGAACAACACCATCTCAATCAGGGCGAACAGGCCCAACTGACTGAAGGACACCGCCCACGGGTAAAGGAAGATGGTTTCAATGTCGAAGATGATGAACAGCATCGCGACCAAGTAGTACTTGATCGGGAACCGACCGCCACCAACCGACTGGGGGGTGGGATCGATGCCGCACTCATATGACTGGTACTTACGTTGGTTCCAGCGGCGGGGGCCCACCACAAGGCTCAGGCCAACCATCACGGCCATCAAAGCCCCGCCTAGAACCATGATCACGATGATCGGTAGGTATGGGCTCATGCGGCCTCACTTCCCTTCATCAACGCCAACGTCGGCATTTGTCTCATGCTGAGGGTGCCACCTTCGTGAGGGTGGTGAGCACCATGTCCATCCAATCACCTTGACGGGTGTCGTAGAGATGGGACAACAGCTTCATGGTGAACCGCATCAGAGTCGGCCTGGGTAGACCGTACTTGGTGCAGACGTGCATCACCTGCGGATGCTCGATCAAAGAGACGAATACTTGACCCAATCTGAAGTACCCGCCCCATTCCGACTTCAGCCGAGTCGGGTAGCCACGCAAGGCCAACTCCGCGCTCGGCGTCCCATAGCCACGGAAATAGGCATCCGAAATGGCATCGGCGGCCATTTCACCAGCCTCCATCGCATATGGAATACCTTCGCCATTAAATGGCGAGACCATGCCAGCGGCATCCCCGACCAACACCAGCCCCCGCTGGTAGGCCGGTTGCCGGTTGAAGCTCATCGGCAACGCGGCACCGAGCACCGGACCCACCTGATTTTCGGGACGAAAGCCCCACTCATCAGGGGTGTTCTCCATCCATCGGGAAAACATTTCTCGGTAATTAACGTTCGCCGGTCCCGGCTTTGAACGGACAGTACCTAAACCGACATTTACCGTGCCATCACCCAACGCGAAGATCCACCCGTACCCCGGAAGCAGGTTGGACTCACCCGGTTTGCCGTCCCACAACTCCAGCCAAGACTCCATGTAGTCGTCGTGGGTTCGTGGCGAGTTGTAGTAGGCCCGCACCGCCACACCCATCGGACGGTCGACTCGCTTACCAATTCCCATGCTGGTTGCCAACCGCGAAGAATTACCATCTGCGGCGACCACTACTGGGGCGGTGAATCGGCGTCCGTCTTTGCTGACGACACCGGTGATCCGGTCGGTGCGCGGGTTGATGATCGGCGCAACCACCTGGGTGTTCTCGTACAACTTGGCACCACTCGCTACGGCATGGTTGGCCAAAGTCTGATCGAAAGACTCCCTGGCCCGCACCAGGCCGTAGGGCGGGAATTCGGACAGCTCCGGCCAAGGCAGCTCAAAGGGTTCGGTGCGCCCGCCGTAAATCCGCAAGCCTTTGTTCCGCGCCCAGCCAGCTTCTTCGCTGGTATCCACGCCAAGCTTCATCAACTGCTTCACCGCACGCGGGGTCAGCCCGTCGCCACAGACCTTCTGCCGAGGAAAGGCGCTCTTCTCCAATAGCGCCACCTCTAGTCCGCGAGAGGCCAGATAGGACGCCGTAGTCGAACCGCCGGGGCCCGCGCCGACGACGATCACGTCAGCACTCACTGGCCCTACCTCAGACATGGCAACCCCCATCGCTCTTCAGGCACTCGCGACAGTCTAGGGATCAGCATTGCCCCTGGCCATCTCAGGATCGATTGCAAGCACTTCTACCCCAGCCAGCGCTAATGATTCCCAACGCCGTGTGCTGCCGGTGATGCCGAACCTTGACTGGAGTAGGGCTAACCTTGCCCGCGTGATTTCCCACCTCGAGGGCACCTGCTGGCAGGCCCGAACTGTCGAGTTGGTCGACTCCCCCGACTTACTCAACTATCTGTGCTCCGACGCAACCGCGTGGATCCGCAAAGGCGAGGGCATGATCGGGATCGGCGAAATCGCCCGGCTCGAGGGCGCCGAGTTCGGGCCAGCCGAACAGTGGTGGACCGAACTGCTTTCCCACATTGAGATCGAATCGGAGTTGGACAGCCATCCCGGCAGCGGCCCGATCGCCTTTGCTTCTTTTGTCTTCGACCCTGACCACACCGAACATCGCTCAGTGGTGGTGGTCCCCCAACTAGTCGTGGGCCGCCGCCACGGGCGCTCTTGGCTGACCGTGCTGACCCGGATCGGCGAGCCAGAACCGGGCCTACCCGAACCGCTGGCTGAACCGGAGCCCCCGCGGGTGCGCTTGATCGCCGATAGCTTGGATCATCAGTCCTGGTGCGCCATCGTGGCTGAGGCGGTGACTCGGCTCGACCACGGCGAACTGGCCAAAGTAGTGCTGGCCCGCGCAGAGGTCTTGGCCGCCGAAACCCCGATCGATCCGCGTTGGCTGATCAACCAATTGGCCAACGCCTATCCGACGTGTTGGACCTTCCACGTGGCCGGCATAGTGGGGGCGTCACCGGAAATGCTTTTGCGCCGTGAAGGCGGCCTGGCAACCTCGCGAGTACTAGCTGGCACCATTCGCCGGGTTGGCGATCAAGAGCTCGACCTGAAGCTGGCCCAAGCACTTTCCCGTTCCGGCAAAAATCTGATCGAACATGAGCTTGCGGTGGCGTCGGTGGCTAGCGCCCTGGAGCCGTTCTGCTCCGGGATGAATGTGCCCGATGCGCCGTATGTGCTGGAACTGCCAAATGTGCTGCATCTGGCCTCTGATGTCACCGCAGTCGCCAAGCCTGGAGTTACTGCGTTGCGCCTGGCCGGGGAGCTTCACCCATCAGCTGCGGTATGCGGCACCCCGACCGCCAAGGCCTACGCGCTGATCGCCGAGTTGGAGAACCTGGATCGCGGGCGCTACTCCGGACCAGTTGGCTGGCTGGACGCCAATGGGGACGGCGAGTTTGCCATCGCATTGCGCTCTGGCTGGTTGAGCGACGACCGCCGCCAAATCACCATCTTCGCTGGCTGCGGCATCGTGGCTGAATCCGAACCCGAAGAGGAATATGCCGAAACCGAGGCCAAGCTGGTGCCGATGCACCAGGTGCTCGGCCTGGACTGAATCTCGTCACCTCAACCCGCGACGAAACGAGTTCAGGCTGGAAGCTCCGGCTCGATTTCAGTCTCACTGACGACCGGCGCTGCCGCGCGCCGGGTGAACCACCAATAGCCAGCCGCGACCACGGCGACTACCCCAATCCCGATTGCGCCTACTGGCGCTGCCAACAGCTGGTTCGGGCCAACTAAAGCGACCAGGAAAAGCCCAGCCACGCCGTTGATCGCACCATGCATTACCGCGGCACCGATTACCGTCCCAGTGACTTCCCGTAGCCGCCAAAGCAGGAAGGACGCAGCGGTGCACCAAGCAACCATCGCCGCCACTCCGAGCACCCGGTAGGGGCCGTAGTTGAAGCCCAACAGGATTAGCGGCGCATGCCACAAACCCCACAACACACCGGTAATTAGGTTGGTCCACACCGGGCCAAGCGGACGCAGTTGGTCGGCCAGCCAGCCCCGCCAGCCGTATTCCTCGCCGTAGCCGAACAGTCCGTTGATCGTCAGTCCGACCGCCAGTCCGGCAACCCAGGTGATCGCGGTGAGCACCCAAAGATTCGGCACCGCCAACGCGGCTACCTGCTGGGCATCGGTGGAAACTCCAGAAACCGCCAACGAATTTGCGGTGAGGTCTTCGGGGGTGAATACCAGCCGGCCAGCGCCGCTGATATCCAGCCAGTTTCCGACCAGCCAACTAGCCGCCAACATGCCCACCATCAGCACTGCCAGCAGAATCGCAACGTTGAGCACCACTTTGGGAAGGCGCTTTGACCAACCCTTGGCGAACTCACTCTTGATCAGGTAGCCCCGCCGGTCCAAACGCTCCACGATTAGTGCTGCCACTAGGGGTGCGGGCATATAGACCACCGCCATAAAGGCCTTCGCCCAAGCCGAGGCAGCCGACAAGTCCCGCTGCCCCAAACCGAACAGCACTGCGGCGACCAACCCCGCCAACCCGAACGCGATGCCGTAGAAAAGGCCTATCCTCGCCCAGCGCACCTGGGAAACCGTCGCTCGAAAACTCACCCCACCACCGTAGTTGCTGCGCCCATCTTCACGGCACCCGGCGCCACTTTCGAAGCAGTTTCTTCTTCCGCCAGCGCTGCACCGACCAACTCGGGCCAGCCTCACGAAACCAGGACTCAGCGCTTCGGCGGCGCAATCTTGGTAGTTCCATTCCGCTCAGCCTTGACCGCGCTCATTTCGCGCTGCGCGGTCTCTTGCTGGGCTTTGAGATCGTCCATATTGAAGGTGCCCCGCAGCCCGATGAATACCACCGCGGCCAGCCCGGCCGACCACAGCGGGTCAGCGCCCAGGATCAGCGGTGCAGTGATCAGTGCCACCATGTCGAAACCGCGAAAAAGGTTGAAGATCAGCGTCGGCGGCATCGCGCCTGAAGCAGTCGCCATCATCGGAGCCCCGAAATCCGGTTGCTTGGCGCTCACCCAGCGCACCGCGCCGAACAGCCCCGCGGCTGCGGTAATCATCGCCGCAGTCAGACCATCGGTGATATTTCGATCAGCGCCGGCACTGGTGATCCCGATGAAAGCCGGGGTCGCCGCCAGCGCCCACAAGGCGACCAGCCCTGCTGGAACCGCCATTAGCGCGGTGCGAAGTTCAGTGGTCTTGAACGGCATCGAGCGAGCCAAACCCCCACTGCGGGTTAGCACTCGAAGACTGCCCAGGAAAGGCACCATGGCGGCGGTGAGCGCCAAGCCACTGATGAAGGGATTAAGTTGGCTAAGCCCGAGCGCGTCAGCCGCGTAGGGAACCAACACACTCATCGCCAGCCCCAGGAGCGGCCCCGGGGTGCGGACCAGCCGTTCCAGATCCCGCCAGATCAGGGCGCTGATCCCCAGACCACGTCCCTTAGTAGGCCGGACGTGCCCCTTTTCCGCAGCCCGGCGTTCAACCAGGATGTCGCGGATCAGCCCAAAGTCGAGGGCGAACATTGCACCTTGCATGCCAGCTGCCAGCGACCCGCCCGACAGCAATCTGGCTCTACGGATCAGTTCAAGACGCCGCAGCGCGACCACGACCAGCAGCACAATGGCGAGAGCCGAAACCGCACAAACAGCCACGACCGGCCACCACAGCGACTCGGTGGATGCAATCGTGGTTGCGGGCAACCAACCGGTAGCTACCGAGACCAACAACAACATCGCAGCCAGACCAGCAGCGGTCCACAACACCTGGAATGCCTTGAGTAGGACAACCCGTTCGCGGGTCTGCTCGCTAGCGGCTAGAGCGACTAAGGCCGCACTACCCAGTCCAGCGGCCAATGACCAGGCCAAAACCGAGCGCCACTCCATCCCGGACAGCGCGCCGACCAAAGCGGTGATCAGGGTCGGCGCCACGACGGCCGCCACCAGTGGCAATACCAGCCGTCCACGCAGCAATCTGCGCCGGCTGATCGGCGCGTCCATCAACCAGGAACCTTCAGCGGCTGAGGCAAGGACTGGGCCGAACAATCTGGCCAACAAGACCGTCAGTGCGAAGAAGGCCAGCACCACCGCAGTAGGCACCAACAGCCGACCGGTGCCACAGGCCTGTGTGGTGCAGCCACTGCGGCCATGTTGAGCGTTGATCACCGCGCTGATCACCATCGCGGAAATCAGCACCACGGTGAACAACACCACGTAGCTGTCCGAAATCACCTGGCCAACAGTCCTGGTGGCTCGGCCATGCCGCCACAATTTCATCAGGTGGTGTAGCTCAGCTTCGTCCACCGCTAGCGGTTCACCATCGGGCAGAAAAAAGAAGTCACGCTCGACCGGCGCGCTCTCCTCGAGTTTGGGCTGTTCTGGTTTCGGATCGCCGGACCGAATCAGCTTGCGAGATTTCTTACTCACCGCTGTCCTCAACCACTTCGGAGCGTTCACCAAGCCGAACCACTCGGGTAGCCACCTTCTCTACCAACATCGGTTCATGGCTGGCCATCACGATCGCCAAACCACGTTGCCGCTCAGCTACCAAGCGGTCAGCCAGCCAGGCCAAACCTTCAGTGTCGAGACGCTGCTCCGGTTCATCCAGCACCAGCAGTTTCCGGGGCCGGACGAACGCGGTGGCCAGTGCCAACCGGCGCCGCTGACCCGAGGACAAGGTGCCCGGCAACTGTCCCGATTGCGGCACGAGTTGAACCTCATGCAGCACCTCATCAACCGCTGCGTCCGGATCTGGAATGCCGTGAGCGCGGGCCAATAGGTCGAGGTGCTCAACCACTGAAAGGTCCGGGAAGAAATCCAGATCGTCGATCACTGTGGCCACATCGCGACGGATCTGCGGGTTGGTTTCACTGACTGCCACACCAGCCACCTCGATGGTGCCCTCATCGGGCCGATCTGCCCCGATCAGGCACCGCAATACCGTTGATTTTCCGGCACCGTTACGGCCCGTCAGCGCTATCGCTTCGCCCGCGGCAACCTCCAGATTGAAACCATCTACGATCACCACCGGCCCAAAAGCCTTCTTCAGACCAACAACCTTGAGTACTGGGGACTTACGAGCCATACCGCCGATTCTCCCCCATCGGCCAAGGATCAGCAGAATTGGCCACGACGTCGCAGTTGGCAGTGCCTGGCGCCTCGGCGTGGCAGGCTGTCCACTGTGCATTCAGGAAGTCAGCGAGCGAACCTCTCCAAGCGGCGGGCGGCGATCGCGGAGATGTTTGATCGGGTGGCCCCACGCTACGACTTGGTGAATCGCCTGTTATCACTCGGGCAGGTCCAACATTGGCGCTCCCAGATGGTGGCCACCGTGAAACCTGCCCCTGGACAGCTGATCCTGGACCTGGCCGCTGGCACTGGCACCTCCAGCCGTCCGTTCACCGACGCTGGCGCGACGGTGGTTTCGGCTGACCTCAGTCTGGGGATGCTGACGGTCGGCAAGCTGCGCCAACCCGAACTGGCCTTCGTAAACGCCGACGCTCTCGCGCTACCTTTCCCAGACGAAACATTCGACACTGTCACGATCAGTTTCGGCCTGCGTAACGTCGAAGACGTCCAGGCCGCACTGACTGAGATGCACCGGGTGACCCGCCCCGGCGGGCTGCTCGTGGTCTGCGAATTCTCCACGCCGACTTGGCAGCCGCTCCGGGAGATCTACTGCAACTACCTGGCGCATACCTTTCCTCGAATCGCGAAGCTCACCAGCACCAATCCAGGTGCTTACGACTACCTGGTCGAATCGATCTTGGCCTGGCCCGATCAGCAAAGTCTGGCTCTCGAGATGACCAACTCCGGCTGGCTAGAACCCAGCTGGAGGAACCTCAGCGGTGGCATCGTCGCCCTGCATCGCGCCACCCGCTGATGTTCACTCTCGACCCCTACGCAGCTCAAAGTTGCCCTCGGAAGACGCTGCTCAGCCACCGCCCGAACGCCGAATCCACCAAGCTGCCCGATCTTCACCGGCTGCCCGCCGCCGATCAGTTCATCAACCTCGTGCATAACCAGGTCAAGGCTGGACGCATCCCAGTACGGGACCTGCGCGGCCAGGCCACAGCGAGCCACGAGGATCAGGAGAATGCCTGCCTGGAAGCGATGGACGCCCAGACTCCGGTGATCTTGGGTGGGCTCCTCCCCCGCGATTGGGACGGGCACCGCCGCGGTCGCGCCGAGCTGTTGATTCGGGCCGAAGATGGCGGCTATCTGCCCGCGATTGTGAAATACCAGCGCGCCCTGGATGCTCGCCGGGACGACTTAGAGTTCAAGTTCTCGCCACTCTCCCAGGTGAGCGAACCCAGAAGTATCACCGGTTGGCGCTTTCGGTGGAATTGGCGTTGGGCCAATGCACTGCAATTGGCGCATCTGTGGCGACTGCTGGAAGCGACGGGGTACCACAGTGCGCAGCCGCTCGGAGTGATCATCGGCACCGACGAACTGCCCGGCCATGGGCTAGTGGGCTCCTGGCTCGATCTGGACGAAGTCACCGTGCACGCACCGCCACAGCCCAGCGAAGCCACCGAATCGGTGCAGGTCAGCGCCTTGGAACGCTACGACTACGAGTTCGCGTCCCGGGTTGAGCTTGCCGAAGCGGTCCGGGAGGAGCGCGAACCCCGGATCGAAACGCCGCAGCCGGTAGTCACCCGCGAATGCGGCTACTGCGAATGGTGGTCGGACTGCCGAGCGCTATTGGCTGACGACGACCTGAGTCTGCGAATCAACAAGTCGCCGCTGGATCGCCACGAGGTCACCGGCCTACGCCATGCCGGGATCACCACTGTCACCGATCTCGCCGCCGCCGACCTGGACGCACTGCTGCCGGGATATCTGCCACAGGTGGCACATCGGCAAGGCTCCGAAGAACGGCTTCGACTGGCCCAGCGACGTTCTCGAATGTTGGTCGCCGGGGTCGAACTCGAACGTCAAACCAGCGGTCCGATTGCGGTTCCCCACGCCGAAGTTGAGATCGACATCGATGTTGAGACCTCCCGCGAAGACCGGGTCTACTTGTGGGGTTTCTGGATCAACGATGGCGAAGCTAGCCACTATCGGCATTTCAGTTCCTTCACCGACCTTGACCCCGACGCCGAATTGGTTCTAGCCCGCGAGGCGATGACCTGGCTACGCGGATTCGTGGGGGAACGCCAGGCTTTGGTCTTCCACTACTCCGCCTATGAGGTGCTGCGGTTGTCTCGTCTGACCACCGATGCCGATGAAGTGCTCAGCTGGGCATTGGGCTTCGCTGAAACCAACTTCGTCGACCTGTTCGAAGTGGTCCGCGAACACTTCTTCGGGGCCAATGGCCTGGGCCTGAAGGCAGTGGCCAGCGCTGGTCCCGGGTTCCATTGGCGCGACCAAGATCCCGGCGGCCTGAACAGCATGACCTGGTTCCACAATGCCGTCCACGCCGCCACCGAAACCGAGCGGACGCTGGCCCGCGAACGCGTCCTGTGCTACAACGAGGATGACGTCCGCGCCACTGCCGCATTGCGGCACTGGTTGCGTGCACCCAATGAGTAGGACCTGGGCTGCTTTGTCCTTGGTTTAACGCAATCTGACATATTCGGCATCAGACAGTCTCAACCCGGTGCCGCATGCGATAAGTTTCCCGTTATGGCACAGCAGCTCCCGGTCCACATCGACCGCAACAGCCCGGTACCGCTGTACCACCAGGTGGCAGAACAGTTGGCGGAAGCGATCGACACCGGTGTTCTAAAACCTGGTGACGCTTTCGAGAACGAACTCTCCATGGCGGAACGGCTGAATTTATCGCGCCCAACGGTGCGCCGAGCGATCATCGAGTTAGTCTCGCGTGGACTTCTCGTGCGTCGCCGCGGCATCGGTACGACAGTCGCTAACGAGGTGGTCCATCGTCGCTACGGGCTTCCCAGTTTGTACGACGATCTGAAGCGTGAGGGCCAAAATCCGCGCACTGAGGTGCTGCAGTTCAGCACCGCGTATCAGGACGACCACATCGCTGAACAGCTCGGTCTTGAACCAGGCACTCCGCTGGTATTCGTCGAACGGCTGCGCACCGCAGACGAAGGCCCGGTAGCAGTCCTGCGGAACTGGCTCAGCCCGGAATGGGCCGACCTTGAGGTCGAGGAACTAGCCATCTATGGGCTTTACACCCTGATCCGGGCCCGCAACATCGTGCCTGCAGTCGGCTACCAACACATCGCAGCTCGGCATCCGTCCGAGGCTGAACGGCGGTTGCTCAAGCTACAAGACACCGATCCGGTGCTGACCATGACTAGGCGGGCCTACGACCCGTCCGGGCAGCCAGTTGAGTACGGAGATCACTGCTACCACTGGCAGCGCTACGCGATCGATATCACTGCTTACTCCAGCTGAACCGCTTACGGGCGGCTCAGCTGCTGGGTCAATTCGGCTCGACCGGCACGGTCGACCGGCACGACCAATACTTCCAATCCAGTGATTGGTTCGGCCAGCGCTGCGGCGACTTCAGCAGCACCACTGACCCGCCTCGCCGAGGCGCCGTAGCCGCTGGCTAGTGCGACCAGGTCCAGTCCAGTTGGAGTGGCGAACACCCGCTCAAACGAGTCCGCGAACTCGGCGCGTCCATATTCGAGCGTGGCGAAGATACTGCCGCCATTGTCATCGGCGACCACCACGCGCAGTTGCGGTCGCGGCTCACCTGGTCCGATCGTCAGCGCCGCCGCGTCATGGACGAAGGACAGGTCGCCACACAGCAAAGTGGTTGGCGTTCCCGAACCCAACGAAATCCCGGCTGCGGTTGAAACGGTCCCGTCGATCCCGGACAAACCCCGATTAGCGAAGGTGCGCACCGGATCGGTACGAATCGGTGCCAAATCCGCGTCGCGGATCGGGTTGGAGTTGCCCAGGCACAGCACCTGATCTGACGACATCGAAGCCACCACCAGCCGGGCCAAGGCCACCCCGGTCAATTCGGTCGATCCGGCCAGGACTTGATCCACCTGGCCGCTGCGCGCAGCATCGGCCTGCTGCCAGGCCGCCAGCCACTCAGCCGGGCCTGGCGCTACCGCCACCGCTTGGGCCACCACACTGACCCGCCAACCCGGATCCACGAAGTCGCTGCGGTCAGTGACCACCACGACTTCGACTCCGGGACGCGACAGCAACGCGGTCACCGGTCGCGACAAGGTTGGCCGACCAAAGACCACCACCCGCTCCACCTGACTGCCCAGCGGACCACCCAATAGCAGCCGTCCAGTAGCCAAGGCGCTGGTGCCAAAACGAGCATTGCTGGACGGCTCTGCCACCATGGGCAGGCCTGCCTCGCCAGCAAAAGCAGCCGCGGTTCGGCCAGTTTCGGCATCACCATCACCACCCAACACCAGCGTCGGTGGGGTGCCTGGTAACCAAACCGGCTCTGGCAGAGTAATCCGTTGTGCGGTTACTGCAGCAACCTCGACGGCAACCGCTGACCAACCAGGCGACACTAACGGCTCAGCGAGCTCCACATTCAGCTGCGCCGGACCGCGGCGTCCACCGGTGGCACCAGTAGCCAACAGCACTGCCCGCGCCGCCTGAGCTGCTTGAGCTGCCGCCGGCGCGGCGGAACTCACTCGAGCGAAATAGCTGAGGAAGTCACCAAACAATCCGCCCTGCTCGGTGGTTTGGTTGGCGCCAAAACCGACCAGCCAGGACGGCCGGTCAGCAGACACCACCAGCAGCGGCACACCGGCGTGATAGGCCTCCATCACTGCTGGTAACAGATTCCCGACCGCAGTGCCCGAAGTGGTCACCACGACCACCGGGCGCTGGCTGGCCTTGGCCAGCCCCAAGGCCAAGTAACCAGCGACTCGTTCGTCCACTCGCACGTGCAACCGAAGCCGGCCAGCTTTGGCCGTGGCGTCCAGACACAACGCCAGCGGTGCGCTGCGCGAGCCTGGCGCCAGCACGAAGTCAGTCACCCCCTGGGCCAGGAGTTGCCCAATCAGGATGCGGGCACATTCGGCCGATTCAGTCACCATCGCTCCTTAGTCCGGCCGGCAGGGTATCCAGACGTTTGCGCCACGCCTTGGTGGTGGTGGCATCAGCCTGCCAACCAGACTCGGCCACTGTCACGTCCCGCACTTCAATGAAACCATCCACGGCAACCAGTGGAGAATCGGTGACATCGGTGGTGAACATGGCGGCAGTGTTCAAGCCGCAAGCGAATGGCAACTCCGGCAATGCCGCCGCCAGCGCCACTCCGGCGGCCAGGCCCACTGAACTTTCCAAGGCTGAAGACACCACCACCGGTAGCGAGAGCCGCTCGGCTAGCTCAAGGCAGCGCCGCACCCCGCCCAGTGGCTGCACTTTCAGCACCGCAATATCGGCGGCATTCAAGGTGGCAACCCGCTCCGGATCACCGGCACGCCGGATGCTCTCATCAGCGGCGATCAATACCCCCACGCCACTGCGGGCGAAGCGGCGACGCAATTGGGCGAGCTCTTCCACCGTGGCGCACGGTTGTTCGGCGTATTCGAGGTCGAATCGGGACAGTCGAGACAGCCGGTCGAAGGCATCATCGACGCTCCAGGCGCCATTGGCGTCCACCCGCAGCTTGCCTTGACTCCCCAACGCATCCCGGACGGCTTCGACCCGGGCCAGGTCGTCGGCAAAGGTTTGCCCCGGCTCGGCCACCTTCACCTTGGCCGTGCCACATCCAGAGTTCGCGACCAAATCGTGGGCCAACTCAGGCCCGAGTGCTGGCACGGTTGCATTTACCGCCACCCGGGCGCGCACTGGCTTTGGAAAGCCCACATTCGCAGCCTCCCAGGTAGCGCGCCACCAGTTGCCAATCTCGGGATAGCCGTATTCGGCGAACGGGCTCCACTCGGCCCAGCCGACCCGGCCTCGGATCAACACACCCTCGCGGACGGTGATCCCGCGAAATCGGTTTCGCAGCGGCAGCGAGAAGGCGACGGCTGACACTTGGATCAGCGCGCGATCAGCATGCCGACGAAGATCCCGACGGCACAGGCCAGTTCGGCCGCGCCAGTCTGTTTCAACACCGGAATGAGCTTCGGCCCGGTTACCCCGCGAAGCACTTCCCGCACCGGGCCGAGCAGGAACACGCCCATCAGCAATCCGAGCAGCGCCCACCACGACGAGTTCGCGGCCACCCCGATCACGCCTAGACCAGCCACCAGTAATAGGCCCACGAAGAACCATCTGGTGTTGCGATCGCCAAGGCGGGTGGCCATGGTCCGTTTACCTGAGACGCGATCACCGTCTAAATCGCGCAGATTGTTGGCCACCAGGATTGCGCAGGCCAAGGCGCCGATAGCGATCGCCGTCCACCAGGTAGTGATCGAAACCACGGTGGCCTGAATGTAGACCGTGCCGGTTACCGCAACCAGTCCGAAGAAGACGAAGACAAACAACTCCCCCAGCCCCAGATAGCCGTAAGGGTGCCGACCACCGGTGTAGTACCAGGCGGCCGCGATTGCAGCCGCCCCCACAAACAGCAGCCACCAGGCGCCAGTGATCACCACCACAGCCAAGCCAGCCATTGCCGCGATCAGGAAACAACCGATGGCAGCCGCCAGCACCTGCTTGGGCCGGGCCGCCCCGGAGCCGACCAGCCGCAGCGGCCCCACCCGGGCATCATCGGTTCCGCGAATGCCATCGGAGTAGTCGTTGGCGTAGTTGACCCCGACCTGCAAAGCCAAAGTAATCAGCAATGCCAGCCCGGCAAGTACAGGCACGACCTGGGCTTCAAACCAGACCACGGCGGTACCGGCCAGAACCGGTGCGACCGCCGCCGGAAGAGTTCGAGGACGGGCGCCTTCAACCCACTGAGCGATCGTCGCCATGCTCGCCTTTCTGTTCCCAGGCCAGCCGTAACGCCACCCGATCAATCTTGCCTAGTGATGTGTACGCCAACTTGGGCACCTGCCGCAATTCCTTAGGCACCGCAGCAGCACCCACCAGCGGGACGAGCCGGCGGCGCAGTTGATCCAAGTTAAGCTCCGCGGTCGACACCGCCACCACTTTGGCCCCCCAACGCGGGTCGGGCAGCGATAGCAGCACCAGACCGCCTTGATCGGGAGATCCAAACTCTCGATCGCAGACCCTTTGCACCTCGGCCAGGTCGACTTTGTGTCCACCAGAGATCACTAGATCGTCGAATCTGCCGAGCACTTCCAGCTTGCCGCCCACCAGTCGCCCGCGGTCGTTGGTGAGCACCAGATCCCCGTGGAGCACTTGGGCACTCAGATCAGGACGTAGTCGGTAACCGCTGAAGGCCATCGGGCCGGACAGCCCGATCCGTTCATCGCTCAAATCAACTCCGACGCCGGTCAACGCGCGCCCGTCGTAGACACAGCCCCCGCAGGTCTCGCTGGCACCGTAGGTGGTTACCGGGTTGATCCCAGCTTTGATAGCCGCGGCCAACAATTCGGCTCGGACCGCACTGCCACCCACCAACACTGCGGCATAACTGGCCAGCCGCTCAGTCAGGGACGGATCAGTCAAGGCTCGATCCAGCTGAGCGGCCACCACCGAAAGGTAACTGCGCTCGGTCGCTTTGGGCAGATTGGCCAAGTCAGTGTCGACAAAGCGCACTTCGCTGCCACCGACAACGGCCCGGGCGATGGTCATCAGCGCGGCCACATGTTGGGTGGGTAAGGCACAGACCCAGTCACCAACTCCGCCAAGCCGGTCATGGGTCGCCCCGGCAGCGAATCTGATTGCGCTCGCCGACAGCACCACGGCTTTGGGCTCGCTGGTGGTTCCGGAGGTGGGCACGACCAGTGCTGCGTCCGGCTCGGTCACCGGAGATTCTAGGTGCAGAGCAGCCGCCAACCGCGGTTCACACAGCGGCGCCACCGGCGGGCCGCCGATTAGTGCGGCGGCGATGCCAGCGGTCAACGATGCGTCGTCGAACTGCCTGAGGTGCACCCGATTCACCCTAGTCCGCAAAAGCTTCCGCAGTGGCCCGCCAGCCAACTACTACTGGTGCGGCTCCACCGGAGGCACGATGCCGTCCTCAATGGCGCGGCGGAAGAGGTCCAGCTTGCTGGCCGCAGGGCGGTTCACATTGGTGTACTTCACCCGGATCCGCTTCAGGTATTCCTTGACGCTGTTCTCAGTGATGGTCAGTCGCGCGGCCACCTCGGGCACCTCGAAGCCAGCGGCATACAGCGCCAGCACTTCTCGTTCGCGCGGACCGAGGTTGGCGGCCACATATGACGCATCGCCCTCAATCGCGGCCAGAATCTCTTGGCTGATCACAACTTGGCCATCAGCGACCGCTTCGATCGAAGAGATGGTCACCGAGATCGGTTCAGCCTTGCGACATACCCCGGCGGCGCCGCCAGCCAATGCCCGGCGAAGCAGGCGAACGTTGTCGGCGATCGAGTAAACCAGAACCTTGTAACCGGCCTCGATCAGCCGCTCGGCGTTCATCAGTGGGTCGGAGCCGTCGTCGAGCTGAAGGTCCAACAGCACGACCTCAGCACCAGGACTATCGGCCAAAAACTCGTCCACGGTGGCTGCGCCAGCAACCAGGGTGACATCGTGACCCGGATGCGACTTCAGGGCCGCTGACATTCCAATCCGAATAGCCTCGTGGTCATCGATTACGGCGGTGTTGATCATGGGCGCCAGCCTAACGCGTGTTCATCTGTCCACGGGCGTCAAGACCCACCAACTCGCTGGTGCCATCTTCACGAACCGTCAAAACAGTGACCACATCCTCGTAGCCTTCAGGGGCAGCACGCGCCACCACCCGTTTGGTATTGGTGTCGGTAAGCAACCGACTGAGATGGTGGGTCAGGGCAACTCGGACGTCCTCGGGTAACCGAGTTCCCCGGCTATCGACCAGCCGGACGTCAACGCCGCGCTCCCGGGCCACCTCGATGGCGTCCGAGGTGAGCTCGGTGACCAGGTTGCCCGCTCGCATCGCATCGCGCAGTCGGCTCTCCTGGGCCAGGCAGGCGGCCCGCTCCGCATCAGTCAGTTCGTACTCGGTGTCGGCAATCCGATTCAGCAGTGGCCCGACCTGCGCGCGAAGCTGAGTGAGCCATACATCGCGCAACACCATTTTGGAGAAGCTCTGGGCAATGGCTTGGTTGGCCGCGGCCGATGACCGCCGCGAGGAGTCCATTCGATCCGACATCTCAATCAGCCAGGTCTGCAGCAGTTGGGCGACCAGCATCCAGGAGAACGGACCGAAACCAACTCGCAGCACATCGGGGGCGCCCAGTCCCTGGATCACTGCCCAGACCGCAGAAACCACTGCATACAGGCCCACACCGACCCAGGCGATTCGTTCCTGCCCGCGCACCAGGATTGCGATCAGCAACACCATCACCACGGTGCTGTGCCAAGTCGCATAACCGGGCCATTCGCCCTCTGGTAACACCCACTGCACCAAGAAGGTGACCCCTAACAGGACCACCACAACCAGCGCGGCGAGTTGAGCCTTCATCGGGTTACGTTCGGAGTGCCACAGCGCCAACATGGTCGCAACCACCGCAAGTCCCTGCGCGGCGAATACCGGCCACTGCGGATTGACCATGTCCAAGCTGGTCCAACCCAAAAGAAACTGCAGCAGCACCACGACCCACACCAGTCGAACCAGGGACGGCCTGGTCAACTCGGGAATCTCCGGCATCCGGCGTGCCTTCACCGGTTTCGCTTCCGGCTCGTAGGTGGTGCGGCGAATTTCCTCGGTGGAACCCCAGCTCAACTTCACGGTGGTGCCTTGGCCAGGCTTGGACAGAATCTCGGCGTGGCCACCAATCGCCCACATTCGGTAGACCACCGACACCTGCAGTCCAAGCCTGCGCTTGGGCACCTGCTCGGGATCGAATCCGATCCCATCGTCGGCGATAGTGATCAGCACCTCGCCGGGCGTCGGGCTGGTTAAAGCGACCTCAATGTGGTCGGCCTTGGCGTGTTTGGCAACGTTTAAGGCGACCTCACGGACGACCATGCCGAAGGTGCTGGCTACCTGCTGCGGCACCGCGAGTTCATCCAAGCTGGAAGTGATTTTCGCCTGCGGCACTAGGGCTGAAACTACGTCAGTAACCAGCCAAGTCAGCTGATCACCAGTCACCGGGAGCCGTGCTTCGGCTGGCGCTTCGGCCTCCCCTAGTCGATCGACTGCGCGCTGCGCCAATGCCGACACGTGGGCGTCATTCGGGTTTTGAGCGGCGGCAACCAGGGTGGTCATCACTTCGTCGTGGACGATCCCGTCCAAGCGGTGGCGTTCATCCAACAAGGCCTCGTCAATGGCCGCCGCAGTGGCTTCTCGCTGCGAGGCGTATTCGATCTCTCCCAGGCTCTTGAACGCGTTACCCACCACTCCGAGCGCCACGATGATCACCGAAGAGTTCATCACCAACACGATCATGTCCTGCACCGCACCAACCAGTTGCAGGCCTTGACCAGAGGGGGTCATCCGGATCACCGCGAACAACAATCCCGCTGCGATCGCGTAACCGAAACCCCAGGCGGTGCCATTGGTGACGGCTAGACATACTGCAGCGACACCCAGACATACCCACAGCCAGGGGCTGGTGGTGGCTGGCTGGCCGGACTGCCAGGCCAGCGGCCAAGTGACTAATCCCATCGACACGAAGGCCACATAGGCCAGTGCCCAACCGTGAATTCGCTTGCCCAGGAAACTGAAGATCATCATCCCGATTGATGCGACGACGATGCCGCCACCGATGGCGACCGTCCACCACACGGCGAGCGAGGGAATCTGAGCCGCGGCGCCGAAGGCGGCCGGGATCAAGGTGCCCAGACAGAAAAGCGCCACCCCCCGCTCGACCCACGCGGTGAGTTGGCCGGTTTGCAGATTGAGTTTCATTGCCGCCCTATCGGCTCCAGTCGACCAGTTGGTCGGTGTTGTGCTCGCCTTGAGGCCAAACTGCGCGCACAATACCGGCCGCGGCCAGGGCCTTTCGGCATCCTGGGCACGGCGGGTCGGTGATGTAGGCAGTGGCTCCCTTGGTGTCCCTGGTCGCGAAGAGCAACGCGTTCACTTCAGCGTGAATCGCGATGCAGAAACCCTCGGTGCCGGGACGGTCATAATCGCCCAGGCCGGGCACTTGGTCGTAGCTAAGTTTCCCGCGCGGGCAAGCACCCTCCAGGCAATCAGGATGGCCTGGGGCGGCACCGTTATAGCCGGTAGCGATGATCCGTTTGTCGACTACGAGAACGGCTCCGACCCGGCGTCGGGTGCACTTGGCACGTACCGCCACCGCCTGGGCAATACCAATGAAGTATTCGTCCCAGGTTGGCACCTGATGCTCGGTCATGGACCTCCCCGTCCGGGAACATTGTCGCAGTTCGGCAATAGGTTAGCCCGCCCGAAGGGCAACTCGTCTCAGTTGAATGAGTTGGTCATCGCCGCGGTTGGATCTTGCCGGGTCGCAGTCAATCCTTCCTGGGCCATGAAGTCGGCCATTTTGGCCCATTGAGCCTCGTCCAAAGTGGGGCTGACTGAACCGTCCGGCGTTGTCCAGAGCTTGATGGTCGCTGCCAAAACAGCGCGGGGCGCTTTCGTGGCAGCGGCATCACCGTCCAGACCAGTCACATATTGGCCAGACACGGTGAAAGCGTGGTTCGGGTCGGCTACCACCGACTTGATCCCAGTCATGGTTCCGGCCACCACTGCTCGCACCACATCGGGATGTTGGTCGGCGTAGGTGGTGGTAGTGATCAGGCAAGCGCCCACCAGAGGTACCGAATCGGCCACTGCCAGGCTCCTGGTGGCGAACCCCTGCTGCTGAAAACGCACCGCGTCGTTGTTACTGAACCCGATGACGGCGTCCACTTGGCCCTGGCTGAGAGCCTGGATCTGGTTGTAACCGATTTCTTGGATCTTCACATCAGCCTCGGTGAGCCCGGCGCTTCGCAGCGCCACCAATAGCGCGAACCAGCTTTCCCCGTACTTCCCTGGCAGCCCGATGGTGCGCCCTTTTAGATCAGTGAGCGATTTGATTGAGGAGTTGGCCGGCACTATCACTTCCACCGGGTAGGCCCGGTAGTAGGACGCCACCGCAACCAGATCCATACCCTTGTCCCGGGCCTGCATCAACTCATCGCCGCCGGCCACCACGAACTGTTCTTGACCGGCCAGCATCGCGCTGAACAGGTCTTCGGATTCGCCGTGATGACGCAGGGTCGGTTTGACTCCCGCAGCCGTGAAAGCGCCATCAGTCTCGGCTACATAGAAGGGGCTGAACTGCACGTTTGGAATGTAGCTCAGCCCAATTGTCGGCGACGCCGAGCCTGGCGCTGCGCAGCCGGTCAGAGCAACCGCCATTACGGCCACCAGGGTCAGGACTAGTTTCTTCATCGTTACCTCTCGGTTCGGGTGTTTAGCGCAGAAACGATTCGGGAGTTGCGTTCCCAGGTCAGCACGGCCAAGTACGCGGTGGCGGCCAGCGCGGCCAGCCAGAAGACGGTGGCGAACATGCCCGCGGTGTCGAAGTTGCCTCGTTGGACAGCCAGCAGGGTGCCCAGCCCACCACCGCCCATCACCATTTCGCCGACGATGGCACCGGTGATGGCCAAGCTGACCCCATTACGAAGGCCGCCCAAGATCGACGGCAGCGCCAACGGCAATTCGATGTGAACCAGCAATTGCCACCCGTTGGCACATTCCATCCGGGCAGCGTCAACCACTTCACCGTCAAGGTGACGCAGGCCGACCACCGTAGCGATCAGGATCGGGAAAAAGACCATCAAGGCGCACAGCGCGATTACTGGGGCCAGTCCGTAGCCGATCCACAAGGCCAGCAGCGGCGCCAACGCAACGGCCGGGATTGACTGCGAAGCGCCCAGGTACGGGTTGGCTGCGGCGGCAGCCAGACGCGAGCGATACAACAACACCGCCAACGGCAACGCAAATGCCACACCGAGCACCGTGCCACCAACGGCTTCGACCACGGTGGTGCCCAGATATCCCCAGAAGTAGTGATCGGTGAGGTCATGCGAGACTGCTCGCCCAACAGCGAGCGGGGTCGGCAGCATCGCCGTACCCGGCCCAGCGAGCACTGCCCAACCGGCCAGCAGTAATGCTCCTAGAGCGATCGGAGCGATCGCTTCGCGTTTCATCAAACCTCCACCTCGGTAGT
>DHWU01000056.1:60933-104917 GCA_002413345.1 Propionibacteriaceae bacterium UBA5174 | reverse complement strand
ACGCCAACATCTGGGGCGCCACCCATGAGGCCAAGGAACTGGAGAATCTGGACGCTGGGATCGAACTCGTTGAGCCGATCATGGGCGTGCGGTTCTGGGATCCGAGCGTGGAGATTGCCACCGAAGAGGTCAGTGTCCGGTTCGAACAGGGCCGTCCAGTAGCGATCAATGGCCAGACTTTCGCCAACGCAGTCGAACTCGTGTTGGCAGCCAACGCCATCGGTGGTCGGCACGGTTTGGGGATGAGTGACCAGATCGAAAACCGGATCATTGAGGCCAAGAGCCGTGGCATTTATGAGGCACCAGGGATGGCCCTGCTGCACATTTGCTACGAACGGCTGGTGACTGCGATTCACAACGAGGACACTTTCGCGTCCTACCAGCTCGAAGGCCGCAAGCTCGGTCGTCTGATGTATGAAGGCCGTTGGTTGGATCCACAAGCACTGATGATTCGCGAATCGCTGCAGCGCTGGGTGGGCTCGGCGATCAGCGGCGAGGTGACGCTAAAGCTGCGTCGCGGTGATGACTACACGATCCTGAACACCGAGGGCCCGGCTTTTTCCTATCATCCGGAGAAGCTGAGCATGGAGAGAGTAGGGGATGCCGCTTTCGGCCCGACCGACCGGATCGGTCAGCTGACCATGCGCAATCTCGATATTGCCGATTCCCGCGCGCGGTTGGAGCAGTACGCCCAACTTGGCCTGGTTGGCGGTGAGGTGTCGAGCCTGGTGGGAGTCCTGGAAGCAGGCCAGGCGCCCGAAATTACTGCTGGCAATGCCACTGAAGTTGAGATCGAAGCGGCCCAGAACCGCTCCGGTATGGAGTCCGGGACCGACTGACCCCCGGGGACGGTTCCTTTTTGCGCTGCTCGTAAAGGGGACGGTTCCTTGCGTCAATCGTGGTGCCTTGAACTGTCCCCTTTAGGAGCTGCTGGATAGGAACCGTCCCCGGTCTGGCCGCCTAGGTTTGGGCTTTGGGTTAGAGCAACTGGATGGTGAGCGCAGCGGCCACCGCGCGGGCCCGCTGGCGGGCCTGTTCGACGTCATTGCCCCGGGCCAGGGCTACTGCCACTCGGCGGTGGCCGGCTACCTGGGGCTTGCCGAACAACCGAAGCTGGGCGGTTGGGACGCCGAGTGCCTGCCCGACTCCGGAAAAGACCGGGACGCCAGCGCCCTGCGCCAGCACCGCTACCGACGCCGCGGCCGAACCGTCGCCACCCAGCCGCAAAGGCTGAGGCACTGGAAGGCCGAGGATTGCTCGGACGTGCAGAGCAAACTCGGACAAGTCTTGGGATACCAGCGTCACTATGCCGGTGTCGTGGGGGCGGGGGGATACCTCGGAGAACACAATCTGCTCACCGACCACAAATAGCTCTACGCCGAACAACCCCCACCCGCCCAACGCGTCAGTGATGGTGCGGGCCACCTGCTGAGCCTGCTCCAATACTCCGTCGGGCAAGGTCGCGGGCTGCCAGGATTCGCGATAGTCACCGTCAACTTGAATGTGCCCGATCGGCTCACAGAAGACCGTGCCGTTGCTGCCGCGCACGGTGAGCAAGGTGATCTCAGAATCGAAGGGCACAAATGCCTCCACGATCACTCTGGCGCGATCCACCCGTCCGCCGGAGCGGGCGTAGTCCCAGGCCGACTCGATGTCGGCCTCGGTCCGAATGACTGATTGGCCTTTTCCAGACGACGACATCACCGGCTTCACCACACACGGCAGTCCAACCTCAGCCACCCCGGCACGCAGTTCGGCTAGCGAGTCGGCGAAGCGGTAGTTCGAGGTGGGCAGGCCTAGTTCTTCAGCGGCCAGGCGGCGAATACCCTCGCGATCCATGGTCAGCCGGGTGGCTCTAGCGGTGGGTACCACCTGGGTGCCGTTGGCCTCGAATTCGGCCAACACCTCGGTGGCAATCGCTTCCACCTCAGGAATCACGACCTGTGGTGCTTCAGCGCGCAACACTGTGCGCAGGGCGTCCGGATCGGTCATATCGATCACGTGGGCCCGATGTGCCACCTGCATGGCCGGGGCGTCCGGGTAACGATCTACGGCGACGACCTCTACCCCGAGGCGTTGCAGCTCGATAGTCACCTCCTTGCCAAGTTCGCCAGAGCCGAGTAGGAGGACCCGGGTGGCGGAGGAGGACAGCGGAGTGCCGATGGTGCCTGCTTGCATGGGTCAATCCTGCCCCCTTTTTTATCCGTGATTCGACGCAGCTCTGCTGAAGGCGGGACCGGACCAGACCCAAAATGGAACTGTCCCCGAAGTGGGCCCCGAAGCGGGCCCTGAAGTGGGACCCCCGAAATGGGCGGACGCACATCCACGCCTTGGGCGGTGCACAGCATTCCCACAGGTGGGTCCGATTGACTACCGGCATTGAACCCGTGAGATGGAGTTAGCGTTGTCGGAATCTCGATTCTCTGAAGTGTCCCGACGGGCAATGCTGCAGGGCCTATCGGCCGCAGCAGTCCTAGGCTTGGTCGGCTGTAGCAGCGACTCTTCGGTACTGCCTTCTTCCCAGGCCTCGAGCACCAGTGAGTCGTCTTCGACGGCCACGGTGGCCGCAGGCGAGGTGGCGATCAGCTTCACTTACACCGCGAATTCCTCCTCTGGCGGTGGCGGCGGCATGGTTCGCAATCCCTACATTGCAGTCTGGGTGGAGGATTCCGCCGGTGCTCTGGTGAAGACCATCTCGGTGTGGCACTTGCAGAACGGTCAGGATCGGTGGCTTTCCGAGCTGGCCAAGTGGTATGCGCTCACCAGTGGCGACACCACAAGTTCTGGAGCCACCCGGGCGCCGGGTAGTTACACGCTGGCTTGGGATGGCACCAACTCCAGCGGCACGAAGGTGTCGAACGGCACCTACACGATCTTCATCGAAGCGATTCGGGAACACGGTCCGTATTCGGTCACCAGCACCGAGATCTCGGTGACCGGTAAGGCCATCAACCAGAAGCTGAGCGACAACAATGAGATCTCGTCCGCGACGGTGACCTTCCAACCGTGAACCGGGTAGAAACTCAGGCCAAGTCCAAACCGCGGCGGCGCAATAACGGCCATCGACTCACCCGCTCGCTGCACTCTTGGACGAGCATGGTCAGCCTGCTGGTGGTGTTGTTCTTCGCGTTGAGCGGATTGTTGTTGAACAACCCGAGCTGGACGTTCGGGCAGCAGGCTCAAACCAGCAAAGCCAGTGGCGAGCTGCCCACTGGATCGGTGAGCAACGGCACGGCCGACTACCTGGTGATCAGCGAATACTTGCGGGCCAACCAGGGGGCCACCGGTCAGATCACCGACTACGGTAGCGAGGCCGGCACCGGACGGATCTCCTACGGCGCTCCCGGTTATACCGCCACAGCCAACTTCAATCTGGCCACCGGCGAGTTCACCATGCAGACCACCCGATACGGAGTGGTGGCGCTGATCACGGATCTACACAAGGGCACGAACGTCTCCACGGTGTGGAAGTTGGCCATTGACGCGGCCGCGATTCTGCTGAGCGCGGTGGCGGTCACTGGGCTGGTCTTGCAGCTGTTTCTCGCCAAGAAGCGCCGCACCGCATTGATTTTGCTGACTGTGGGCGTGGTTGGCGGGTTGGTGCTGATGTTCTTGGCCTAGCTCGGCCACTGCTCGCTGGCCTGCACGCTGCCCTCGGCGCTCACGAGCAGGCAACTCAGGCTGTGTTTGGCGGCGAAGCTCAGCGCCTCGCTAAGCGGCGCGACGCCCAGCACGGTGGCCAACGCGTCGGCGGTCATCGCGTCGGCGGCAATCACCGAGACTGAGGCGGTGTGGGCCACCGGCCAGCCACTGCGCGGGTCGAGCACGTGGCCCAACCAAGCTTCGGCCACCCGAAAACCGCGCCGGGCGTAGCCAGAAGTTGCCAGTGCTTGGTTTGATATCTCGACCTGCCAGCGTGGTGGCAGATTGTCGAATGGCCTGGCCGGGTCCTCGATCCCCACCTTGGTTGAACCCTTGCCAAGGTGACGCAAATCGCCGCCGACGTTTACGACCATCGTGGTGATCCCCGGCACCGCGAAGGCAGCTTCTCCGGCCCGATCCACCAGGTAGCCCTTGGCGATTGCATTCAGATCCACCCCGGAGCAGTCGCCGGTGCGCAGCACCTGGCCGGCGTCCATGCGGTAGGGCAAGGCAGGGGTCAGCTCAGCGACTTCGCTGCGCTCGGGCAGACTGCCTTCAACCTCGGCGCGGCGCCAGCGATCAGTGAGTTTTCGAGTTGCGGGGTGAAAGGCGCCTGCCGAAAGCTCGTGCCAATCAGCCGCAGCTGCCAAGACCGCAGCCAGGTCGGGGGAGCACTGATCGCTTTCCCCGCTGCGCCAGCGAACCAATTCGGAATCTGCTCGAAAGGTGGAGAACCGGGCTTCGCCTTGTTCAAAAACGTCCAAAGCGGCTTGCTCAGCGGCAGCGAAGGCGCCCGGATCGCCGTCCAGTCGTAACTCCAACATCGTGCCCAGCACGGGGGAGAAAGTGCCGATGTGCATCAGCTGACGGTGTTGGGCTGGGCGCCTCCGTAGCGGCGGTCTCGCTGGGCGTAGAGCTCAATGGCCTGCCACAGGTTGCGCCTGTCGAAGTCTGGCCACAGTTGATCTAGAAAGACCATTTCGGCGTAGGCCGACTGCCACAGCAGGAAGTTTGAGGTGCGTTGCTCACCAGAGGAACGCACAAATAGATCCACGTCGGGAATCTCAGGCTCATCAAGGAACTTACGGAAGCGCTCCTCGGTCAGCCGGGACGGATCGAGTTCGCCTCTCACTGCCGCTTCGGCAATCGCCCTGGTCGCGTCCACGATTTCGGCCCGCCCGCCGTAGTTCACACAGAACTGCAAGGTGAGCACGTCGTTATTGGCACTTTGAACTTCGGCATCTTGCAGCTCCTTAATCACGCTGCGCCAAAGCTTCGGGGTGCGGCCAGCCCAGCGGATCCGTACGCCGAGGCCGTCGAGTTCGTTGCGGCGGCGGTGAATCACATCGCGATTGAACCCCATCAGCCAGCGCACTTCATCGGGGGAGCGGCGCCAATTCTCAGTGGAAAAGGCGTAGACCGAAAGGTATTTCACCCCGATCTCGATCGCGCCTTCGATCACGTCGAATAAGGCATCTTCGCCGCGAGCATGCCCCTCAGTGCGGGGCAAATTGCGGGCCTTGGCCCAGCGCCCGTTGCCGTCCATGACGATCGCGACATGGTTGGGCACGAACTTGGCGTCCAGCTCTGGCGGACGTGCCCCAGACGGGTGCGGTTTCGGCGGGAGGGGTTGCTGCGATTTGGCCACCAGGTAAGCGTAACCGGGGTCTGGGTTGGCTGTCGCAACGCTGGTCAAGCTAGGCGAAGGGGGATGAAACCTTCTTCAGTCGAGCGAGCTGGCTGCGGGAGAGCTTGAGTTGGGCCGCTGCCAGCAACGGTTCGACCTGCTCCGGGGTACTGGCGCTGGCGATGGGGGCCAAGACACTGGGGCGGGTGCCTAGCCAGGCCAAGGCAACCGATGCCGGTTCGGCACCCAACTCGTCAGCGATTTCCACCACTTCAGCGATTACCGCAAAACCATCTGGCGTCGCGTAATGCTTGACTCGGGCTGATCGCGCCCCGTGAAGATCATCGGCGTTGAGGTACTTGCCGGTCAGGAACCCGGCTGCCAAGCCGTAGTACGGCAGGATCGCCAGCCCATTGGCGGCGGCGAGCTCACTCAGGCCACCTTCAACTTCGGCCCGGTGGAGCAGGTTGTATTCCGGCTGCAGGGCCACTGGGGTAGCCAGTCCTTCGGCGGTGGCTACGGCCAGCACTTCGGCAGTGCGTTCGGCGGTGAAGTTTGACAAGCCGTAGTGCCGAATCGTGCCTGCGGTGATCATTTCGTTGAAGGCGCCCACCCATTCCACGATTGGCACCGATGGGTCATCTTCGTGGGCGTAGAACAGATCGATGGCATCAACTCCTAGACGCCGCCGAGAGCCGTCCAGGCAGATCTGGAGATTCGAGGGACGAAGTCCGCGGTGCAGCGGGTGCTTTGCCGCTTTGGTGGCGATCACTAATCCTGAGTGGCCGCCCCGTTTGGTAAGCCAGGCGCCAATGGCGCCCTCAGATTCGCCACCGGGATGCCCAGGCACCCAAGCAGAGTAGACATCAGCGGTGTCGATGAAATTGCCACCGCCAGCCACGTAGGCGTCCAAAACTTGCTCGGAGGTCTGACGGTCGGCCGTCCAGCCGAACACATTGCCACCGAGGCACAGCGGGGAAACCCGCAACGATGCGAGGCGTTTCATGCCCGCAGCCTAACCCTCAGCAGAGACTTGGCGTAGAGCGTGCCCCGAATGCGTCTACTCGCCCATTTCGAAATCGGCGCTTAGATGAATAGAGAGTTCGGCAGTTGCGTTTAGTTCTACGCCTAGGTCGAGTTCGGGAGCCGGGCCTGACGAAACGGATCCTCTGGTGGCGCCGCCCATATTCAAGTTGGTGACCGGACGCGACCAGGTGTCGGTCACTTGGCTGATGCCGGTGATCCGCTGCCCGGCAGCCGCCGCGACGACTTCGGCCTTGCGTCGGGCTTTGCGCATCGCCTCAGCGGTTGCCTCGATGGTGGCCTCGAACTCGTCGTAGACCCACTCCAACCGGTTGGTGCTGGCACCGGAGCGATCAGCCAGTACGCCTAGGACTGCCGGTAGCTGTTCTGGCGTTGCGCTGATGGTCAACGAAATGGTCACCTGCTGCGACTTGGTGCCCAGACGTCCTTGGTTGTTCTCGATCCGAACGCCGCGCACCTCGACGGCGTCCTCGCTGATCTCATGTTTGGTCAACGCGGTGACGAGCTCGCGCACTTCGCTGGCCTTGCGTGCGCCGAGCGCACCCGAAAAGCTTGACTGCCCTTTGATGCTGACGTGGACCCGAGCGCTCGTGGCCGAAATTCGGATGGTGTCGTCAACAGTGATTCGCAGCATGCCCACGGCGTCCTCCTTTTGTGATTGAAAGTGTTCGCGAGCCTAGCGCGCTGGCCTTGCTCGTACAGAGACAATGGGGCGGTGCCGACCTATCGTGATGAGGCGGTCGTGCTTCGCACCCACAAGCTGGGCGAGGCCGACCGGATCATCACGCTTCTTTCACGTAGTCATGGCAAGATTCGGGCGGTGGCTAAAGGCGTCCGGCGCACTTCGTCCAAGTTTGGCGCCCGGCTGGAGCCGTTCACCCACGTTGATTTGCAGCTGGCTACCGGGCGCACCCTGGACGTGATCACCCAAGCGGTCACCTTGCATCCCTACGCCGAACCGTTGGGGCAGGACTACGAGCTCTACACCACAGGCCAAGTAATGATCGAGACCGCTGATCGGTTGGTGACTGAAGAAGGTCAGCCATCCTTGCGGCAATATCAGCTGCTGTTGGGCGGGCTTCAGGCGCTCACCGCTGGCACCAGCGATGGTGTCCGGCCACCGGCGATGGTGATGGATTCTTATTTGTTGCGAGCAGTGGCGACCGCCGGTTATGCGCCTAACCTGTCTGAATGTGCTCGCTGTGGCGAACCAGGACCCCACGACGCCTTTTCCCCGGTGTCGGGCGGGCTGGTTTGCCGCAGCTGTCGTCCGCCTGGTTCGACTTTCGCTGATCTGGCGCAGGTTGCCTACTTGGCTGCGCTGCTGAGTGGTGATTGGGTGGCGACCCGCGAGGTTGAGCAGTCAACTATTCGGCGCGGTAGTGGGCTGGTGGCTGCTTTCGTGAATTGGCAGTTGGAGCGGGGTTTGCGCTCGCTGCGTTATCTGGATCGCACTCCCGCTGCGGGCTGACCGGGCGGGGTGAATCAGCTCAGCGGGTGTTGGGGCGGTGGTGTTGCGATGTAGTTGCCGTCAGCGTTGTAGTGTGCGAGGTCAACTGCGATCGGTCCGTCGGTGGGTATCCGGTACCACCACCAGCCGCGGCCTTCGGGGCTTACTTCAGCGATTTTGGTGATTCGAATGCCGGAGTCTTCGCTGGTGAAACTGCGGAAGCGGTCATCGGTGCTGGTGGTGAGTTTCTCGACGCGAGTGGCTAGGTCGGCGGGTAACAACGCCAAGGCGCTAGCGAGGATGTCTCGCATAGTCAGGGCGGCCACCAGATCGTATTCATTCCACACTGAGCGGTCTTCGTGAGGCAGATCCCGATCGCGGTCAAGCTTGTCCACATGCGCCGCCCAGGCCGTGCTGATTCGAAGTGCGTCGCGGGCATCGCCGTCAGGATCGACTCTTGCGCAGGCTTCGATGGTGCTCAACTCGGCTTTGGTGAAGTGGCTGGCCAAATCGGTGTATTTGTAACTGTGTGTCATCAGTGCAACTTCCAAGCTGAAGATCTCCACGGTTGATCGTAGTTGACTACTACTTTCGTGTTTCGGCGGCACTGAATCTTGGCTGTGGGGGATCAGCCCGCGGCGGGAGTGTGATCCGCTTCAGCTCGCTGGTGCGGCGGTGCAATCGGCGCAGCGGCCGAATAGCTCCAACTCGTGATTAATCTCGGTGAAGCCATGTTCGGCAGCCACTGTGTTGGTCCAGTCTTCGAAACTGGGCGGGGTGATTTCCACGGTGCGGCCGCATTCGCGGCAGATCAGATGATGGTGGTGGCCCGAGGAACAGCTTCGATAGGCGGACTGGCCGTCCGGGGTGCGAACACAGTCAATCTCGCCGGATTCAGCCATTTGGGTCAGTGTGCGATAGACCGTGGCTAGGCCGATCGGATCGCCTTGGTCGCGCAAGGTGGCGTGCACCTCTTGGGCGGTGCGGAACTCGTCCAACGCGGTCATGATGGCGCTGACTGCAGCCCGTTGTCGGGTGCGGCGAATTGGGGTCTTGGGCTCAGTGCTCGTCATAGTGATCTCCGTGCGGGGCATGCCGGTGGCCATCATGGACGTAATCGGTGTGATCGCCGTGGACTACCGCCAAGTGGCCACAGCCGGGACCGTGTTCATGGTCAGTGTGGGGGTGGGTGGTTTCATGTGGCAGCGGCTCAGGGTCGGTAATTTCGATTACCGGTTCCAGTCGATGTCGGCGATTCAAAATCGCGGCCAACGGCAGGCTGAGCACGAAACCGATGATGGTGATCACTACGATCAGCGAGCCGGGGGGAGCGTTCAGATAGTAGGAGCCGACCACTCCGCCGATTGCTGCCACTACGCCCAGGCCCATGGCCAAGGCGAAAGAGCGGCGGAAACCGGTGAGCAGATTTCCCGCAGTGGCCACCGGTACGACCATCAGCGCGCTGACCATCAACAAACCCACCGTCCGCATCGAGACAGTGACGGTGATGGCGGCCAACACCACGATGAGCAGGTTGTAGAACCGCACCGGCAGCCCCATCACCTTGGCGAAGTCCTCATCGGTACAGACCGCAAAGAGTTGTGGCATCAACCCAATGGTTGCCGCCAGAATCGCGGTGGCCAGGCCGAGGATGAGCCACAGGTCAGTCTCAGCGATGGTTAGCAGTGATCCAAACAAGTAGTTGCTCAAAGTCCCGGTGCCCTGGCCGACCAAGCCAGCCAAGAGGACGCCGGTGGCCAGACCGCCGTAGAACAGGATTGCCATGGCGACGTCGGCAGTGGCCTTGCCGGATTGGCGCAGTAACTCGATGATCACCGCACCGACTATTGCCACCGCCACCGCCATTGGAAGCGGAGCCGTGCCAGTGGCAATGGCTAAGCCCACCCCGGCGATGGCGACATGGCCCAGACCGTCACCAAGCAGGCTGAGTCGACGTTGCACGATATAGGCGCCGATGGCCGGTGACGTGATGCCAGCCAGCAGTGCCGCGATCAGTGCACGTTGCATGAAAGCGAAACTCAGCAATCCCATCAGCCGACCTCCCCGATCGGGCCGGAAAGCAGCGGCTTCTCTGGCGGAAGTGGACGTTCATGAAAGTGGTCGGCAGTTTCCGGCGGGGCGCCGACGTGGATCACGCGGCCCTCGCGCAACACGATTGAGTTGGTCAGCAGCGGGCCCAAAGCGCCGGTCTCATGAAGCACCACCAGCACGGTCGTGCCAGCGCGGTTCAATTCGCCGATGAGCCCAGCCAGGCTGTCTTGGACGCTCAGATCAACGCCAGCGAACGGTTCATCTAGAACCAGCAGATCAACTTCGCCAGCTAAAGCACGCGCAATCAGTACCCGTTGCTGTTGGCCCCCGGAAAGCTCGGTGAATCTCCTGGCGGCACGATCTGCGAGCCCGACTGCGTCCAATGCTGCAGAAATCTTGCGACGGTCGGTGGCACTCAGGAAACTGAAGGGGCGTCGGGACGCCAACCGTCCCGTGGCGACCACTTCTCTGACCGTTGCCTGTTTTATGCTCACCGCACCACGCTGTGGCACATAGCCGATGCGTTTCCAGTCGTGGAACTGTTCGCTGGCAACGCCAAACAACTCGACCTGACCCCCCTGGTGAGGGATCAGGCCGAGTAGTGCTCGGACCAGGGTGGTCTTGCCGGATCCGTTACCACCCATTAGGGCAGTCAAATCGCCGCGGGCGACCTCAATTGAGATCTCGCGCAGGATGGGTAATCCACCCAGTTCGACCAGCAGTGATTCGGTGTGAATCACCGAATCTGGCGTGGTCAGCTGCATCCGTTAGCTTCCTTCAATGCATTGAGGTTCGACTGCATGACTTCGAGGTAATTGGTACCGGCCGAAGTTGTGGTGATCCCTTCGATGGGGTCGAGCACCGCAGCCTTCAGGCCTAAATCGCCAGCGATCGATTTCGCCACGGTGTCCGAAACCAAGGTCTCGAAGAAGATCGTAGTCACACCGTACTGCTTGGCTAGCTTCTGCACCTCGGCGATTCGGGCCGCCGTGGGTTCTTCGGTGGGGTCAAGGCCGGAGATTGGCACCTGGGTTAGGCCGTAGTCGTGGGCGAGGTAGCCGAAGGCCGCGTGGCTGGTGATGAATTGGGTGCGGCTACACGAGCTCAGGCCGGTCTTGTAGCTGGAATCGAGTGCGGTGAGCTCGCTGATCAGGCTATTGGTATTGGCTTCGAAAGTGCTGGCCAGTTCAGGATTGGCCGCGCTGAGTTTGGCGTCAATGGTCTTGGCCATCGTGGCCATGTTTGATGGCGAGAGCCATACGTGTGGGTCGTTGGCCTCGGTGTTGCTGCCTTCCTCGGCGGCGGCGCCGTCCTGGGACGCTTTGAGCATGGTCAAGCCCTGGGTCACATCGATGGCTAGCTTCGGTGGAGTTGATCCGATTGCTTCGTCGACTGCCGGCTGAAAGCCTGCGATGTAGACCACGGCATCAGTTCCGGACATGTCGGCAATCTGTTTGGCAGTCAGTTCCAAGTCATGGGGCTCGGTTCCGGGAGCTGTGAGGTTGGTGACGGTGCCATTGGCACCCACAATTCGTTCGGTGAGAAACTGCAGCGGGTAAGCAGCGACGGTGACGGTTACCTTGTTAGTTGCTGCTGGTGTGGCGGTACAGCTGGACAGAGCGGTCGCGGCGGCGACCACGGCTGCCGCCAGAGAAATTCCTTGCTTCAGTTTCATGAGAACCATTATCAACAAGTTGCTGGTTGGGGTCAACTTGACTCTGCTTGCCTACCGGTAGGCTTGTCCGGGCTGCCAGCCGGGCAGCATGTCGCGACGACGAGGAGTTCTTTCATGGCCACCCGCCTGGAAAATGTGATCAGCCTGACCAAGCGTCGGGGGTTCGTTTACCCCTGTGGTGAGATTTACGGTGGCACCCGGGCGGCCTGGGATTACGGCCCCTACGGCGTGGAATTGAAAGAGAACATCAAGAAGGCCTGGTGGCGCTCGGTCGTCCAAGGTCGCGATGACGTGGTGGGCCTGGATTCCTCAATCATTCTGCCGCGCCAGGTTTGGGTGGCCTCGGGCCATGTTGGGGTGTTCACCGATCCGCTGACCGAGTGCCTGAAGTGCCACAAGCGGTTCCGCTCTGACCAGATGGAAGAGAACTTCGAGGCCAAAAAGGGACGCGCCCCCTCGGGCTTGGAAGAGATCAACTGCCCAGAGTGCGGCAACTTGGGCCAGTTCACCCAGCCGCGTGACTTCAACATGATGCTGAAGACCTATCTGGGTGTTATCGAGGACGAATCCGGCCTGCACTATCTGCGTCCCGAAACCGCCCAGGGCATCTTCGTGAACTTCAAGAACGTGGAGAACACCTCTCGGCAGAAGATCCCCTTCGGCATCGGCCAGGTGGGCAAGAGCTTCCGCAACGAAATCACCCCTGGCAACTTCATCTTCCGCACCCGGGAGTTCGAACAGATGGAGATGGAATTCTTCGTCAAGCCCGGCACCGATGAAGAATGGCATCAGCACTGGATCGATGCGCGCACCGCTTGGTACACCGATCTGGGGATCAGCCTGGAGCACCTGCGCCACTTCGAGCATCCGGCCGAGAAGCTGTCCCACTACTCCAAACGCACCGTCGACATCGAATACAACTTCGGTTTCACCGGTGGGGACGGCTGGGGTGAGCTGGAAGGCATCGCCAACCGCACCGACTTCGATCTGGACACCCATTCGAAGAACTCTGGGGTAGACCTGTCGGTCTTCGAGCAGGCCACTGGCGAGCGCTACCTGCCCTATGTGATCGAGCCGGCTGCCGGTTTGACCCGCTCGCTGATGGCGTTCCTGGTTGAGGCCTATACCGAACAGGAAGTGCCTACCGCCAAGGGCGGCACCGAAACCCGGGTGTCGTTGAAGCTGGACCCGCGACTGTCCCCGGTGAAGGTTGCCGTGTTGCCACTGTCGCGCAACGCTGATCTCTCACCAACCGCGCGCGATTTGGCTGCCAACCTGCGCAAGTTCTGGAATATCGAGTTTGATGACGCCCAGTCGATCGGACGCCGCTACCGCCGCCAAGACGAGATCGGTACGCCGTACTGCGTAACCGTTGACTTCGACAGCCTCGAGGATCACGCAGTGACCGTGCGGGAGCGCGACACGATGTCCCAAGAGCGGGTGGCTATCGATCAGTTGCAGGCTTATCTGGCCGTTCGCCTGCCAGGTTGCTGATCGCTTAGCTGGAGATTCGCTGAAGGTGGGTTGGGCCGAACCAGGGCGTGCCTTGGGCGGTGGCCGCAGCGCCAGCCGGGCTGGTCCAGCATTCAAGAGCTGCGGTCGGGCCGCGCTCTCTGGTGTTTTGCAGTTCAGCCCAGTGCGTGGCGAGATTGTGGAAATATGGCCAATCGGCGGCGTCAGGCCATCAGGTTCAAGTCTTCGCCAGCGTCAACGTGGTCATGGCGTAGTGGTTGAAACTCGAAGTGCTGATCGGTCACTGGTCTGCGGTGCAGACCAGTGACATCTTGATCCACAACCCAGATGACGCCAGCAGCTGGGGTGACCAGGCGGCCGTTCATGGCGAGTTGGGCTTCCAGGTCTGGCGGGATTTCGCCAGGATCTACCGAGACCAGAATCCGATCGAATGGTTCGCCGCGCGGTACCCCCAACAGATGCGGATCGGCACGTTCAATGTGGGCCCAATGCCGGTAGTCGGACGGAAGATTCGCTCGCCCTTGTTCGACCAACTCTGGGATGATCTCGACCCCAACTACCGCCCCAGTTGGGCCGGTTAGGTGAGCCAGCAAGGTCGTGGTCCATCCTGATCCGCTGCCGATTTCGAGCACCTTCATGCCGGGTTGGACACTCAGAAGCTCAAGCATTAGCTGCACGACTGACGGCGGGGAGCTGGTTGCACCGAAGCCAATCGGCAACGGTTGATCCAGACCTGCTTGAGCGCGTACTTCAGTGGCGAGGAACTGCCCTCTGGGATGGGCCTGTAAGGCGGCTTGAACCTGGCGGTGATTCTGCACCTTTCCAGGGTAACTCCGGTGGGTGAGAGGCCTCGCTTGCAGTGCAGAAAAGTGCTGCCTGCTAGGCGGGATAGATGACAATCTTGGCCGATAGACTTAGCTAGTTGGTCTAGACGGTGAGGTGCAAGTGTTCCCGGATCTGACGCTGGCTTCGCCATCGGGTGGGGCGGTAGTGAGTCGTCCCGCGGTGATTCTGGCGCCGATGGCAGGAATCACCAATGCCGCCTACCGTCAGCTCTGTCGGGAACAGGCCGAAGCCGCCAGCCCCCCAGGTTCGGCTGTTGCCAGTGGGCTCTACGTTTGCGAGATGATCACCGCTCGTGGGGTTAGCGAACGGATTCCCAAGACCTTCGACATGTTGCGCTTCGCTGAGGGCGAGAAGACCCGTTCGGTTCAGCTTTACGGCGTTGATCCGGCTGTGATGGCCAAGGCCACCGAGATCTTATGTGGTGAACTCGGCGTGAATCACGTCGACCTGAACTTCGGTTGTCCGGTGCCCAAAGTAACCAGGCGTGGCGGTGGGGGAGTGCTGCCCTGGAAACGTGATCGATTGGCCGCGATTCTGCGCGCCACCGTCGGTGCGGCTGATCGCTATGGGGTGCCGGTAACCATCAAAACCCGGTTGGGGATTGATGCTGACCATCTGACCTACCGTGATGCCGGACGGATCGCCCAGGACAGCGGGTGCGCGGCAATCACGCTTCACGGACGCACCGTCGCACAGGCCTATTCGGGTCAGGCCGATTGGGAACCGATCGCTGAGCTAGTAGCTGAGCTCGACATTCCAGTGTTAGGCAACGGTGATCTTTGGGAAGCCGATGACGCTTTGGCGATGCTGGAGCAAACCGGTTGTGCTGGGGTGGTGATCGGTCGGGGGTGTCTGGGACGTCCCTGGCTATTTCGCGATCTTGCCGATGCCTTCGCTGGGCGCTCGCAGCGAAGTCTGCCAAGCCTGGGCGAGGTTGCGACTATGGTGCGCAGGCATGCCGAGCTATTGGCCGATCTGTCTGGCGAGAAGCACGGTTTGACCGACCTGCGTAAGCACATGGCTTGGTACTTCAAGGGCTTTCGGGTTGGCGGTGAGGTGCGTCGCGGGCTGGCGATGGTGGCCTCCCTGGCCGAGCTGGACCAACTATTGGCCAGGTTAGAAAGTGCCGACCCTTTTCCGGTGGGCGAGCTTGGCGTCCCCAGGGGACGCCAAGGCACGCCTCGGGAGCGGGTGGTCATGCCCTATGGATGGCTGGATTCGACCGAGCTTGGCGATGCCGATCTCAGTTCTGCCGAATGTGACGCCTCCGGCGGCTGACTGACCGCAGGTTGTGGCTAGTAGGAGCTGGCTGCGGCAGCGATGCCCACAATGAAGAGCGTGACGATTGGTCCGATCATCGAGATGACTATCGCGGCGATACCCCAGCCGCGGCCACGGCCGGTGGACGTGGCAACAATGCCGATCACGAGTGCGACAAAGCCTAGGAAAAGCGATCCGTAGAAGCTGAGGACGACCCCAACCCAGTTGTCCCCCAGTTGCGCAGCCAGCCAGGCACTGTCGCTGGTGCTGTGGCCCGTGCTGCTGGCTTTTGCCATCGCGGGAATCATGGCGAACATCGACGCGTTCCCAAGGACCGCAGCAACTGCCACTATTGCGGCAGCGATGAAACCTAAGACTGGGCTCTTGGTCATCTTCATCGGTTGGGGGTATCCAACTGGTTGGTAGCCCTGCTGTTGCGGGTAGCCAACCGGTTGATAGCCCTGCTGTTGCGGGTAGCCAGCTGGCTGGTAGCCCTGTTGTTGGGGGTACCCGGGTTGTTGGTAATCCTGTTGCTGGTACCCAGATTCGGGATAGCTCTGAGCGGGACCGACGGGGTCTATTGGGTTGGGCTGATGCCCATACGGGTTCGTAGGCTGAGTCGACATGGGTGAATCGTAGTTCAAGAAATCATTTGCGCAATCGGCATGAGAATCACCACACCGACCATGATTGGAAAGGCCGGGCCGACCACTCCCAAGATTGCCGCTGCCGCTCCTGGCCACCGACCTCGATTAGTGATCGCAGCCACCAGCCCAGCGAGCGCCGCAGAGATCCCTGCATAGCTGGAAAACTGGAACACCGATACCGAACCAGAGACTGAAGTTGCGATCAGTTCTGCCGCAGAGGCACTGATCTGAATCGATCCGGTTGCCTTGACATATTCGCCCATAGCGGTGGCAATCGGCCCCATTGCGAAGCTTGCCGCAGCGATCGCCGAAATGATCAGGGCGAGCGAACCTTGGCCCAACAATGGGCTGCGGGTGGCTTTGGAAGGCACTTCGGAGAACGACATGCGCTCAGGCTAGCGGGCTGTGTGGCTACTTCGGAGCAAGTGTTAACGAGGCCATGAAGGCTTAGCCAAACCAAGCTGCCGAACTGGATCGAGCGGCTGTCGGCGGCGCCTGACAAGATGAAGGCATGGCTGATCTGAATTCGCGAACCATTGCCTGGGCGCAAACTATGGCGGGCTATTCCGAGTCCGGATTGGTTCGTTGCCATGCTGTTCCCGGTTCGAGCATGGCGTCCGGTTCAGTCGTGGGCCGCGAACAGCGCGAAGCTTGGGAGCGGGAATATTTGCGTCCAGGCGCCACCGTGGCAGTGGGCGCTGGCGAGCGGGCGGTTCCAGAATCTGCCGACGCGGAGCGCACCTGTTTTGAACGTGACCGCGATCGGATTGTGCATTCATCGGCCTTTCGCCGCCTCGCGGGAAAGACCCAAGTGGTGGTGTTCCCCACCGACCACGAGCGAACTAGGTTGACCCACGCCCTTGAGGTCGCCCAAGTGGCTACTTCAATTGCCCGAGGTTTGGGCGCGAATGTGTCTTTGGCTGAGGCGATTGCTTTGGGTCATGACTGCGGGCACGGACCGGGCGGACATGCCTCCGAAGAAGCATTCGATGCGTTCTTGGCCGAAGGTTATGACCACGGGCCGTGGGGGGCAGACGTGGTGCTCACCGGGCTAAACCTGTGTACCCAGACCTTGGACGGCATCCGGAATCACTCCTGGTCGCGGCCCACCCCAGGCACTATTGAGGGAGAGATAGTCAGCTGGGCAGACCGGATCGCCTATTGCGCGCATGACCTCGAAGATGCAGTGGCCGCTGGGATCGTTGCCGCCGACGAAATCCCGGCGGTGGTAGTCGAAGTGGTGGGGCGTTCGCGGCACGAACAACTCGGGGTATTTGTTCGGGCGGTGATTGACGCCAGCGCGGCCAGTGGCGCAATCGGAATGTCGCCAGGCCCGGCCGAGGCGTTGGCGGCGTTGCGCAACTTCAACTACGAGCGCATCTATACCCGCGATGAGTCAGTGGCGCAGTCCGCTGCGGTGATCTCGGTGCTCCAAGGCTTGGTGGAGTACTTCGCGGAGAACCCCGCGGCGCTGCCGTCCGATTTCGGCGGGGAAAAGGCCAAAGTTGATCCACTCCGGGCCGCGCTGACCTACGTGGCGGGCATGACCGACCGCTTCGCCTTCAACAATGCGGTCAGATTGCTCGGTTGGGATCCTGGACGGCTACCCAAGGGCATCGGGCGCAATAGCTGACCCACCTGCTGGAGTTGGAGCTACCGCCAGTCGGTTCGGCTTGGTGAGTCCTGGTCTTTGGTGGGTTCAAGGCGGCAGTCACTGGCCTAGACTTCGGCACGTGGCGGGGATGATCAATCCAGAAGATCTGGAAACGGTTCGAGAGCGCTCCCGGATCGAGGAAGTGGTCGGTGCGTACGTCACTTTGCGGCGTGGTGGCGGCGGTTCTCTGACTGGCCTGTGCCCCTTCCATGATGAGAAGACCGCTTCCTTTCACGTCACGCCAGCTCGCGGTTACTACCACTGCTTCGGTTGCGGTGAAGGCGGCGACGTCTTTGACTTCGTCCAGAAGATCAGCAACGTCACCTTCAGCGAAGCGGTGGAGTATCTGGCCGACCGCTGCGGGGTTCAGCTTCGCTACAGCGACACTGGTACCGCCAGAGTGGAACCAGGGCTGCGGCTAAGGGTTTTGGAGGCTAACAAGGCGGCAGCGGAGTTCTTCGTTGACCAGCTGATGAGTGCTTCAGGCCTGCCCGGCCGCCAGTTTTTGGACGGCCGAGGTTTCGACAAGGATGCCGCGATCACCTTCGGAATCGGCTTTGCCCCTAGTGGTGGACACGAATTGCGCGACCATCTGCGTTCTAGGGGGTTCAACGACGCCGAATTGGTTAAAGCTGGGCTGATCCGAGAGCAGGGCTGGGACTTCTTCCAAGGCCGGGTGCTGTGGCCCATCCGGGACGCTGGGAAATCGGTGCTCGGCTTCGGTGCCCGCAAGATCTTTGACGATGACCGGATGCCAGCCAAATACCTCAATACTCCCGAGACTGTCGTCTACAAGAAGTCCCAGGTGCTTTATGGCCTGGACCTGGCCCGAACCAACATCGCCAAGAAGAACCAGGTGGTGATCGTTGAGGGCTATACCGATGTGATGGCCTGCCACCTGTCCGGAGTGGATACCGCGGTGGCTTCCTGCGGTACCGCTTTTGGCGAGGAACACGCTCGGCTGCTGCAGCGAATGCTGGGCACCGGTGAGGTGAGCGGGGGCGAGGTGATCTACACCTTCGACGGGGACGCAGCAGGGCAGGCGGCGGCGTTGAAGGTATTCAAGGGCGATCACACTTTCGGTTCCCAGACCTATGTGGCCGTGGCTCGCAACGGATTGGATCCTTGTGACGTGCGATTGGCTGACGGTGAGGCGGCCGTCCGAGACCTAGTGGCGAATCGCGAACCGCTATATCGCTTTGTAATGCGCAACGTGATTTCCGGTTTTGACCTGGATCGGGCAGACGGGCGTTTGGCCGCGGTGCGCGCCGCGGCGCCGCTGGTCAGCAGTATTCGTGACCACAGCCTGGTGCTTGGCTACATTCGTGAGCTAGCCAAGCTGATTGGGATGGATCCCGATGAGGTGCGCCGTGAGGTTAAGGCTGATCAGAATCGGCGGGCCCATCAGACTCGCCCAGACGCTCACACCGGTGGCGAAGCTGAGGCTGTTGCCGGGCCAGAAACACCCACACCCACGCCAACGCTGCGGTCGCCGTCGCCGACTGATCGCCGGCTCGAAGCCGAACGGGGCACCTTGCAGTTGATCCTGCGAGCCCCCGAATTGTTTAGTGACGACTGGAATCAGCTCAAGATCGACGACTTCACCGATTCGGCCTATCAGGCCCTATTCGCGGCCGTGTTGGCCGCTGAGGACGGGCCGAGTAGCTGGACTCAGCGGGTATTGCAGGTCAACCCGGAACCGGTATTGGAGCAGTTGGTGATCACTTTGGCGGTGGAGCCGATGTTGCGCCAGGCCACCGCGTCCTATGCCGCTGAGTATGCGGCGCTGCTTCGGGTGCAGACGGTGGCTCGAGCGATTTCGGAGTTGAAATCTAAGCTCCAGCGCACCGACCCAACCGCCGATTCGGTGGCCTACAACAAGATGTTTGCTCGGCTGGTGAGCCTGGAATCTGAACGTAAGGTCTTGCTCGCAGTAGCCAGCGGTGCCGGATCCTGATCGCCTGGTGATTGTGAGTCGGGGCTCACGCCGGTTGTCTTCAGATTGTTGCGTTCCACAGCTAGCTCCAGGATCGGTCGGTGAGGCTGAACGGGGGCGAGGCTGGGAGTATGAAAACGACTTCCGAACATGCCCTGCTCACTGCTGAGCAGGAACGAGAACTTGCCCGAGCCATCGAAGCCGGGGTTTTGGCTGAACAGCTATTGGCCACCGGCGCGCGTCCGGTGTCAGCCAGCGCAACTGAACTGCGGGAGGTGGCAGAGTCCGGACGGCAGGCCTGGCAGCGGTTCCAACTGTCGAATCTGCGCCTGGTTTGGAAACTGGCTGGTCAGGAGTCCAGGCGTACTGGTCTAGGGGTGGACGAGTTGTTCCAGGAGGGATGTGTGGCATTGGCCGCGGCCGTCCAGCGCTACGACTTCACTCGCGGACGATTCTCCACCTACGCACTTACCCGGATCAGTCAGCATCTGAGCGTCGCTGGTGCGGCCAGGCTTGGTGAGTTGGCGTTGCCGGGCAGCCGGGCCTTGCAGCTTCGTCGTGCCAAGAGCGTCCAGGCTCGGTTGGGGATGGCACGCGGCGGCGAAGTGGGAGTAGCTGAATTGGCGTCAGAGTTGCAGTACTCGCTGCGGCGGGCGCAGACCTTGATCCGCTATCGGGCGCCAGTCTCGATCGACACCTGTGATTCGGCCTGGCAGTTGCCCGATCAAACCAGCGAGGATCCTGAATGGCATCACTTCTGTGGCCAGTTAGTGGGGATGTTGGCGAAGGTCCCCTCCGACCAGGCGCGGGTATTGCGCCTGCGCTACGGGTTGGACGGGCAGTCTGCGGTGAGCATTGTCGAACTGGCAGCGGTGATGGGGCTGAGCATTTCGACGGTGCGCCGTCTGGAACGTCGCGGGTTGTCAGCCTTGCGCAATCTATTAGCCCGCATCGACGCTGAAGCCTTGGCCGGGTAGCCCCAAACTAGTGGCTCCTGACTGGAGGCAGCTCAATACTCCGCGGGCGCCAGTCGGTGTAGCAGGTCGAAGGGATCCCGGTCGATTCGGCGTCCGGCTTTGATGATCGACGCAATCGTCAAGGCCGCGGCGGTTGGCAACAAGACCAAAGCCGCAACTGGTTCTCCGAAGTAGGTGCTGATCAGAATCCAGAAGGCGGCGCCCACCGAGGTCACTAGGAAGAAGCTGCCGAACCAGGCGAACACCTTTAGGAACATGCCTTGACGATGACCCACCCGAGATTGGTCGCTGGGATTCAGCACGCTGGACTGCGCGCCAATGGCGATGCCAGTCAACACCACAGTGAAGCCCGCAGCGACAGCCGTGGGGAGCTCTGAGAAGCGGTCCTGAAGGACCGCTTCCACCGCGGTGTAGACGATCAACAGCGGCAATAGGTAGGAAAGTGGAGCCATGGCTTTGCCGATCAGCACCTTGGAAAGTGGCGCTCCGGAGGCGATCAGGTAGCGCATCCCGGGGCCGTCGTAGCCGAATACATTGAAGCTGCCAACTACCACTGCCAGGGCCGCGAAGGTGGCCGCTTGGGCGGCGAGGCCGTTGCTGGCGAAGGTGGTGTGGGCGACCATGATTCCCATCACCGGTGGAATGATCAGAGTCTGAATCGCCTTAGGTGAGCGAAAGAAGAAGTATCGCCATTGTTGGGCGATGGCGGCGGTGGTTGGGGTTGAGGGGAGCGGCTGAAAAGCCAGTGGAACCAGCGGTAACGCGTGGGTGGCACTGTGGCGGTAGCCGCGGGTGATGCTTGAGGAATCGCCCCGCACCCGGCGTCGCAAAGCCCAAGCCCAGGCCAACATTGCGATCACGATCATGGCGAGCAGCACACCCATCCGGAGGGCGTAGTCGCTCCAGAGGCCGTCTCGGGCAGCGATGATTGCCTGGGCGGCAGCACCGGGCGGAGACCAGGCGGCAACTTCGCCCAGCGGCCCGGCCAGTTGGTCATTGATTGAAGCGATGGTGCTGCGCAGGTGGATGGTCAGTGCGTACAAGCTCAGCACCATGAGTGCCGCCAACAGTGCGGCGAAATCTCGTCCACGCCGCGAGCGCAATGATTCGGCAAGCAACGCCTGGGCCGAACGGGACACGGCGACACACATCACTGTGTAGCCAAGCGCTGCACCCAGCGCGCCGACCCGGGTTCCGGGAGCTTCAGCCAGGCCAACCACCGTTCCGCTAGCGAAGAGCATGGTGAAGGTTGCAGTGGGTGTGAGTAGGGCGCCAGCAAGTAACCCGGTGACTTGCTGGGTGGCGGTGAGCGGAAATTGTTCCAGGCGGCGCGGGTCGACGGTGCCATCGGCCAGGGTCGGTTCCAAGATCGGACCGATCAGCCACGGCATCGATACCGCTACGAACGATCCGAGCAACAACACATTGCCAAAGCCGGGAGCAGACACAAAGATCGCGGTGCCGATGCCCGCGATCAGGCCAAATACCGTGCCGTTGATCCAAGTGCCGACGTAATAGCTGGTAGCACCTGGGCCGTCGCCACGGTTGCGGGCGGCGATCATCAGCCGCAGCCGGACTAGGACTGCAACCACGCCAGTTCGCCTTCTTCTAGGTCTCGCCCCCCGACGAGTTCAACGAAGGCGTCTTGAAGATTTCGGCCTTTTGAGACCTCAGCCACGGTACCTTCGGTCAGCACCTTGCCGCGTCCGATCACCACCACTCGATCGCAGAGTCGCTGCACGACATCCATCACGTGACTGGCGAAGACCACAGTGCCACCGGCGTCGCGGTAGCGCTGCAGCAGATCTTCAATCACCTGCGCGTTAACCGGGTCGAGGGCACCGAAGGGCTCGTCCAGCACCATCACTCGCGGATTGTGCAGCAATGCCACCCCCAAGCCGACGCGCTTCAGCATGCCCAGCGAGAAGTCGGCGATTAAGCGGTCACGGGTGTCATCAAGATCGAGGACCCGTAGCAATTCGGCCGAACGCTCAGCGATCACGTCCGGTGCCAAGCCGCGCAACATGCCAGCGTATTGCAGCATTTCGGGTGCGGTGAGCCGGTCGAACAACACCGGATTGTCGGGCACGAAGCCCAACAGCGCTTTCGCTTTGAGCGGGTTGGGCCACACCTGGACCCCGGCGATTTCGGCGCTGCCCGCTTCGGGACGCAGCAGCCCGGTCAGCATTCGGAGCGTGGTCGATTTACCGGCTCCGTTGGGGCCAGCAATGCCGTAGAAGCTGCCTCGAGGGATTTCCAGATCTACCCCATCGACGGCTCGCAGCGGACCAAAGGTCTTCACCAAGCCGACGGCTCGGACTGCCAGGGACACGTGCGCCCTCTCCCGTCGCGATCCCCAGCGACGTCCAAGGGTAAGCCTAGTTGCCGTACCAGGGCCCTGGGTTAGAGATTCACCGGTTCCTCAACGACGCTGATCTTGGGGTTGAGGTCAAAGCGGTTGGCAATGGTGACCGCCACTACGGTGGCGCCAGCTAAGGCCAAGGTCAGAGTCTCGACCCCGCTCCAGCCGCCTTGCTGCCATTGCAGGGTCGCCACCGCACCCGCGACGGTGCTGCCTAGGTAGTAGGTGAGCAGGTAGGCGCTGGACGCTTGGGCGGTGCCCAACCCCTGTCGGGCGGCCCGGTCGGTCACCCAGCCGCTGAGCAGCGAATGGACGCCGAGAAAGGCGAAAGTGAGCAGCCCCAAGCCGATCACCACACCGACCAGATTCGGCACCGCGACTACGATCACTGCCCCGAGCAAGCCGACGGCTCCGATGGCGGTGGCATGCCCGCGGCCAATTCGATCGGAAAGCCGTCGCAGTAGGTGTGGTGCAGCGATGCCGATCAGGTAGGAGAAATAGATCCAAGACACGGCATGGCCGAGCGAGAACGGCGCGGCTTGCAGCCGGAAAGCCAAGGCGTTGTAGACCGCGACGAAGGTGCCCATTGCGCCGAAACCAGCCACAGCCAGCCAGCCGATTACCGGGTCGAGCGGGGCGGTGATAGTCCCCAGTAGGAGCACCTTGAGGTCAACTCGGTGTGGCTTGAAGCCATCTGCCGCCGGCAGTAAGGCCCACATCGCAAGGCCAGCGGCCAAGGTGAGCAAGCTCATCGTCGCTGCGGTCGCAGTCCACCCGCCGAGCATCGCCAAGGGCCCGGGAAGGAGGCGTCCGGTGGCGCCGCCAACTGCGGTGCCAGCGATGTAGGCAGCGTTGGCCCGAGGGTGGGATTCGGGGTGCACCTCTTCGCGAAGGTAGGCCAGGGCGGCCGCTGGCAGCCAACCCAAGGTGATTCCCATTAACCCCCGCAGGATCAATAGTGAGGTCCAATCCGGGGCGAAAGCACTGGCCAGCCCGAGTAGTCCCGAGGCGACCAGCGACCAACGCATCACCGGCACCCGACCGATTCGGTCCGACAGTGGTCCCGCCACCAGCAGTCCGGCGATCACAGTCAAGGTGGTGACTGATAGGGCGTGGGCAGATTCGGCGGGGGTGACGTGGTACTGCTGGGCAAGCAGAGGAAGTAGCGGTTGGACGAAGTACATCAGCGAGAAGTTCGCCAAACCGCCAGCCATCATGGCGATGACTAGCCTGCGGTAGGTGACACTGCCAGCGCGATGGCCAAGGCCGGTGCTGAGGTGCTCGGTAATGACGGACATGTCCACCAGTGTGGAACCCCTAAATAGATGCGCGAAATGATCGAAACGTGCTGACTGATGCACTATGCGCATTAGGGTGGGGGAGTGCACGAATCGGACCTAAAGGCCTTCCTGACTTTGGCTGAGACCGAGAACACCCGCGATGCGGCTGCGCTGTTGCGAGTGAACCAGTCGAATGTGTCGCGATCACTGGCTCGGTTGGAACACGATCTGGGGGCCGAGCTATTCACGCGGCACGGTCGCCGGTTGGTCCTGAATCGGGTGGGGGTGGCGTTCAGTTCTGAGGCGTTGGCGATCGTGACTGGCTATGAAGCTGGACGGCGAAGGGTGCGGCAGCTCAGCGGATCGCAGGCCACGATTCGGCTCGGATTTCTGCAGTCGGTGGCTCGTCGGGTGGTGCCGCACCTGATTGGCAGCTTCCGGCAGGTGCGCCCGGAGGTCCGCTTCGAGTTGCGGCAAGGGTTTGCGCGCGACCTATTTGATCTGGTGGCCGCCGATGAGCTGGACGCGGCCTTCGCCACTCCGCCACGGACGGCCTTGGGATTGGGCTGGCAGTTGATGGAGGAGCAGCAGTTGTTTGTGGCGCTGCCCAGCGGTCATCGCCTGGTGGGACGTAAATCGGTGGCCGTCGAAGACCTCGACAGCGAAGACTTCATCGCTTTTGCCCGGCCCACAGAGTTGCGGCAGATGATTGATCCACTACTGGCTGCCGCTGGCGCGCAGGTGCGGATCGCGTTCGAATCCAGCGAGATTGACACCATCGCTGGCCTAGTCACAGCAGGTTTGGGAGTTTCGATCTTGCCAGTATCGGGCAAGCGGGCAAATCCGGAACCGATCTTGGTGCCGCTGCGTCCGGCCACTAACCGGCTGTTGGGGTTGGGCTGGAGTCAGGAACGAGCTAATCCGCAGAGTGTGACGGACTTCGTGGAACACTGCCGCGGTCTCGATCTGGCGAGCCTTAGCGCCTGATGGTGCTGGTCTTAGCTGAAGTGGCCGTGCGGCTGTAATAACCGGACTGGGACACCGTGAGTCGTACCGAGATTCTCTTGCCGCGATCTGAGCGGGTGAGCCTGTAGCTCGATTTGGTGGCCTTCTTGATCGTCTTGCCGTTGCGTAGCCACTGATATTTCACGCTCACTCCGACTGACCAGGTGCCGCGGGTGGATTTCAGCGTCTTACCGACCCTCTTGGTGCCCGAGATGGAGGGGCCTTTTTGTACCCAGATGGTGCCGGGGTTGACCTTCATCACCAGGGTGGCCACCGCAGTGCTGCTCGAGGGGTCTTCGCCAGCTGGGTAGGCCTTGACGTACATATACCCGGCATCGGCCGCAGTGAGGGCGTACCAGGAGTTGGTGGCGCCATTGATTAGCGTGTTGCCGCTGCGGTACCACTGGTAGCTCAGCGCCGGGTAGCCACTGGCGGCTGTGACGCCGACGGTGGCACCCACCTTGCTGGTGGCCGGCAGATTGGTGGTGAAGCTGATCGGCGCGGGGTTGGTGGAGGCGGCTGGAGCGACGCTGACGGTGCTGCCACTGGCCGGAGTCTGCGTGAGAGCTTCTGCGGCATTCACAATGCCGGAGCCACACACGGCAGTGGCGCAACCATCGGAGATCCGGCTGGCAGTGCCACGAATGACTGTGGTGATGTCACTGATGCTGAGGCTTTGGTTCTTCTGTTTCATCAGCGCGATCACGCCGGTGACATGGGGTGCGGCCTGCGAGGTGCCGGAGATCGCCTGCAGTCGACCGCCCGTCCCGCCAATGGTCGAAACGATTCCCTCGCAGCCAGCGAACCCCCAAGTGGAGCATCCGGCGGAGAGGACACTGGCTCCGCCCGGTGCTGCAACTAGTAGGGCTTGGCTGGTTGAACTTGTGCCCCAGTTGCTATAGCTGGCCCGGGCACCGGTGTTGGTAGTGGCGGTGACCACGATCACGCCGCGGCAATTTGCTGGCGCATAGTTTTCGATGGAGGTGTTTTTGTTACCAGCGGAGACCACCACCGGAATTCCAGCCCCGGTTGCACCGTCTATGGCGCTTTGGAGTGTTTGCGAGCAATCGCCAACGCCGCCCAGCGACAGGTTGATTACATCAACCGGGTCCGGATTCACGTTGTCCGCAGTGCCGCCTGCGGCCCAGGCAATTGCTTTGGCCACATCGGCCATGTCACCGCCATCGCCGGTGATGGCCCGAATCGGCACTATCTCAGCATCTGGTGCCACCCCAGAGGGATGACTGCTGTCGGTTGACGTGGCCGCCACAATGCCTGCCACATGGGTGCCATGCCACTTATTTTCGACACTGTCGCCAAGATCCTCGGCATTGGCGTCACCGTTCACGAAGTCATAGCCCGGCAGCACCGCACCGACGGTGCTGGTCTTTGAAGTGACGGTGTCGCGGCTGGTGGTGACGCTAGAAGTGCTCGGCGAGGCCGACGAGGTACCGGAATTGCTGCCGGTCATGGTGCCACTGTCACTGCTGGTCTCGGTGGCGTCGGGAGTTTCGCTGGCCGTTGCGCTCGGGTCTGGGGTGGCAGTCGGGGTGTCCGTGGGCGTTGGGCTAGGCGATGGGCTGGGCGAGGGCGAAGCGGCGATTACTGCCGTGGCGGCCGCGGATACATTGCTGGCCAAATCAGTGGCAGTCACCGAAATCGTTGCCCCCACCGGGGCGGGCTGGGTCAAAGTGGCGCTCCAGCTGCCTTCGCTGTTCGCAACCGCAGTCGGGCTGAGGGCCGTCCCATCGGCGAGGGTGTAGCTGATCGTGATCGTGGAATCTGCCTCGGCCGTGCCCGAAACCAGAGTCTCGGTTGCGGTGGTCACGCTCGGTGCGTCCGGGGCGACAGTGTCGACGGTGAAGGTGACTGTGGTCGCAGTTGAGGTGTGTTTGGCCTTGTCAGTTTGGGTGACCGACAAGGTGTGCGTGCCTTCAGCCAATTTGGTCGTGGGTGTGCAACTCCAGGAACTGTCCGCGGCCACAGTGGCTGAGCACACCGTGGTGCTCGATCCGGAGGAGCCGGGCTCAGTGACGGTCACGTTCGCCCCGGCCTCACCCGTGCCAGTCAGGGCGGGGCTGGCGTTGTTCAGCACAGCGTCCGCGACTGGCGCCGAGATGATCACGGCGCTGGGAATCGTGGTGTCGATAGTGACGGTGATCGAGTTCGAAGCCGCGCTGGCGTTGCTGGCTTTGTCGGTCTGGGTTGCGTGGACAGTGTAGGTGCCATCGGCCACCTGGCCCGGAGTGCAAGTCCAGTTGCCGTCCTCGGCAACGGTTGCGGTGCAAACGGGCTTACCGGTCGAGTCGGTCACCGTGATCGTGGCCCCAGCTTCGCCAGTGCCGCTCACGGTGGGAGTCGAATCGCCTAGCGTCGATCCATCAGCTGGTGACGTGATCACCGGTGCGTCTGGTGTCTTGGTGTCGACGGTGGTCGTAGCGGTAGCCGTATTGCCCAGGGCGTCAGTGGCAGTGATGGTGTAGCTGCCATCAGTAGTGACTGGGCAACTGAAGGTTTCGGCAACGAGGTCGGTGCTGCTGGCCGCAGTTGAACAACTCCCCGCGGAACCCACTACCACGGTGGCGCCGAGTTCGGCGGTGCCAGTGATTGCGCTGCTGGTCGTGAAGTAAGGGGAGACCGCCAGGGAGTCGAGGTTGGAATCGACAGTCACGGTGGTGTTGGTGTTGGCGGCGTCGTTGATCGTGGCGGTCAAGACGTCCTGGTGAGCCGGAGTCGCTGTTGGGTCGCAGCCGAAAACGCCGGTGGTATCGGCAGTGGCGGTGCAGACATCGCTATTGCTGTGACTGGAGTTCGTCACCGTTACGGTCAGCCCAGGCCAAGTTGTACCAGTGATCGTTTTGCCGTTGGTTGAATACAGGGTCAGTGATTTGGGCAACTGGGCGTTGTCGGCAATCCCGGTGTCGATCACACCAACCCGCACGCCAGCGCCGGTAGCGGTGTTCCAAGCATCAGTGGCATTCACCCCAGGGTTGGTCTTCAAGTTCCACTGGTAGTCGGCAACAGTTGGCGTGCCTACCGAGGTTGGGTAAAAGGTCATTGAACCCTCGGCGTACTTCACCCCCGATAGTTTCTCGACGGAGGCGGCCACTGCGTTGGCCTGGCTGCGGGTCAGCTCCTTGTTCAGAGTTACCGCGGCGGTGGTGGTGTTGAGTGCCTCGGCCTTCACTACCTTGGCGCCGATTGCGGCCACAGTCCGGCGGACAGCGGCACTGGCCTTTGCGGCGGGATCGTCGCTGGGCTTAGTGAAGGCGACGATGATTTCGTCGGTATTGGTGGAGTCAGCCTGGCTGGTATCGGTGACGCTCGCGGCGGGGAAGGCTGCCGGGACGCTGGCGGCAGGGCCAAAGATGGCTCCCGGTAATCCAGACACGACCAAAGCCACTGAGAGCGCGCTCACCCCCAGTGCAGCCCCTGCCAACAAGAGCCTGCGTCTCAAAGCTGCCCCCAATCCGTGTGCAGCAGCGACCCGATTATCTCACACGGCTAGCGGTTTTACCGATTCACCCGCTTCGCTGCAGAAACCGCGGTTGCAGTCACATAACCCGAACGGCGGACTGTGATCCGCACCGAGATCTTGTTTCCGCGGTCCTTGGCGGTGAGCTTGTAAGAACGCTTAGTGGCCTTCTTGATCGATTTGCCGTTGCGCAGCCATTGGTAAGAGGCGGTGATGGCTCCCGGCGACCAAGCGCCGGTAGTGGCCCGCACTGTTTTGCCTGCCCGGATCGTCCCGTTAATTTTCGGGTTGGTGCGTTTGTAGAGGAAGCCGGCGAGCTTGGTGGCCCAATCGGCGTTCACGATTCCGGCGCCACAGGTTGTGGTGGTGCATTTCACCTTGGTCGCGGTGAACCGAATCGCTGAAGTGATCCGGGACGCTGACCAAGTGGGGTGTTTGGCCTTGATCAACGCGATCACGCCAGCCACATGGGGCGCGGCCATTGAGGTGCCATCCATCGTTGCGTAGCCAGGATCGCCAGGGGTGGTGCTGCCGAGATTGATTGTGGAGACAATGCCGGTGCCAGGGGCGGCGATAGTGGCCGCGGAAGCGGACGTGCCGTAGTTGCTGTACCAAGCCTTGGCTCCAGCACGGGTGGTGGCAGTGACCGTGATCACGTTGTGGCAGTTGGCGGGCGCGCTGTTAGTCAGCGAAATGTTGGAGTTGCCAGCCGCAACCACAACTGGAACTCCGTTGGCAACCGCAGCGTTGATGGCAGATTGCAGTTCAGTCGGGCAATAGGGGTAGTTGCCACCCAGTGAGATATTCAGCACGTCTACTGGGTTCGGGTTGCTGGGATACCCGCTGACGCTTACGCCAGCACCCCATCGAATCGCTCGGGCGAGATCGCCGGTTTCGGCACCGTAGCGTCCCAGGACTCGCAGCGGCTCAACCTTTGCAGTCGGGGCTACCCCGACGACGCCGCTGGAATTTCGGATCGCAGCCACGATGCCTGACACGTGAGTCCCGTGCCAAGTCGAAATGCCGTTGTCGGATAGATCGCCTTCATCGGCCGGAGTTGAGTCGTCGCCGTCGCCGTCGCCAGCGCTGGTTGGATCAGAGATGAAGTCATAGCCAGCGACCACATTGCCGCCTACGATTTCGGTGCCGGAGTCAGTCAGGTCAGGGTGGGCAGTGATGCCGGTATCGACAACACCCACAATCGCCGAGGTGCCGGTCCCGCGGCTCCAGGCGCTGCTCGCCTTGACCCCGTACTTACTTGCGGCAGTGTTGATATTCCAAAGATTGGGTTCGTAGTTGGCGTCTGCGGCGTAGAACTTTGCCGACTCTTCGGCCGCCTGGACGCCGGATACCTGCTCGACCTGGGTCTGCACTGCCGACACCTCGGCGCTGGTCAGTTCGGTGGTGAGCTTCACCTCGGCGCTGGTGTCACTGATCGGCAAGACTTCGGCCACTTCGGCACCAGCTACCCGCTCAGCAACGCTGCTGACCGCAGCTACCGCTGCCGCGTTCGGATCTGCCTGGGCCTTGTCGAAAGTGACGATCACAGTGCTGTTGGACGCGCCGGTAGCGGTCGGGTTGTCGAATGGTGCCGCCTGGCTAGGCAGGGGCGACAATGACAACCCGACTACAGCTAACGCGACCACAAGGGGCCAAGACTTCATAGGCACAACCGGCAGGCTACCTTGCAAGATGTTGTGGATTGGGTGATCAGGTCGCTGAGACCTCAGATTTTGCTGGCCACCCTGGTGAACATTGAACTCAGGTTGCCGCCCAGTGTCGTGACCACGGTGATGATCACTGCCGCGATCAGCGCGACCATGATTCCGTACTCAACGGCAGTCGCGCCGCGCTCCTTGGTGGCGACGACCGAACCGACGACTTTGGCTGTCAGGCTGCCCATAGTAACTCCATTTCAGGTATGCGGCCCGAATCAGTGGGCCTTGGTGGTTCGAGAAAATGTTTGCGCAATATTGCGTATTTGTCAAAGGATTTATGAAACTGGATTGAAATGCACAAGTTTAGTCACCCGAATGGGGACTTAAATGTAGTTACCCGTGCGGTGGAATGTCACCCGAAAGGGGGATTGTGCATTGCCTGTGGTCTGCGGTGAGTGCGTCCTGGGCGAGCAGATCTGGGCACGGTGGTGGACGTGGCTGGCGCCAGCAGGTGAGGATGGGCCTGTGATCTTTGGTTCCCCCGAGCAAGTGCGCGTGCGCGACGCCGAACTGAGCGATGCTGCCGCAGTGCTGAAGATGCTGAATGAGCTGGATCAGGAGACCCGGTTCATGATGCTGGAGCCGGGGGAGCGGGCCCTCGACGTGGCCAGATTTGCTGGCTGGTTGGCTGATCTGAGGCTGCGCGAAGATTGTTATTTGGTAGCTGTCCGTGCCGGCGAAGTGCTGGGATTTACCCACGCTGAGCGGGGGCTTTATCGACGTAACCGGCACAGTGCCAATGTGGTGATGGGTCTATTGCCGCAGGCCCGTGGGCAGGGGTTGGGGACCAAGTTCCTTCGAGAGATTGACTTGTGGGCCAAGCGGTTCTCGGTGACCCGACTGGAGCTCACCGTAATGGCGCACAACACCGCCGCGATCAGGCTCTACGCCAAGCACGGCTATGCCGCTGAAGGGGTGCGGCGCGCCTCGCTGATCGTGGACGGTGAGCCAGTTGACGAACTGGTGATGGCGAAGATCCTGGGAACCTCGAACGAGTCCTAGTCGGCGAGGGTCCGAAAGCGGCCTAAACTACGCGGCGTAGTAGAGAGGGGGCGCAGGGGTGCGCACACGAATGCTGTCGGGGAACGAAGCCGTTGCCTTGGGTGCTTGGGAGGCTGGAGTTGTGGTCGGCTGCGGCTACCCCGGTACTCCGTCCACCGAGATTCTGGAAGCCCTGGCTACCCAGCCTGAGGTTTACACCGAATGGTCGGTGAACGAGAAGGTTGCCCTCGAAGTTGGGGTTGGTGCCTGTCTGGCCGGTGGTCGCACGCTGGTCACGATGAAGCATGTCGGGGTAAACGTGGCCGCCGACCCGCTGTTCACTGCTTCCTATCTGGGCGTGCGGGCCGGTCTGGTGGTGATCACCGCCGACGACCCGTCCATGCATTCTTCGCAGAATGAGCAAGATAACCGCAACTATGCGATTGCGGCCAAAGTGCCAATGTTGGAACCGTCGGATTCTCAAGAGGCTCGGGAATTTACCAGGCTTGCTTTTGAATTGTCCGAAGAATATGACACACCAATATTCCTGCGGATGACCACCAGATTGTCGCATTCCAAGAGCCTGGTCACCCCCTACGGTGACGGCGGTCCCGAGCGGGTCGAAGGACCAATTGAGCGCGGCTTCATTTCCGATCCGGGCAAATACGTGATGATCCCCGGTCACGCCAGAGCGCGGCGGCACGCGGTCGAAGCGCGAATGCTGGCCCTGGCCGAGGCGGCCGCAACCCTCCCGGTGAACCGGATCGAGTGGCCGCACGGATTCCAGCCAGGCAGTGGCGCACGGGCGCCGATTGGCATTGTGACTTCGGGCATTCCCTACGCCTACGTCAAAGAAGTGGCGCCGGACGCGGCGGTACTCAAGCTTGGGCTGGTGCACCCGCTGTCGCGCACGCTTGTGGAATCTTTTGCCGCCGAGGTTGAAACCTTGTACGTGGTTGAAGAGCTTGATCCGGTGATCGAAACTCAGCTCAAGGCTTGGGGAATCACCTGTATCGGCAAGGATGCTTTCCCTTCGATCGGTGAGTTCACTCCCGCCATAGTTGCGGCTGGCTTGGGCATAGAGGTCGAACCATTGGCGGAGCCATCCGACTTCGAGGTGCTGCCGCGGCGTCCAGGGTTGTGCCCAGGGTGCCCGCACGATCACGTATTCAAGGAGCTTCGGCGCAAGGGAATGCTGGTCAGCGGTGACATCGGCTGCTACTCGTTGGGCGTGCTCCCGCCGTATAGCGCGATGGATACTTTGCTCGACATGGGGGCTTCGTTGACCATGGCTCAGGGCATGGACATCGTGGTGCCTGCGGAGCAGCGCGGCAAGATCGCCGCAGTGATAGGTGATTCAACCTTTGCCCACTCTGGGATCACTGGCTTGCTGAACGCGGCGTGGAACAAGCGTGATGGGCTCTACATCGTGCTCGACAACGGAACCACCGCGATGACTGGCATGCAGCCGAACCCGATGAGTGGTGAGCGGATGGGTCGGGAAGATTCATTCAGCGTTGACTACGAATTATTGGCTCGATCGTTCGGAATTCCGGCAGATAACGTCGGAATGGTGGATGCCTACGACACAGTCGGAATTTCGGCGGCAATCGATGCCTTGGCGCAGCGTTCTGGGGTGCGGCTGCTGGTGGTGTTGGGGCTGTGTCTGATTGAAGGTCAAAAACTCAAACGGGTTTCCAAATTGGACGGCAAGAAGGCCGTCCGTCAGGAACTCATTTACCTGCACCCGGTGGAGGGTACGAAGTGAGTGAAGTGTTCAACGTTTTGATGGTTGGCGTAGGCGGGCAAGGCATCGTGCTGGCCTCCGACATTTTGGCCGAGGCTGCTGCGGCAGCTGGCCTAGATGTGAAGAAGAGTGAGATCCATGGCATGTCGCGGCGCGGTGGGCCGGTGTTCAGTCACGTCAGGTTCGGCGAAAAGGTCTTCTCGCCGGTGATCGATGAAGGCACCGCTGACGTGGTCTTAGCTATGGAGCCGATGGAATTGGTGCGCTGGGCGTCCTGGGCTCGTCCGGGGGCGGACGCGTGTTACCTCGCCGAACCGGTCTTCCCGGTTGGGGTCGCCGCCTATCCCGAAGGTCTGGAGGTTGAGATCGATCGGCTGTTCGGACGAGTGGTGCGAGTCGAGCTTGGTGAGATTCGGCGAACCGTCCCGTTGAAGGTGCGCAACACCGCCTTGCTGGGTGCGGCTTCGGCATTTTTTCCACTGGAGCCGCAGCACCTCCGCGGAGCGCTTGAAGCCCTGTCGCCGAAGGGGAGCTTTGAGGTCAACCAGGCTGCGTTCGATATTGGGCGTGACCTTGCCGAGCGTCAACTGAGCGAGGTCGCAAATGTGGAATGAAACCGCCCAGACCATGCCGACCGCGCAGCTTCGCGCATTGCAGTTGCAGCGGTTGCAGGAATTGGTGTCCCGGGTTCACGAGTGGGTGCCGTTCTACCGCGAACGCCTGGATGCCGCTGGGGTCGTCCCGGGTGCGGTGAATGGGCTGGAAGACCTAGCCAAACTGCCGTTTACCTCTAAGTACGACATGCGTGAAGTCTTTCCGTTTGGCCTGTTCGCCTGTGCGTCCGAAGACATCGTCGAGGTGCATATGTCGTCGGGTACTACCGGCAAGCCGGTGGTTAGTGGCTACACCCGTGGAGATCTGGAGATCTGGGGCGAAGTCATGGCTCGCACGCTGGACGCCGGTGGTGCTGGCGCTGGTGACGTGGTGCAGGTGGGCTACGGCTACGGCTTGTTCACCGGAGGTTTTGGCGCTCACTATGGCAGCACGCGCCTGGGGGCAATGACGCTGCCGATGTCGTCGGGAAATACTTTCCGGCAGATCAACACCATGGTGGACTTCGGTACCACCGTGCTGGCTTGCACCCCGTCCTATGCGATGTTTATCGGCGAGTACGCGGCTGAACATGGCATCGACCTTCCCAACGGCCCGTTGCGGGCCGGGTTCTTCGGCGCTGAGCCTTGGAGTGAAGGCATGCGGGCCGAGGTTGAAGCCAAGTTGGGAATCAAGGCCTACGACATCTACGGCCTGACCGAGCTGATCGGGCCTGGCGTTGCTGCCGAATGCACCGAACAGAACGGGCTGCATATTTTTGAGGATCATTTCTACCCAGAGATCATTGATTCCGAGACTGGCGAGGTACTGCCCGATGGTGAGGTGGGGGAGCTGGTCTTGACCACCCTCACTCGGACCGGCACTCCGGTAGTGCGGTACCGCACGCGTGACATCACCTACTTGATTGACGAGCCGTGCGCGTGCGGACGCACCTCTAGGCGGATTCATCGGTTGATGGGACGCAACGATGACATGCTGATCATTCGTGGCGTGAACGTCTTCCCACAGCAGGTTGAAGAGGTGCTCTTGCGGGTCGAGGGTGTCGAGCCTTACTACCAGATCGTGGTTGATCGGGATGGCTCGATGGACACTCTCGAGGTTGAAGTCGAGATGGCGTCCAGCCTGTTCTCCGATGAGGTGAAGGTGATCTTGGCTTTGGAGCGCAGGATCGAGCATGAGTTGAAGCTGGCTCTCGGGATTCAAGCCACGGTGAAGCTGGTCAATCCCAAGACCATCGAGCGTAGTGAAGGCAAGGCCAAGCGGATCGTCGACCGGCGAGCCGTGACCACAGGGGCATGAGGAGACAGTGATGATCCTGAAGCAGGTATCGGTGTTCCTGGAGAGTCGGCGTGGCAAGTTGGCCCCGGTGATCAGGCATTTGGGTCAGCGCGGGGTGAACTTGCGAGCCTTGATGCTGGCCGAGACTGATCGGTTTGGCATTCTGCGGTTCATCTCCGATGATGCGGACGCGGCGCTGGCTGCAGTCCAGGAACTGGGTAACACCACCCGGATCACCGACGTTGTCGGGATCGCGATGGATGATCGCCCAGGGGCGTTGGCTGACATTCTGGAGATCTTTGACGACACTGAGGTGAGCGTGGAGTATCTCTACGCCGAGCTTGCCTCCGGTGGTGGCCAGGCACTGCTGGTGCTCAAGCTTGATCCGCTGGAGCGAGCCGTGGAGTTGCTGAGCGCGGCCGGGTTGCCGCAGGTCTAATGCCCAGCTTCGGTTACCGCCGTACGGTGTCAGGCAAACCTGACATAGGATGACCGCAGCGGCCGACGTCGGTGCGCAGTCACAGGAGGTCAGCCATGCGGATTGCAGTAACCGCTCAAACCGATCAAGGTCTGGAAGCGCCGGTCGCTCAGCACTTCGGCCACGCTCAGTTCTTTGTGTTGCTCGATGTGGATGCCGCTGAGGTGACCAGCGTGGAAACTATGCCCAATCCCTTTGCTGAGGCCCATCAGCCGGGTCAGGTTCCGCAGTTCATCAGCGAGCAGCGCGCCGAGGTGATGCTCAGTGGTGGCATGGGCGGGCGGGCCATCGAGTTCTTCAAGCAATACGGCATTACGCCAGCTAGTGGTGCTGCGGGCACCGTGGGCGAAGCTGTTGGGGCCTACCTGGATGGCCGCTTGGCAGGGGCTGCGCCGTGCGCTGACAGTGAGGCTCACGGCCACTGAGCTCTACTCAGCTGCGCTGCGTCCGCGTCCCGGCCCGTGCCCGCAAGGGCAATGGCTCGGGTCGTGTGAGGGGCAGTCGCAGTCGCGGCGCTGGCAACCTCCCCGGGCTAGGTGTCCCCAGCGTTCGTGGGCGGCTTGGCGGCTGATGCCCAAAGCGGCACCGATCTGAGCCCAACTTGTGCCGGCCTTGCGCGCGGCAATCACAGCATCGGTTAGCTCAGCCTCGGCACGTCGAACCGATGCAGAGGCACGTTCAAGTGCGTCCATGGTTGAAGCCGAATCCATCGCCACCCTCCGGTCATCGAGACCTGTTGCCGTGCGTTGGAAGAGCATACGTCAGCTAATCGGTTGGGATTGCTCAGTGCAGTCGCGCTGAAGTTCGGGTCGATCGCTATGGCGCAACTGCCTGGCCAGACCTTTCTCGCTTCGCCCAGGGCGCGCAGCGCGCAATGCCATGCCGATGGCCACTAGATCCACAACCTCTTGCAGCGTGGCTCCCAGGATGGCCGGTAGTAGTCCAGTGACCGCGATCAGCATCAGCACGACGCTGATCGCGATACCTAACCAGATTGCTTCCAAGGCCACCCGGACGGTGCGTTGGGCTACCGCGATGCTGGTGGCCACCCGGCTTAGGTCATCCAGCATGATCACTACATCGGCCGATTCGCTAGCAGCGGTGGCGCCTTTGGCTCCCATGGCGATGCCAACATCAGCTGCGGCCAGCACCGGCGCGTCGTTGACTCCGTCACCGACCATGGCTACTGGGCGTTCAGTCAGCGAGCTGACGGCAGCGACTTTGTCGGCCGGTAGCAGCCCAGCGCGAACGTCGTCGATGCCGAGTTGGCCGGCAATGTGGTTGGCGGTGGTAGCTGCGTCTCCGGTGAGCATGGCGACCGTCGCGACGCCCAATCGGTGAAGTGCGCCCAAGGTGAGCTTGGCGTTGTCACGAACCTGGTCAGTGAGCAGGATCCGGCCCAAATACTGATCGGTGTTGCCAACGTAGATCGCGATGTTGCCCGGCGGCACCGCGGTGGTGGTCGGGTGGTGGCCGGTGATCGCGGCCACATGGCCAGCATTTCCCACGGCGGTGAGCTTGTCCTCAATGGTGGCTGCCATGCCCGCCGCGGTGGTTTCTTCAACATTGGTGGCATCGGGAAGGCTCAGCTGTTGGTGGCTGGCTGCTTGGACGATGGTGGTGGCCAGAACATGGGTGGAGCAGGACTCGGCCGCTGCGGCCACTCGCAGTAGGTGATCGGCGCTAACCCCGTCGGCTGGCTGAATCATCCCCACCGCAGGTTGGCCGTGGGTGATCGTGCCGGTCTTATCGAAGGCGATAGTCCGCACCCTAGCGAGGGTTTCCAACACCGCACCGGACTTCACGATCACCCCAGTTGCGGCGGCCCGACCCATGCCGGCTAGGAAGGCCACCGGGGCTGCGATTAGCAGCGGGCAAGGGGTGGCGACCACTAAGACCTCAGCGAATCGCACCGGCTCTCCCGACAGCCACCAAGCCGCGCTGGCGATCAACAGCGAAACCAGAGTGAAGGGCACGGCATATCGGTCGGCTAGGCGCACCATCGGCGATTTGCTTGCGGCGGCGGCCTTCACCAAATTGATGATTTGTTGGTATTGGCTGTCCTCAGCCGACACGGTCGCTCGCAAATAGGCGACCCGCTGTTGGCTGACTGAGCCGGAAAGGATCTGGTCGCCGACGCAATGCTCCACCGGCAACGGTTCACCGGTCAGCGAGGATTCGTCGAAGGCTGCGGCGTCTTGTTCAAGGAGGCCATCCACCGGCACTACTTCCCCAGGACGAACCATCAATAGGTCGCCGATAACCACCGCAAAGATTGGCACTTCCCTGAACTGGCCATGCTCATCGCCGCGGCGAGCGAATCTTGGTGCGCGCTCCAGCAAGGCGGTCACCTCGCGGTGGGCTCTAGCGCTGGCGTAATCCTCGAGCGCAGCACCGCTGGTGACCATCAATGCCACGATCATTGCCGCCCAGTAATCTCCGACGAATACCGTGGCGGTAATCGCGGTTACCGCCAATACGTCCAGACCAAAATTGCCGCGTCGCAGATTGCGCACCATCGCCACGGCCTGCCAGGCGGCGATCAGCAGCGCGTAGCCGCCAACCAGCCAAGCGGCGGTCGCGGCGTTACCGGACAGTTGAAGAACCAGCCCGCAGAGGCCAACAACGATGGTGGTTGTCACCGCCGGGTAGCGCATGATCCAACTGCCGGGATTCATATTCCCAGTATGTTCGCCCGTTGTGGTGTTGGTCGGAGTTGCTGCAGATTGGGTTTTTTGGCTGTTTGGGTAGTCAACGCCCGCTGAAGCGGGGTGATCGCTTCTCAATTCTGGCTATAGCTGATTCTTCTGAATCCTGGCTGGACCAGATTTCGGCGAAGCGTTGCGCAATTTCCTCGGCATCAGCCACGCCATTGAGGATGCGCTTGTTGTAGGCCAAGGTCAGGGGAGCGAAACTGGCTATCTCTTCAGCCCAAGCGAGGGCATCGTCCAACGTGCCAGCGCGGTCGGCCAAGCCAACGGCCAAAGCGGGCGTGGCAGCAACGGTCTCGGCGGCCAGCAAGACGCGCCGAGCCACACCGTGGCCGACCAAATCGGCCAGGGTTCGGATCGTCCAAGCATCAGTGGCCAAACCATTTCGCGGGGTCGGGATGCCGAAGCTGGCGCTGTCGTCCACCACTCGTAGGTCGCAGGCGATAGCCAGTTGTGCACCGCCGCCGACGGCCGGACCATTTACCGCCGCGATCAGCGGGACGGGTAACTCGGCCAACCGGTGCAACATGCCGTACAAGGCCTTGGTGAAGCCCTCGCCGTAGACCTCCTTTAGGTCCGCCCCTGAGCAGAATGAGGTGCCCTCTCCGGTGATCACAATCACTCTGGCCGCATCAGTGACGGCCTGCTCGGAGGCGTCGCGGATCGCGTCGCACAACTCGATATTGAGCGCATTTCGGCGCTCCGGGCGGTTCAAGGTGAGGACCGCTACCTCGCCAATATTGGAAGTCTTCAGGCATCGGGGCATAGCTGGAAATTTATCGGCTTAAAGTCGCTCGTCGCGGCTGCCGAGCCGAGGTCTCAACTGTTGCCACTCAGCCGTCAGTCACGGGGGTGTCGGTTGGTCTGGTGCGGCCATGCTTGGCTAACCACCGACTGCGTCGGGCGGACACTCGTTCCCAAACTTGGTGCTGGATTACCAACGTCAACCAGCCAGCGACGGCCATGCCGGTGAGGTTGAGTACGAGTTGGAGGGCGCTGCCGCCCACTTCACTCAAAGCACCGAAAGCTAACCCCAAGGCCACATTTCCAGCCGCTGGAATTGTGGTGACTGAGATGAAAACGCCTGCCAGGCCGCCTGACTTTGCCGAGGTCAACGAGAGGACGCCAGCTGCACCGGCCACTACCGCCACCACAAACGACCATTTGTCTGGTGAATACACGAATGCCGTACCTGGACGGGGAGCCAGCAGATTCTCCAGCGTTATCCACCCCAATCCCCGAGCTGCCAGCGCGGCAACGAACGCGAACGCGATAGCCACGATGAAGCCGATCACCAAAGTTCGAGCAGCCTGGCGCAATAGCCCGGGTCGCCGTCGCACTAACGCCAAGCCGAGCGCGGCAACCGCCCCGAATTCCGGGCCCAGCACCATGGCGCCGATCAGTAGCACCTGGGAGTCCAAGACGATGGCGATACTGGCGATCAGCGTCGCCAGGCACATGAAACTGAGATAGGTCCAATTCAATTCGGAATCGGAATACGCCTGTTGGGTGACTTCGGGCCAAACCACCGCATCCGAGCTGCTGCCGGGCGTCCGCTGTTCGGCGAGGTAGCCGCTCTGGGAAACCCAGGTGCGCTGCGGCTCGAGCCGAATCGTGCCTTCTTTGTGGATGCCGAGAGCCAACAGGTCTGACATCATCGAATCGGCGGCCTCGCGGGCGATGTCGGCCACGATGAGATCTCCCGGCGGAGTGACCGAAGCGCCGCGCAGAATGGTGAGGCTGCTGATCGCCGGATCACCATCGAGGAGCGCGATCGTTTGCTCGCTCAGCTCGGTAGGCACCGACAATTTCAGTTCAAGCACATCGGCATTCTTGCCGATCGGCGGTAGCTGACGGAAATGCGGTGTCAGGCGCCGGTCGGTCGTCCCTCGATAGACAGTCGCGGTTCAGTGGCCAACTCTGGGTTGAATCCAGATTTGTCGGCATAGAAATCCCGGATCCGATCCATATCGGTCTTTGGGTCACCGGTGATTTCGAGGGTGATTCCCAAGCCGGTGGTCATCGTGGGTCGATCTACATAGCCCAAGGTGACTGGCAGTCCTGAATCGAGTGCCAATCGGTAGAAGCCGGACTTCCAAAACCTGCCGGAACCACGGGTGCCTTCTGGGGTGATCACGATGCATAACGAGCCATCGCGCTGCTGGCGAAGGAGCTCTTCGACGATCTTGCCCGGATTGCCTCGATCAACTGCGATGCCACCCAAGGCTCGCATAATCGGGCCGCGCCAGCCGGTGAACAGGGTGTGCTTGCCCAACCACTTCATCACGATCCGGGCGTCCCAACAGATGGCGAGCATCAAGACGAAGTCCCAGTTTGAGGTGTGTGGGGCGCCGATGATGATCCGCGGGGTGTCTGGCTGCGGGTCGTTATGCACAGTCCAGCGGCTGAAGCGCCAATAGAGGCTGGCGATGCCTTTTCGGATCATTGGTTGAGCCTAGTCGTTGTGGGGGAGTAGGACTGCCGACTTCCTGGTAGCGGATCCCTGCAACCGGGGTAGTTGTATGCCCTTGGGGGTATACGATCGGCGGCGTCCAGCCCGTCGCCTAGCTGGGAGTCACCATGACAACCGCTGCTAATCCCGTCCCCAATCCTGCTGCTCACCGCAGCCTGGCCTATTTGCCAGTTGGCGCCTTCGCCATGGTGATGGGCTTGTCCGGTCTGGCAATTGCGTGGCGAAGCGCGGGAAGCCTTTGGGGGTTTGGTCCGGTAGTTGGTCGCAGTCTGGCAGTGCTTGCGCTGGTGGTGTTCGCCGTGGTCGGGGTTGGCTATGCGATTAAGGCGTTGCGGCACACCGCCCAGTTGAAGGCTGAGTGGACCCATCCGGTGAAGGTTGCGTTCACCGCCACGATTCCGGTGTCGCTATTGGTGCTGGCCGCGGCTTTCCAAGGTTGGCTTCCGTTGCTGGCCTCGGTGCTTTGGTGGGTTGGTGCGGTGGGTCAGTTCGTGATCACCTTGTGGGTGGTCCGCACTTGGATCGCGGACGCGGCCATCCAGCAGGTTCATATTCACCCGGCTTGGTTCATTCCGGCTGTCGGCAACATCATCGCGCCGGTCGCTGGTGTGGAACTGGCGCCCGCCGCCTTCAGTTGGTATTTCTTCGGGGTGGGGGCGGTCTACTACGTTGGCTTGTTGCCGATCGTGTTATCCAGGCTCTTCACTGCTGGCACTTTGCCACCAGCGTTGGCACCGACGCTGGCGATCTTGATCGCCCCGCCATCGGTAGCTTCCTTAGCCTGGGTGCGAATGGGCGGTAGCTGGGACGACCCGATCGTGAAGATCCTGCTCGGGGTTGCGGTGTTCCAGACGATCTTGTTGTTGGTGCAGGCTCCGGCCCTGCGCTCGATCCCGTTCGCGATGAGTTCTTGGGCCTACTCGTTCCCACTGGCAGCAGTCACCAGCGCTCTGATCGGCTCAACTTTGAACGGCGGGTTGCGCTACGACTGGCTAGCGATGACGCTACTGGTGCTCACCACGGTGGCAATCTCGGTGCTGTTTGGTTTGACTGTGCGAGCGGTAGCTAAGGGACAGATCTGCCGTCCTGAGTAGGGAATTCGAATCCAGCAGCTAGCGCAAGCTGATCGCGGCTAGTTTGTTGGCATCGGGGTAGGTGACGTAGGCGACCTGCGCAGACTCATTTATGCAAAGCGCGCCAGCCCCGTTGCCAACATCGAGGGTTCGGGTGTTCCCGCTGCGCAAGTTGTATTCCTGCAGAGCTGGTCCGCTAAGTGAATAGAGCTTCTCCTGCTTCGAGTTCACCCCGAGTGCGGTTGGGCTGCCGTCCGGCAGCGTCAGCGCGGTGTGCCTTCTGAGGTATTGGTCAAAGGGGACAACTGACTGCTCAACTGCCACATAGCTGAGGTGGGTGGCACTGTCCAGGGCCACTGACGAGCCACGCCCAAGCGTGGCCACCTGGCCAACCTTGGCGAGTGTGATGGTGTTGAAAACGGCCAACGATTTGCCGGCGCTGCTCACCACGAACAGCCGCTGGCGGGCGGTGTCGAAAGCTAGATCGGTCGCCTTGGCGCTCAGTTCGATGGTCTTGCCGACTTTGCCATTGACTGTGTCTACGACATAGATCTTGGCGGTGGCGCCATCGGCTGCGAATAGTCGGTGGTGAGTTGGATCTACTGCGATTGCGATTGGCTTGCCGGGCACATCAAGACGTTTCGACGGGGTGAGGGTCTTGGCATCCGCAACAGTCACGTCACCGCCGAGGTAGTTGGCGGTGTAAACCAGGTTGTCTTGGGCGTCGAAGCTGATGTCGACTGGCTGCTCACCGAATACCTCAGCGATTGCCGGAGTCGCGGCTGCTGGGGGCGGCGGGCTGGTCAGACTTGCCGTCGAGTTGTTAGCCATCAGTTTGGCTGATCCCAAGACGGCCAGGGCCACAACTGGGGCAATCGCCAACCAAGTAAAGGCTCGCACCCGCCGGGTGCCCGGAGTGCGTTTGCCCTCGATCACCGCGGTTTGGAAGTCAGCCGGTGAAGGTGCTGCTTGATTGGAGATCTCTTCGCAGTCGCAGGGGTGTGTGGCTCTCGGTACTGGCTGGCTGGGGCGATTGGCAGGCGGCGGTACCGGTGAGGAATGCAGAAATGGAGTGCCGGTAGCGGCCTGGCTAACCTGACCGATCGAGATCAGCTGGGCGACTGCGGGGGCGTCCAAGAGGGTGAGCCTGTTGTGGGCAGCAAATTCTTTCGCCTCGGCGGTGAACTCGCCTGAGGTTGCCGCTACTGCCCAGGTCGCTGCATTGGCAGCCGCCAGACCAAATAGTTCTCCGACTTCCTGGACGTCCACCTGGGTGGCGTGCCAGTGTTCGCACTGCACGATGATCCGCTCGTCGCCGAGGGTGAGAGTCAGATAGCGACCGCCGTTGGAACTGAGCGTGGTGGACACTGCATAACCCTGGAACTCGTAGGCCTGCCGGGCCAATCGTTGGAAGGCTTGCTCGTCAAGTTGGCGCAGCCAGTCCAGATCGTCAGTGGTGGTGGAGCGCAGCGGCTTTGCTGGTTCGCTGGGGCTGGCCAATTCGGGACAGTTGGCCGAAGCCCGGGAGATCACATCGGTCATCGAGGGGAATCACAATCAGGCGGGTGCTGTGACCATAGCGCTGGTGCTGCACCCGAAGTCAGTCCTCGTTCGGGGACATTCGGCGGGCACGGTTGGCGGGGCGATCGCCTTTGATGTGCGCGGCGACACCGTTACCCGGCAGTGTCCAGTTGCTGAACTATTTGGGACGAAGCACCCAAGGTGCCGTTTTACCCATGGCCGGACACAGGTATCAGTGCTTGACTGATTGATGCAACAATCCACAAGGAGGTAGGACATGCTTTATCCAGCACCGGGAACGGCAGGCTCTAAGGTTGAGGTTGCTGAGAAGTACGGCAACTGGATCAACGGCGGCTACGTCGCTCCGACTACGGGGAACTATGCCGACAACCCCACCCCGGTTACCGGCAAACCGTTCACCAAATTCGCCCAGTCAGGTGCTGCCGATATCGAGTTGGCACTGGACGCGGCACACGCAGCTCAACCGGCCTGGGAAGCTCTCACTCCTAGCCAGCGGGCAATCATCATGAACAAGGCCGCGGATGCGATCGAGGAACACCTCGAGGAACTGGCAGTGGCCGAGACCTACGACAACGGCAAGGCCATCCGGGAGACCCTGAACGCTGATGTTCCTCTGGTGGTCGACCACTTCCGCTACTTCGCGGCTGCGGTGCGTACCGAAGAGGGCCGACTGTCCGAGATCGACAAGGACATGGTCGCCTACCACTTCCGGGAGCCACTCGGAGTTGTGGGTCAGATCATCCCGTTCAACTTCCCGCTGTTGATGGCGGCTTGGAAGATGGCCCCAGCGATCGCTGCCGGTAATGCGGTGGTGCTGAAGCCCGCTTCGCCCACGCCTTGGTCGATCATGAAGCTGATGGAAGTCTTGGCCGACGTCCTGCCTCCAGGCTTGGTCAATGTGGTCACCGGTCCCGGTGCCGAAATTGGCAAGGCTTTGGCCACCAACAAGCGCATCGCCAAGATCGC
>DHWU01000056.1:14535-60669 GCA_002413345.1 Propionibacteriaceae bacterium UBA5174 | reverse complement strand
GGTGAAACGGTCACCGGTCGGTTGATCATGCAGTACGCCGCGCAGAACATCATTCCGTCCACCACTGAGCTGGGGGGCAAGAGCCCCAACATCTTCTTCGAAGACGTGATGGACGCCGACGATGCCTATCTCGACAAGGCGATCGAAGGCTTGGTGCTCTACGCCTTCAATCAAGGTGAGGTTTGCACCTGCCCGTCCCGGGCTCTGGTTCAGGAAAGCATCTATGACGAGTTCATGGCGCGCTGCCTGGATCGAATTAAGGCCATCAAGTTGGGCAGTCCGTTGGATACCGAAACGATGATGGGCGCCCAGGTATCGACCAACCAGATGGACAAGATCGGTTCCTACTGCAAGATCGGCGCCGATGAAGGCGCCCAACTGCTCATCGGCGGTGACCCAAGCGGGTTGACCGGCGATCTGGCGGACGGCTACTACTTCAAGCCGACGGTCTACAAGGGCGACAACACCATGCGGATCTTCCAAGAGGAGATTTTTGGTCCGGTGTTGGCGGTCACCACCTTCCGTGATGACGCCGAAGCCCTGCAGATCGCCAATGACACGCTGTATGGCCTAGGTGCGGGAGTGTGGACGCGTAATGGCAACCGCGCTTACCGGATGGGCCGGGCGATCAAGGCTGGCCGGGTGTGGACGAACTGCTACCACGCTTATCCGGCACACGCCGCCTTCGGTGGTTACAAGATGTCTGGGGTTGGTCGAGAGAACCACCTGATGATGTTGGATCACTACAGCCAGACCAAGAACCTTTTGGTCAGCTACTCGGAGAACAAGCTTGGATTCTTCTGATCTGAACTAGTTCTCACAACCGAAAGAAGTGGAAATGACTGAGTCACTGCCGACTGCGGCGGTGCGGTTGTCCGCCACCTCCGTTGCCCGGACCGCTTTGGTGGCGGTCCGGGAACGGGCTGGTGGGCAGGTGATGTTCGTCCAGTCTGGAGGCTGCTGCGCTGGCAGCGTGCCAATGTGTTTTCCGGAGGGGGACTTCCTTACCGGTGATGCGGACGTGTTGCTTGGTGATGTCGACGGATCGCAGTTCTATATAGACGCCTCGCTGGACAAGGCGTTGGGGCATCCGGAATTCATTCTGGATGTCGCCGATGGGGGTCCGGAAGGATTCTCTTTGGGAACTGTGGACGGGCGACACTTTGTGTCGCGTACCGACGCCTGCTTGATTTGACGATGGTGACCGTTGGGTTGTCTTGGACTACCTGACGACCCAAGGTGGCGATTAGCCAACAGATGCAGCTACGCCCCGCGAGACTCTGGTGAGTCTCGTGGGGCGTAGCTGCGCTTAAGTTCGGCTGAACTCGGTTCAGGCTTTGCTGGTGGCCTTTCCTTCAGGCTGGCACCCAACCGGTAGAAGCTCTCGATTTGATCGAGGTAGTTCTTGGGGTCGCCGTCGATGGCCCAGAAGTTGACGTGCTTCTGGTTGAAGACCAGGCGTCCGAATCCGCGGGGCGCCTTAGCGGCCAGGACGGTGCAGTCACCGAGCCAGTCGCAAAGTTCACTCAGATTGGCGCGCATCGTGGCGACGGTGTCGCAGTCGACGGCTGAATGCTGGCGCTTGCTGGTCACCACCCATTCGTTGCCGTGACGTTCGTACACGTACACGGTGCCTTCGGACTCTGGGCGAACGGCCCGGCCAGCAGCATCCAGCAGCATTGCTATCTTCATCGTTAGCTCCTAAAGCGTTGTGTTGGAAATCGCATCACAACACAACCCACGAACGATTCGAATCAACTCTCGTCCTTCTTGGACGCTTCTCGAACCAGAACGGTCATACGGAGGATGCCTGAGATAAGTGTTACACACGGGTTACGGTCTGGAAAGGAATTGTTTCAGTGTCTGAGATCGGATCTTTTTGCCGGTAAGGCAGCGTCCACACCCGAGATTCGCGCAGCGACTCAGCTCAGTCGGAGCTCAGTCGGGGACGGTTCCTGAACCGCTGCTGGTAAAGGGACGGTTCCCGGTGCGCTGCTGGTAAAGGGACGGTTCCCGAACCGCTGCTGGTAAAGGAACCGTCCCCGAACCGGTCCCCGAACCGCTGCTCGTAAAGGAACCGTCCCCGAACCGCTGCTCGTAAAGGAACCGTCCCCGCGAGCTGCGCAAAAAGGGGACGGTTCCCGATGCTTAACGGGGAGTTGGTTCGTCGTCGGCGAGAATCGGTGGGGATTCGAGGGCGGAGACCATCGAGTAGTCGGTGTCTTTAGTCTCCTTGGTCAGGAGTAGCGAAATCAGGGTCAGCACGCTGGCACCAGCCAGGCACACCCCCACCAGCCAGGTACTGCCACCAGCCTGAGCCCAAAGCGCCACCGCGATGATCGGGGCCAGGGCGGCACCCAGAATGCTGGAGACGTTGTAAGAGATGGCCGAGCCGGTATAGCGCACATTGGTTGGGAACATCTCGGGCAGCATCGCGCCCATCGGTCCGAAGGTGATTCCCATCAAGGTGAACCCGATGATCAAGAAGACCTGAGTCAGCCCAGTGTTGGCCGAACCGGGGCTCAGCCACAGCGGAAAGCTCAACCCAAAGATGATGATGGCCAAGGTGACCCAGATCAGTAGCCTTCGGCGTCCCAGCTTGTCAGCCCACGGGCCAGAAGCCAGGGTGAAGATCCCAAAGAAGACCACGCCGATGATCTGCATCAACACGAAGTTGGTATATGAAATGCCTAGCCCGGCCGGGGTGGCAGTGGTCTTTGCAGTGCCAAAGGTGAGCGTGAAGCTAGTCATTAGATAGAACAGCACGTAGGTGGCCAGCATGATGAAGGTGCCCAGGATGACCTCGCGCCAGTTGTGTCGGAAAGTGGCACCCAGTGGCAGCTTGCGGATCGCTCCCCGCTTCTCGGCTTGGACGAAGGCCTCAGACTCCACCAGCCGCAGGCGCACCCACAGCCCAACGATCACCATCACGGCAGAGAACAGGAAGGGCACTCGCCAACCCCAGTCAAGGAAGGCCTGCGATTTCAGCAGCGGGTCGTTGGGGTGGGGCAGAGTGAAGTTGATTATCAAGAACAGGCCGTTGGCGATGATGAAGCCCAGCGGCGCCCCAAGCTGGGGGAAGGTGCCGTACCAGGCGCGTTTGCCAGCGGGGGCGTTCTCGGTGGCGACCAACGCGGCACCGGACCATTCACCGCCGATCGCGAACCCCTGGGTTAGGCGAAGGATCAGCAGCATTGCGGGCGCCAGGATGCCCACGGTCTGGAAAGTCGGCAGCAACCCGATCACGAAGGTAGCCACCCCCATGGTGAGCAGGCTGATCACCAAGGTGGTCTTTCGCCCGCGCCGGTCGCCGAGGTGGCCGAAGAAGATTGCGCCGATCGGGCGCGCGATCATGGCCGCGCCGAAGACTGCGAATGAGGCGATCAGTGCAGTGGTCGAGTTCCCGGTGGGGAAGAACAGCTGGGGAAACACGAGAACCGCTGCGGTGGCGTACACGTAGAAGTCGTAGAACTCGATGGTGGTGCCTACCAGACTGGCCCCGATCACGCGGGCCGGACTGTTGAGGGGGGTTTGGGTGGTGGTCATGCTGACTGATTCGCTCCTTTTTCAGACCATTATCTGGGATGCATGTCTCATTGGGCGAACAAAGGACTCCGCCTAAACATTCCTCAGCTTGGCCTGGCCTGGGGTGCCGCCGGGGGTTGGTGCCGCCAAGAGCCTAGGGCGAGTTGAATCTCGACGGGGGAGAGTCGCCGCGATTGCAGTTGGTTGGCGGTTTGGGTGGTGGGTGGTGGTGAAAGTTCTGAGGGTCAAGCGCGTACTCGGGCTCAGCTTCCCTCGGGTGGTCAGCTGTGCGTTGCCTAGTGAAGGCCGTATTTGGGGGAGGTGCCGGTGCTCGCGGTGAATGTTGTCTGCGCGGACGCTGGCCTTGAAAGAGCCGCTGGTCGCGGGTGGGTGGCATAAATCCGGCCAGGTCGTTGCTGAGGTGGGAGCAAGTCCAACTCCCCTAGGAGGGTCATGGCTACGGTAGCCAAGAACATTGTTGCCACTCTGGTGGCCAGCGGGGTCAAGCGGGTCTATGGCATCCCTGGCGATTCACTCAACGGTTTCACCGATGCCCTGCGGGGTTCGGGGATCGAGTGGGTGCACGTCCGACATGAAGAAGCCGCGGCCTTCGCCGCTGGCGCCGAAGCGGCACTGACCGGAGAGATTGCGGTTTGTGTGGGTAGCTGTGGGCCAGGAAACCTGCACCTGATCAACGGGCTTTTTGATGCTCAACGCTCCCGGGTGCCGGTGTTGGCGATCGCGGCGCAGATTCCCACCTCAGAGATGGGTAGCAGCTACTTTCAAGAGACGAACCCTAAGGACCTCTTCCGGGACTGTTCGGTGTATGCCGAAGACGTCTCCTCGGTGGTCCAGATGCCGCGAATCCTGCGTACCGCGATGCAGGCTGCCGTGGAGCAGCGAGGTGTTGCGGTGGTGGTGATTCCCGGGGATGTGGCGTTGTCAGAGGCGGTAGACAACACCGTCACTGCAGTGCGGGCAACTAAACCCAGAGTGCTGCCCTCGGTTGCAGAGCTTGCCGAAACGGCCGCCTTGCTGGGTTCGGCCAAGAAGGTGACGATCTTGGCCGGTGCCGGTTGTGAGGGTGCGCACGATCAGCTGATTGCTCTGGCCGACACCTTGGCGGCCCCGATCGTGCACACGCTGCGCGGCAAACAATTTGTGGAGTACAACAACCAATTCGATGTGGGCATGACCGGGCTGGTGGGTTTCGCCTCCGGCTACCGTGCCTTAGAGAACTGCGACACCTTGGTGATGCTGGGTACCGACTTTCCGTACCGTCCATTCTTGCCAGAGCACGCCACGGTGATCCAGATTGATCTGCGCGGGGAGCATCTGGGACGCCGGGTACCGCTGAAGCTCGGCCTGGTTGGCGATGTCGGTGACACTTTGGACGCACTGTTGCCGCTGTTGGAGCGCAAGCAGGAGCGCAGCCACCTGCTGGATTCGCGTGAGCATTACGGAAAGACTCGGGCCAAACTCGATGAGCTGGCCACCCCGCGAAAGGGTGCTGAGCCGATTCATCCGCAGTACGTAGGGCGGTTGATTGATGAGTTGGCCGCCGACGATGCGGTGTTCATTCCCGATGTTGGCTCGCCGGTGGTCTGGGCGGCGCGGTATCTGAAGATGAATGGCAAGCGCAGCCTGATCGGCTCGTTCTTGCACGGCTCGATGGCCAATGCTTTGCCCCAAGCAGTGGGGGCGTCCGCAGTGCAGCGTGGACGCCAAGTAGTGGCGCTTTGTGGTGATGGTGGCGTGGCAATGCTGCTGGGGGAGTTGCTCACTCTGACCCAAAACCGGCTGCCGGTGAAACTAGTGGTGTTCAACAACTCTTCACTGAACTTTGTGGAGTTGGAGATGAAAGCCGCTGGCTTTCTGACCACCGCGACCGGGCTAGAAAACCCTGATTTGGCGGGCATTGCGCGGGCAGCTGGGCTGAAGGGGATCCGGGTGGAACGCTCGGAGGATCTTGAGGCTGCACTGGCGGAGGCGTTCGCCTACGACGGGCCAGCATTGGTTGACGTGGTCACTGAGCGCCAAGAGCTGACGCTGCCGCCCTCGATCAAGTTCGACCAAGCCAAAGGATTCGCGCTTTATGCAATGAAGGCTTTGCTGTCGGGTCGCGGTGATGAGTTGGTGGATCTGACCAAGGCCAACCTGCGGCAAGTCTTCTGAGTGTGAAGTCTCGTGGGCGAGCCGCTGGGCTCAAGGCAGACGCTCGGGCAGGACCTCCAACTTGGGGTATCTCGGCTTCCACATGTGCTGGTAGATGTCGTTGATTGGATCGGTCATCGGACGGCGGGCCAGTCCTTGGTCTTGCGCAGTCTGAGCGACTGCTTTTGCCACGGTTGCCGCAACCACCCGCAGATCTGCCATCGAGGGCAGCAGGGACGCTCCGGGACGGTACTCGTTCATCAACCCGGCCAGTGCATCGGCGGCGGCGTGGATCATCTGTGGGCTCACTCGTTCCGCCTGTACGACGGTCACTCCAAGGCCTAGTCCGGGGAAGATCAAGGCATTGTTGGCCTGCGCGATCGTGTGATACACGTCGCCATGTTTGATCGTGCCGAAAGGGCTGCCAGTGGCGATCAAGGCGCGACCATCGGTCCATTTGAGGACGTCTCCTGGGTGCGCCTCGGCGTGGCTGGTCGGGTTGGACAGCGGCATGATGATCGGACGTTGGCAGTGTTCGGCCATCTCTCGCACCACCTCTTCACTGAAGGCGCCGTGCTGAGCTGAGGTTCCGATCAAGATGGTGGGCTGGATCTGCCGGACGGCCTCGAGCAAGCTGATCTGCTGCGGGTCAGCCACCTCCCAGTCGGCGACTTCTTCGCGGGAGCGGGCGTAGGGGACTTGGAAATCCCGCATGCCGGGGCTGTCGGCAACAATCAGGCCCTTGGAGTTGAAAGCCCAGAACTGGCGGTACGCCTGATCGGCGGCCAGGCCCTCGCGGTCCATGGCCTCGCGAATCAGGTCCGCGACGCCGGCCCCGGCGGTGCCCGCGCCATAGATCAGCACTCTGTGTTCGGGCAGCTGCGTCCCGGTGAGTCGAACGGCGGCGAGCACGGCGGCCAGCACTACTGCGGCGGTGCCTTGGATGTCATCGTTGAAGGTGGAAATCCGGTCGCTGTAGCGATTGAGAATTCGGTGGGCGTTGGCCGCGCCGAAGTCTTCCCAGTGCAGTAAAGCTTTAGGGAACAGCTTGGTGATGGTGGTTACGAACAACTCGATGAACTCGTCATAGCGCTGGCCGCGAACTCGGGCATGTCGTTCGCCCAAGTAGAAATCACTGTTCAGCAAGCCGAGGTTGTCTGTGCCAACATCGAGCACCACCGGAATGGCACGGCGGGGGTGGATTCCGGCGGCGGCGGTGTAGAGCCCGAGCTTGCCGACCGCGATTTGGAAGCCGCCGATGCCTTGGTCGCCGATCCCCAAAATGCCTTCAGAGTCGGTCACCACGACCAGATCAACATCGTCAGCGTCGAGCTCGAAATCGCGAAGCGATTGTTCGATGGTCTCGGGGTGGTCAATCGAAAGAAAGACACCACGGGCACCGATGTACTCATGGCTGAAACGCTCGATCGCCTCTCCGATGGTGGGGGTGTAGATGATCGGCAGCATCTCTTCCAGATGCTCACTCAACAGCCGGTAGAACAGCACTTCGTTGCGGTCGCGAAGCTGAGACAAGTAAACGAACTTCGATAGCGGTGAAGGGGTGCGGCTGTACTGGGCGTAGGTGCGCCGCAGCTGTTCCTCGATGGTGGTGACCCGGCTGGGCAACAGGCCCGACAGGCCCAATGCTTCGCGTTCGGCCATGGTGAAGGCGGTGCCACGGTTGGCCATCGGATGGATCAGAATCAACCGGCCTCGGGCACTGATCTCCAGCACCCCATCTCGAACGGTGGTGTCTAGCCGGAAATCTGTCTGCTTCATTGGTTCCGCTTCCGTGTGTGCGGCTCGTGCTCGACGTGGGGGCAGTCGATCGAAGGCCGATGTCAGCGACGCTACCACCGCGGGATTTGGTCGTCGGTCAAGGAAGTGTTGCACCGGACTTGCCCGAGGCCGATTTCTTGGCGTGATCCACCGCACTGCGGGTCGCATTGTTGCCGGGCAATACTGAGTACCCCTAGTTGCTTGGCCCCGGGGATATACTGCGATATATCGCAATATGACTTGAGGAGGATCGTCATGGCACGTCCATCCATCGAAGGGTGCTTCGGCTCCGACGGCGCAGAATTCATTCGCGGCTTGGCAAAACAGGGCTTGGGTGGCATGCGTCCAGGCGGATTCGGGGCGCACCTGCGCGCCCGGCGCGGAGACACCCGCGACGCCATTCTGCGAGTGCTCGCTGAACAGCCGATGCACGGCTACCAAATCATTCAAGAAATTGCCAAGCGCAGTGGTGGCGCTTGGACGCCAAGCGCGGGCTCGGTGTACCCGACTTTGCAGATGCTGGCCGACGAAGAATTGATCGAAGCAGCCGAGACCGCTGGCAAGAAGGTCTACTCGCTCACCGATTCGGGCAAGGCTGCCTTCGCTGAACTCGGTGACGAGGATGCCCCTTGGGATGTGGCCGCAGCGACCGGTGATCTGAGTGGAATCTTCGGGCTGCGGGATGCTGGTGGGCGGTTAGCTGCCGCGGTGCTCCAGGTGGGCAAAGCGGGCAACAAAGCCCACATTGATGCCACCATTGAGATCTTGAATGCCGCCCGCAAACAGGTTTACACGCTGCTCAGTGAGGACTAGCCGACCTATGACCGCTTCGGACCTGCGCGCCCGCTACCGTCGCATCGTCACCTTCTTCGCTCGAGTGACCGCCAGCTTCATCTATTGGGAGATCGTGCTGCCCAAGCTGGGGCTGATTCGCTGGTCGGATCGCACCCGGCTTGAGCGTAACCGCCGAATAGCAGTGCGCTTTCGTGCGCTGGCGATTTCGATGGGCGGGCTGATGATCAAGGTTGGCCAGTTTCTTTCGGCCCGATTGGACGTGTTGCCAGCAGAAATCACCGATGAGCTAGCCGGGCTGCAAGATGAGGTGCCGGCCGCACCGTTTGAAGCGATTCGAGCCCGGGCTGAGGCCGAAATTGGCCGCCCGCTGAGTCAGGCTTATGCCTCGTTTGAAGCCATCCCGCTGGCCGCAGCGTCACTGGGGCAGGCGCACCGGGCGGTGCTACTGCCCGAAGATGCGGCCGAAACTGGCTTTACCGATGTGGTGGTGAAGGTGCAGCGGCCCTCGATTGAGGCCATCGTTGAGGTTGATCTGGCCGCGCTGCGCCGGGTGGGTGAGTGGTTGACCCACTACAAGCCTGTGAGTAGTCGAGCCGATGTGCCAGCTTTGGTCGAGGAGTTCGCGGCCACCACCTTGCAGGAGATCGATTACCTGGCCGAAGCGGCTAATGCTGAGCTCTTTCGGGAGGCTTTCGAGACTGACGACCGCGTCCGGGTGCCGCAGGTTGCTTGGGAACACACCACGCTGCGCGTGCTGACCTTGGAAGATGTTTCGGCGATTCGGCTGAGTGACTATGAGGCCATCACCGCGGCTGGCATTGATCGGTTGAAGGTGGCCGACAAGCTGGTTGAGACCTATCTGCAGCAGATCTTCGAAGACGGGGTCTTTCACGCCGATCCGCACCCGGGCAATTTGTTTGTGACCCCGGTGGGGGAGGCGGGCGATTTTGAGCTTACCTTCATCGATTTCGGCATGGTGGGACGGGTGCCCGACAATCTGCGGGCCGGGCTGCGCGGAGCGCTAATCGCTATTGGCACCCAGGATGCGTCCCGGATGGTGGCGGCCTTCAAGTCTTTGGACCTGTTGCTGCCCACTGCTGACGTGAAGTTGTTGGAACTGGCCAGTGCTCAGGTGTTCGACCGCTTCGGCGGTATGGCGATGAGTGATCTGCGCAATATCAGCGACGAAGACCTGATGAGCTTCGGCTTGCAGTTTCGTGAGCTGATGTTGAATATGCCCTTCCAGTTGCCGGAAAATCTGCTGCTGCTAGGGCGGACGATCGCGATTTTGTCGGGCATGTGTACTGGTCTGGATCCCGATTTTAATCTGTGGAGCGCGTTGTCGCCCTATGCCACCAAGCTGATCGCTGATGAAGTTGGTGAAGGTCTTTCCTGGGAGAAGCTGACCAAGAGCGGCACTAAATTGGTGAAGTCGCTCAGTGCGCTGCCGGGTCGGGCTGATCGGATTCTGACCACTATTGAGCGTGGCGACTTGGCGGTGAAGACTCCGCTGCTTGAGCTGCGGATGCGAATGCTAAATCGTGCGATTGGGCAGTTGGTGGCAGCGGTGATGTTCACTGCGCTGTTGGTGACCGGTGCGCTGCTGTATTCGGTTGAGCCGATCCTGGCGCGGGTGTTGCTGGGGGCCGCGGTGCTGCCGTTGCTGGCGGTGTTGTTCGGTCGACGTGGGCACGGCCCGCACTGACGGACCCGCTGAGACTGGGGCAAGTCCCTCGCTCAGCGTGCTGTTGGCCTGAGGCGGACTGTCGCAGTGGCCGCCTCGCCGCCGGTCGGCGATCCACAACCTGCCAAAACCCCTTGACAGCCAGGGTTTGGAATGGTGCGAGTGAATCACGGGGGCTCATATCAGAGCTGGCAATGCGGTCCGTTGGGTCGCGAGGAAGCGCAGGGAGTTGTTGACCCGCGAAGCTATGAGCTGAGCCTTGGTTGAGCCCCGCCGGTTGGTCAGAGTTCGAAAAAGTTGGGTCGGCCACCGAAGCCGCAGGCGAGTATCTGCTTGGCGGCCTTGTCGTGGTATTCGGCCTTCCAGTAGTGCGGATCATTCACGTTGGTGAAGGCGATGCCAGGGCTGTTGCGTTGAATGGGGGTCCGGAACGGTTTGTCCAGCATGACGAAGACAGACCCTTCTTCGGGCCAGTCGCCCTCGCTGGCTTTGGCCACGGTGTTCCCGGCTCGGAGTTCGGCTTGAAGGATCTTCTTGAGCTTGCCAGAGAGCTTGTTCAAGACGCCTTTGTCAATGGAGTTCATGGCGTCCCCCTTTCGGCGGCCAGCGTACTGACACCTGTAACCGAGCGTTATTCGGCGAAACTCCGCGACCCGTGGAGGCTGCTCGCTAGGGTGATTGCGTGACCGACACCCCAACGGACGCCGCTGTCCGTACCGACGTGCCCGCTCGGGCTGGCCTAGTGCTCACCGCGCTCATTCTTGGAGCGCTGGTGTGCAATATCAATCTTGCTGCGGCAAATGTTGCACTGCCGCAGGTCGGTGATGCCTTCGGGGCGTCCCAAACTGCCCTCAACATCGTGGCAGTTGGCTGTTCGCTGGGGTTGGCGATGTCGGTGCTCTACTTCGGTGCCCTCGCCGACCGGTATGGACGCAAGCAGCTCCTAATGGCCGGGCTGGCCCTGACGGTGGTGGCAAGCTTCCTATCCGCTTTCTCTGGCTCGATCGAGATGTTGGTGTCCGCACGCCTGTTCACTGGTATCGCGGCAGGTATGGCTTTCCCCACGACGTTGTCGCTGATCACGGCTTTGTGGCACACCGGGGTCGCTCGCACCCAAGCCATCGCCTTGTGGTCTGGGGTTAGCGCGATGGCCTCGGTGGCTGGATCGATCTTTGCCGGGTTCCTGCTCACCATCTGGTGGTGGGGATCGGCCTTCCTGATCGCAGCCCCCATCGCGGCGATCGCTCTAGTGCTGGTGGGGTTTTTCGTCCCGGCTCACGTTGAAGAATCCACTGACCCGGTTGATCATCTCGGGGGAGTGCTGTCGACGTTCGCGGTTGCCGGGGTGGTGCTCGGCATCAGCATGGTGTTCGCACCGGGACAACTGATGCTCGGCGCGGTGCTCCTGGGTGGCGGGACGGTGCTGATTGGCATTTTCGCGTGGCGGCAGTTGCGCACCAAATACCCGCTGTATGACCTGCGGATCGCCCGGCGCCGGCTGTTTTGGGTGCCAGCTGCTGGCGGCACGATCGTGTTCGGATCACTGATGGGCGCATTGTTCGTCGGTCAGCAGTACATGCAGAACATTTTGGGGTATTCAACGCTGCAGGCTGGGTTGGCGATCATTCCCTCGGCGGTCGGGTTGCTGGTGTGTTCGCCCTTGTCGGCCAGGCTGCTGACCGCGCGCGGCTCGCGCACCACGATGTTGGTTGGTTACGCCTTTGTCTTGGTGGGGTTCTTGACGACCCTGTTGTGGAATCCGACTACGCCCTATGCGCTGGTTGGGTTCGGTTTCTTGATGATCGGCAGTGGTGCGGCGTTCGCGATGACACCAGCCTCGCGGGCGCTCACCGAGAGCACCCCGGTGCGGCGGGTGGGCATGGCTTCGGCCACCTCAGACCTGCAGCGCGACCTTGGTGGCTCGATCATGCAGTCGATCCTGGGTGCGATTTTGGCCTCGGGTTTTGCGGTCTCTTTTCACCGCCAGATTGCCGCCACTGGCGAGGCGTCCAATATTTCTGACTCGATCACCCAAGCGCTGCAGGCGTCCTATGCCTCCGCGTTGCACGTGGCCGATCAGTACCCGCAATACCGAGCCGAGATCGTTGCCGCAGCCACCCACAGCATGGTCAATGGGGCTTGGGTCGCCTACTTAGTGGGCGCGATCGCCATCGTGATTGGGACGGTGGTGGTGGCAGTCTTCCTGCCATCGTTTGAGCAGGAGAAGGAATTGGTGGCTGAGTACGCCCGCTTGGACGCCTGAGCCGAATCTGTCATGCACTTTGGTTGAAGACTGGGTTCACGAGGGTGGCGATGTCCACCTAGTTGCGCCACCTGGTGCTGATGATCCCTCGCTCCGCTGACCGCGTAAGCGCAACGTCGACCTATCAGGTGGCCGACACCATCATCACGCCGACCGCAGGGCGCCTAGTCCCGGTAGACCTCGCGGCGATGTCCGACAGTCACGACCACTATCAGCAGCACGCCATCATCGATGGTGTAAATGATGCGGTAGTCGCCTACCCGGACGCGAAAGCCGGGGCGACCCTGAAGTGCTCTAGCGCCCGGCGGGCGTGGATCATGAGCCAGGAGCGCGACGGCGCCTTGGATACGTCGACGGTCTTGGGGGTGAATCTGTTTCAGCGCCCGGACGGCTGCTGGGCGCAGTTCGATGCGGTAGGTCATACCCAACCGAGGTCGGCCCGGACCTGGGCCCAAGGGATGTTTGGTCCTTCCTCGGCCATCGCCTCATCGAAGGCGTCGATGTCTTCGGCATCTTCAAGCGCGTCGAGTAGGCGCTCGTATTCTTCGGGGCTGATCAGCACCGCAGCGCGGTGTCCGCGGCGTTCGATGAATACCGGACCGTCGCCGGAGAGCTTGATCGCCTCGGCGAGGTTTTGGCGTGCATCCGCGACGCTCATGCTGCTGGCCATAGATTAAATGTACAGGGACTGGCGCTACATGTACATCCGATCGCGTCTCGTTGCCCCTGCTCAGGTGGTTCGCCCCACGGGTAGATATGGGGTCGTGAGCATGAATCACCGTTTGAGTGCACTCTCCGAAGATGGTGTCTCGATTTGGCTCGACGATCTGTCCCGCGGACGGATTGGCAGCGGCAATCTGGCCTGCGGTGCCTGACTAACGTGCGCCAACCATGCCCGCTAGCACACTTTAAGGCGCTAACGTGTGCTAGCGTCGATTCATGGTGAAGCTTACGCAGCAACACTCGGTGGGCTCTGAATCGGGCCTGCGCAAGTTCGGGCCGATCACCACCGAGACGCTCCCGTGGCACCCCAACTACGACGTCGAGGCGCTATCGAGGCGCAAGCGGGATGCGCTGCCGTCCACTTACAAGGCGGCGATCCCTATTGAGATTGCCGAGGTTGACTTTGACATCCCCAGCGGGCTGGCCGCCGAAGCTGAAGATGCGGCAGCCACCATCATCAGACTCGACGCGTACGTGTCGGCGAGGTTTGGCAGCGAAGACATTGCGCCGATGCAATCGGTCTTGTTGCGCTCTGAATCGGCTGCCTCATCGCAGATCGAGAACCTCACCGTTGGGGCGCGACAGCTGGCCATCGCCGAACTTGGTGGCACTGCGAGCAAGAATGCCGAACTGGTTTCCCGCAATGTGCGGGCGATGGCTGCTGCCATCCGGTTGTCTGACAAGCTCGATGCTGATTCCATCCTTGCCATGCACTCCGCGCTACTTGGTGGCCGCGACCCGCAGGCCGGCCGGTGGCGCGAGGTGCAGGTGTGGATCGGAGCGTCCGGTTTGAGCCCGGACGGTGCCACGTTCATTCCGCCGCACGCAGACCGCCTGGCGCACTGCCTAGACGACCTGACCCGCTTCCTGCGGCGTGGCGATCTGCCAGTGCTCGTCCAGGCCGCAGTGGCGCACGCCCAGTTCGAAACCGTCCACCCGTTCACTGATGGAAATGGACGAACCGGACGAGCGCTGCTGCACGCGATGCTGCGGCACAGTGAACTCACCAGCCGGGTGACCGTCCCGATTTCGTCGGGGCTGCTGGCCGACACCCAGTCCTACTTCGACGCGCTCACCGCCTATCGTGCAGGCGATTTTGCTCAGATCGTGCGGCAGCTGTGCGAGGCGAGTGCCCGCGCTGCGGACGACGGTAGGTGGTTGGTCGACACCCTCGCTGAGGTTCGCACCGGGTGGCTTGAGGTGATGCAAGTGCGGGCCGGGTCTGCTGGTCGGCGGCTGTTGAACCTGTTGATCGGCCAGCCAGCGGTCAGTGTTGCCTTCATCGAGCAGCAGCTTCAGGTATCGGGTACCGCCGCCCGGCGTGCGGTTGAGCAAGCCGTTGGTGCTGGAGTGCTCGCTGAATCGACCGACCGGAAGCGCGACCGGGTGTTCATCGCCCAGGATGCAATCGACGTGTTGGATGAGTTCTCTGAGCGGGCTGGGCGTAGGTGCTGAGTGGGTGGCGACTGCTTCGACAGGCTCAGCCAGCTTAGGTGGGGGCTCGGCGGGGGGCTCCTGGACTCGGCGCGTCCATTGGGGGTCTGTCTACCTGCCGTCGGCAGGGCCGCACCAAGCCACCAACCCGCTGCACGCGTGGTTTGAATCGGTGGCGGGAAGTCACCGTCCGTAGTGGTAGCGGCAGGCCGCGATGCGGATCTCGTCGTCGACGAGTTTGTAGACCAGGCGGTGTTCGTCGGTGATCCGGCGCGACCAGTAGCCAGCGAAGTCGTGTTTGAGTGCTTCGGGTTTGCCGATGCCCTCGTTGCCGTTGCGGGCAATGTCTTGAATCTCTGCGTTGATCCGCTTGAGTGGCGGACCCAGGACCGCCGGTTTCCTGTGTTGAGATGGAGACATGCGCATAGCAAGGGACCTGCTGACTGTCGATGCCTTCGACACCGCGATGATGGATGAAGCGTTTGCGAACCGCCCGCTTGTTCCGCACGACGGCCCGATGACGACCCTGTGGATGCATGATGGAGGTGGCGAATGGGCCTATCGCCGATGCACAGTCGAGTTCGCCCCCGTGCCCAGCCGAGTTGTATCGGTTCGTAAGCACCGCCACGGAGTTCGCCCAGTTGCTGAACTCTGCGCCCGTGACAGGGTCCTCTACCGAGCGCTCGTCAACCGCTGGGAGAGCAAGCTCGCCGAACCGGACCGCTCGCGCAACGCCTACAACACATTCCTAAACGCGCCACTGCGCGCGGTGAAGGCGCCAAAGTACGTCGTGTCGTCCGACGTCACTGCCTACTATCAGTATGTCGACCACGGCCTCTTGGCTCGCGAGCTTCTTGCACGGACAGGCGACTCCGACGGAGTGGACGCATTGACCGGGCTTCTTGCCGGGCTCATCGGGCGCTCCTATGGACTGCCGCAGCAGTCGGGGTCATCCGACGTGCTGGCAGAGGCGTACCTCTCCGTTGTCGAGCGGCGGTTGCTCCGCCAGGGGCTGGCCGTATGGCGGTACAACGACGACTTCCGAATCGCAGCCGACTCATGGAGCGACGCCCTCAACGCCGTCGACGCGTTGGAACGGGAATGCCGTGGGGTGGGACTCGTGTTGAACGACTCCAAGACCATCATCCGGCTGCGCGACACCTATGAGGCGGCGCTGGGTGTTCGAGAGAAGGTCCTTAAGGAAATCTCTGAGCAGGTCAAAAAGGACCTCACCGACTTGTCGCTGTCGTATGACGGCGACGACGTGATTGAGACTCCACCTGAGCAGGGCGATGTGGGCGCCGCGCGCCAGGTACTGGCCGACTGGCACGGGCTGGCGCGTCGGGCGAACAGCCTCAATAAATACGAGCAAGACAAGATGGGAGTCCTGGCTGAGCTCGTGCGGTGGGCGCTGCCGGTGCTTCGGACGCAACCGACAGACTTGGATGTCCTCCGCTCATGCAGTCTCATCTTGCGAACCGAACAGACCCTCACCCCATACGTATCTCGCTATCTCGAAAGCTCCAGTGATGAGCCGACGATTGCCGTTACATGGTTCGAGGAGTTCCTCAACAAGAACCCGTACCTAACCCCCTGGCAGGCCTGGTGGGTGGCGCCGTCCGTGCGCGAGATCGCCGGGTCGTACGGCAACGGCTCGAGGCAGCGAGCATGGCTCGAAGGAATCTGGAAAGACCCCAACAACCCCGAGCCAGTCATCGCGGGTCTCGCGTTGACGATGGCCGAGAAAGGCCTTGTGACGGCCGACGGTCTTGTGGGCATGTTCGACGGCATGACCGAAATTGGCCGACCCTCCGTTGCCCGTGCGCTGGGTTCGATCGCGCCATCTGGACATGCAGGTGCTCAGACGCTCATCGCCGAAGACGAATGGGTGCGGTGGGCGTTCGAAGTTGGGCGCCTATGACCACGGCAGACCCTCTCCGGCAACTCAGTGACCTCGGCGAGAACGCCGTCAGCGACATCCGCCTTGTCGCGCACGACTACGGTGTCGCACTTAAGTGCGACACGGGACTCGTGCGCGCCGGGCGCTTCGGCGGACCGGGCGCGAGTTTCGGCGATCGCGCAACCCAACTGGCAGTTGCAAACATCGTAGGCATCGTGGAGCAGTACGCAGAGAACGTCCTGCTGGCCGCTGGGAGTAGCCCCGGTGCCATAAAGGCGTGGCCCACCAAGGTCCAGGTCTGGAACGACCGCTTCGGTGTCGACGTGGAGAAGGAATGCCCCTCGTTCGGGCCCATGTGGGGCTTTTACGACGCTCGCAACGCGATCATGCATCGGCGCGGAGAGCTAACGCACTCGCAACGCAAACCCCAGGTGTACGACCGACTTAAGGCAGCCGCTGTGGACCGCATTGGGTACGACATCGTCGTCAATGCGGAGATGGTGGACAGATGCGCCGAGGTTTGTGTTCGATGCGTGCAGGAGTTGGACAAGACGGCCCCATGACCTGACTAGCCCCGCCGTGGAGGGCTGCGAGGCGCGGAAGCCCGACATAGATTGGGGGTGAACCCCCGGTGTTCGAGCGGCTGGCGGTACGGGAGCAGGGATGGAGTCGGTCCACAATCCCGTGCTGACTGGCGGTCAACAGGTCGTGCCTGAGGTCTTCCCCTCAGCCGCCCGCGCAGGCCCTGGCGAGCTTGCGCTAGCTCAGGAGTCGCGCCATACCGTCATCAAGCCCGACTCCTAGCCAGATGCGTCGACGATCGAGACGTTTGGGCACGGGAGATGACACCTTGAGCGGGCTGCCTGGAGGGGGCCCACCGCAGACAGCTGGTGAAACAGCCAATCCGCCCGCGCGGTGAGGAGCCTCGGCGCCGTCTCGCCGCCTTACTGTTACGGTGACCTTAGGTCTGAGGTTGCCCGCCGCATTATGTTGTGTGGCTCCCTTTGAGGAGGATACATGTCACGCGTTTTCATCAGCTATGACTACGATCACGATGCCTTCCTAAAAGAAGCGCTGGTGGGTCAGTCTCGCAACTCGGATTCTCCATTTGAGATCAGCGATTGGTCGATTAAGACCGCCTCCAGCGCTTGGCGGACGGAAGCACTATTTCGGATTCGGCGATCGGATGCGGTCGCCGTTATCTGTGGATACCATACCCATACTGCCGAAGGCGTCAGCGTGGAACTAACGCTCGCGCGGCAGGAAGGTAAGCCGTATTTCCTGCTCCAGGGGCACGCTGATGGATGCACCCGGCCCAGCGCGGCCTGGGCGTCGGACAAGGTCTATGAGTGGAACTGGGCAAATCTGAAGGCACTCGTTGGGGGAGCTCGTTAGCCTCGGACAGATGGGACCGGCCATGGTAGATGGACAGAGACCTCTCCCAGTGTTCGTTAGCTTCCAGATGGAGGACTCGGCTTTGAGAGACGCGTTAGTCAAGAGTCTCACTGAGCGCGGGATCGGTTTCTTGGATTACTCGGTTCAGGAACGACTCGACGAGGTATGGCAGGAAGCCTCATCGGAGCGTATCCGCCGCTCCGCGGGCACCGTAGTGATCATAGGCCGCAGCACTCACGAGTCCTGGCCAGTTGCGTGGGAGATCGCAGAGAGTGTGCGTCTGGGTAAGCCCGTCATAGCCATCCGGGCGCCCGCTGGTGCTGCCACGCTGTTGCCGGAAGGGTTGGAAGAAGCGTCCGTCCTTCCCTGGAACATCCCCGATCTCACTGATCTGATCGCGAAGTGGAGGGACTAGTGACCTACGTTGACGACAGGGCAGAAGTCATCCGCTCGAAGGTTGATGCCGCGGAGTTGCCCGACGGGGACGTCCATGACCTGTTCCGAATCTACGCCGTGCTCAGCTTCGCCAAGGGGATGGCGGTCACCGCGTCTGATGTCCACGATGCGTGGTCGGCATGGGCGTCTGACAGGATGCCGAGCCATGGCGCCATTGTCCCGTTCGCTGAGCTGGATCATGACACCGCTTCAAAGGATGAGGTCTTTGTTCGGGCCATCAGAGATGCGGTCGGGGGCGATGATCTTGATTCGCGTCTATTTCCTACCGGCTTGCCCGCGCGGGATCCAGGGCAATTGATGGACCTCTTCAAAGCGATGTTGGAGACGTCTGAAGCTCTAGTGTCGCGCCGACAAAGCGTAAACACCTTCTTCCTTACCGCTGTGGGCGTGCTCATCACAGCCTTGGGCTGGATGCTTGGTGGGCAGGCCGATGCCCTGGCGCGGCAGATCGGCATGATCTTGGTGGGCGTTACAGGGCTAGCATTCTCAATCAGCTGGCATAGCCTTCTTGTTTCGTTCGGCCAACTCAATCGTGGCAAGTTCAGGGTGATTAACCGGCTGGAGCGCGAGTTGGCGGCGGCACCTTTCGATGCCGAGTGGTTCGCGCTAAAGGAGGGCCGCGATCCCAAGGTGTATCGCTCCTTCACTTCAAGTGAAGTGTGGGTGCCAAGGGCGTCGGGCGTCATGTTCGCGCTGCTTGCTGTGGGCGGAGCCCTTTGGTGCTTCGCTCCTCATCTACTAGGCGTGATTGCGAAGACTTAGTCGCGCGAAGATGCGTTGGCGCGAGATGGACGCAGGAGAGCCCGACTCTGTCGCCAATCGACTCGGATAGCTGATCCGCAGGCATCTGGTCGCGGCCCCTCGGTCGTGTCCTGGTGTAGCGGAGTGGAGTGACCCGGCCGGGCCGGAAGGTCGACCGGGTGTTCATCGCCCAGGATGTGATCGACGTGTTGGACAAGTTTTCCGAGCGGGCTGGGCGTAGGTGCTGAGTGGGTGGCGACTGCTTCGACAGGCTCAGCCAGCTTAGGTGGGGGCTCGGCGGGGGGCTCGGCGGGGGGCTCCTGGACTCGGCGCGTCCACTGGGGTCTGTCTACCTGCCGTCGGCAGGGCCGCACCAAGCCACCAACCCGCTGCACGCGTGGTTTGAATCGGTGGCGCGAAGTCACCGTCCGTAGTGGTAGCGGCAGGCCGCGATGCGGATCTCGTCACCTACGACTTTGTAGACCAGGCGGTGTTCGTCGGTGATCCGGCGCGACCAGTAGCCAGCGAAGTCGTGTTTGAGTGCTTCGGGTTTGCCGATGCCCTCGTTGCCGTTGCGGGCAATGTCTTGGATCAGTGCGTTGATCCGCTTGAGCACTCTGCGGTCTTGAGCCTGCCACCACAGGTGGTCCTCCCAGGCGTTCTCGTCCCAAACCAGCAGCATGGTTAGTCGGCGTCGACCAGGTCGTGGGTCTGGCCGCGTCCAGCTTCGAGGCGTTCCATGGCGTCGAGTAGGCGGCGGGCATTGGCGGGGGAGCGCATCAGGTAGGCGGTCTCTTTGAGGGCTTCGTAGTCCTCCAGCGAGACGATGACGACCGATTCGTGACCGGCGCGAGTGATCACCACTTCTTCGCGATCATTGATCACCGAGTTGAGGACGTCGGCGTAGTGCGCTCGGGACTCCGTGTAGCTGAGGGTCTTCATGGTCACCCCTTCCTGTACAGAAAAGTGTACGTCAAGTGGGGTGGGTGCTCAAGGCGGCTTGTACTCGTTTCACCCTGACCTCGCCTTCGCGGTTGCGCTGTTGGGCGCGTACGGCCCGCACTGGGCTAGGCCCTTTGGGCAGCCGACCGGGCCAGTGAGCTGTTCATCGCCGGTACTGCTCCCATTGGCTACGGTCGCCTGCGTAGACGTTGAGGTCGATATAGCGTTCCTCACCGGAGTAGCCCTCGAGTCGGAAGCGTTCGCTGAACTGCCAGAACCGCCAAGCTCGTCGGTCGGAAAGGGTCGGCTCGCGCCAGATGTCGCGGATCCAGATGTCGGTGCCGGGGAACGTGCCTGCGATGTAGCGGTTGTAAACATCCACGGTCGTGTAGATGATCGGCGCCGTACCGTAGTGGGCAGTGAGCCGCTCCAAGAGGTCGGCCAGTTCGCGTCGGACGTCGTCGGCGGGGGCGGGGCTGGTCCAGAAATCGTCGTAGAACTCCACGTCGATCGCGACCGGCAACATGCCGGTGTCGACCGGGACGGTGCTGATGATGTTGTCGGCCTGGGTCGCTCCGGGGCTCTCAAAGCTGAAGAAGTGGTAAGCGCCGACCCGGAGCCCAGCAGCGGTGGCGCCAGCCAGGTTGGTAGCGAACCGGGGATCGATGCTGCTGCCACCTTCGGTGGCTTTGATGTAGGCGAATTCGATGCCCTGCCCGGCGAGCACCGGCCAGTCGATGTCGCCTTGGTAGCGGGACACATCGACACCCCACACTGGGTACCGCTCCCTCGATGGGTTGTTGGCCTGCACCACGCCCTCCCACAGCAATCCGGCCAGTGCCAGGACCGCCACAAGGGCGAACACGACTCCGCCGACCACCCAGCGTTTCCATCCCGGCCAGCGCACCCGTCGCACCCCTTCGTCGGCTTAAGTGGGGCGGGTGGGGCTCGAACCCACGACCCAGGGATTATGAGTCCCTTGCTCTGACCGGCTGAGCTACCGCCCCCAATGCGCCGTCCGCGCCAAGTTATCCCGAGAAAGCGCCCGCAGCCAAACCGGGTGAATCAGTGCTGGAGCGGCAACGACAAGGTGAACTTCGCACCTTCGCCAAGCCCGGCCGAGGCCGCGCTCAACTCGCCACCGTGGGCGCGGGCGATGCCGCGCGAAATCGTCAGGCCGATACCTGAGCCGGATTCGCCGATCCGCGCTCCCGACACCCGGTAGAACCGTTCAAAGACCTTCGCCAACTGCGGTGGGGCCAAACCGATGCCGTCATCGGCCACTTCGATTAACGCCTGGCCAGCTTCGCTGCGAGCCGTCACCCAGATCGTCCCGCCAGAGTTCGTGGCCCGCAGCGCATTGCCCACCAGGTTGGTCACCACCTGGGCGATCCGGTCGGGATCACACTGCACCGCCAACGCCGCAACGGCAGGACGCACCACTAAGTCGACACCAGCATCCTCGGCTTGGGGACGCAGCCGTTCGGCAGCCTGCTGGGCAACCGCACCGGCATCGGCAGACACAATCTGCAGCGCCAGGCGTCCCTCTTCGGCCTTGCTTAGCGCCGAAAGATCCTCACCCAGCCGACGCAGCCGTCGGGTCTCCTCACCGATCTGCGCCAGGTTTTCCGGGCTGGTCGGCAGCACGCCATCGATCATGGCCTCGACATAGCCGTCAATCACCGTCAGGGGAGTGCGCAACTCGTGCGCGACCTCGCCGAGCAGGCGCACCCGCCGGGTTTCAGTTTGGGCCAGCTCGGCACCCAAATGGTTCACATCGCGGGCCAGTTCGGCCAGCTCAGCCTCTTTGGGTTCAGGGACGGGCAGGTCGTAGCGTCCAGCCGCCAATTGGCGAGTCGCAACCCGCACCGTGCTGAGTGAACGAATCACCCGCCGAGCTGCGAACACCCCAAAGATCGCCGCCGCGGCAATGCCCACCGCCGAACCAATCAGCAGCGCCTCATTAACCGCCGCCGCAAACTGATCGCGCAAGGCCATGCCTTGCCCGCCGCCCATACCGCCGGGGCCTTGGCCGCCGCCAACGGGCACATGCCGCATCGACTCATCGAACAAGGCTGGGGCTAGCCAGCGCACCACCGCAAAAGTGGCCAGCCCGCCAATCAACGCCACCAACACGTGGCTGACTACCAAGCGCACGCTCAGCCGGTTCATCAGGCCTCCCGGGATCGGGGCAAGAACTTGTAGCCAACCCCGCGCACCGTGGCCACGATCTTGGGGCTGGTGGCATCATCGCCCAGCCCGGCGCGAAGGCTTCGGATGTGCACATCAACCACCCGGTCGTCGCCGTAGAAGTCGTAACCCCAGACCTTTTCCAAAAGCTGGGCGCGAGAAAAGACCCGTCCGGGCGAGTTGGCCAGGGCCCACAGCAGACTGAAGTCGAGTGCTGAAAGCTCCACCGGCGCCCCGGCCACGATCACCTCGTGTCGATCTGAATCAATGCTCAACTCGGCAAAGCGCAACACCGAATCGACCGGTTGAGTGGCGGACGGTTCGGTCCGCGCCCGGCGCAGCACCGTGTTCACCCGGGCCACCACCTCGCGCGGACTGAATGGCTTGGTGATGTAGTCATCTGCGCCCACGCTGAGCCCCACCAGCTTGTCTACCTCTTCGGCGTGCGCGGTCACCAAAATCACATAGACATTCGACTTGGCCCCAATGGTGGTGAGCACCTCAAGCCCATTCAGATCGGGCAGGCCCACATCGAGCAGCACCAACTCAACCGGCTCGGCGGCGTCCAGCACTCGACGCAGCGCCTCAGCGCCAGTGGCCGCCTGCACCACTTCAAAACCGTCGGCCTCAAGATAGGCAGCCAGGACGGTACGAATCGCGGCCTCGTCGTCAACGATCAGGATCCGTCTTGCCATTGCCTGCCCCTTAGTGGTGGATCACTGCTGGAAGGATTACTGGTCAGCCTAGACACCCCAACTGGTGGGGTGCTGTAGAAGCACTCCACCAGTGGCGGGAGGAAATCGGAGCATCAACGCAATGGGCAATCAGCCGAACCGATCCCAGTGCCAACACCAGCGCCGATTCCAGTGCCAACACCGGTGCCGGTGCGTCCATAGCCCATTCCGCGAGTCGGCGTGGTTGACGTACCTGCAGCTTGGCCGCGGCCGTTCTGCATGCCAGCGCCGTTACCCATGGCCACAGCCTTGCCGTCACGCAGGGCGGTGAACGTTGCCAGATGGTTGTCTGAACCGGCCTGCAGATTGGTGTAAACCGCCTTCACGTCGGTAGGCGCGTTACCGGCCAGGCTGGTCTTTAGATCGGCAATGTCGGTTTCTTCGATCGCCACGCCAACTTTGTAGGCCTCAGTAACCGAAATCTTGGCCTGGGTCATTAACTTGGCGTAAAGCTCAGTCAAGGCCGGTTCGGCATAGGTGCCCACGCTCTTACTTGCGGACGGATCAGCCAACCCGTAGCGGGTTAGTAATACGCCCATCGCGTCGTGATGGCGCTGCTCAGCGTTAGCGATTCGGCTGAACGCGGTGGCGTCTGGGTAGAGCTTGTAGATCTCGGTGTAGACATCGTGAGCGAGGCGTTCTTCCTCACGCATGAAGGCGAGTTGTTTGGCAGCTGCGGCGTCCACCGCGGTCGCGGTGACGGCCACAGTCGGGGTGGAGGTGGGGGCTGCAGTTGCGATTGCAGTGATTCCCAGGCCGAGTCCGGCCATGATGGCCGCCGCGGCGACCGTGCGGGTCTTCCAGGTGTTCATCGAAGTGCTCCTTCATCGGATAGGCGATGAAAGAGACGCTACGTAACCGGCATGAAGTAGCCGTGCGGCGATTGTGAAGCTTGTGTGATGCCGACCGGTCGAACTCAGCAACGCAGCAGCAGGTACGGCGTCGCGATACCCAAAGTGACCAGGGCCACTACGGCCCCGTAGCGGGTGAACTCCCAGAACGAGATCGGGTGGCCACTCTTTTTGGCAATGCCAGCCACCACCACGTTGGCACTGGCCCCAATCGCGGTGGCGTTACCGCCAAGGTCAGCACCGAGAACCAGCGCCCACCACAGGCCGTTCTGCCCGACGAAGGGCCCGTTGCCATTAACCAACTCGCCGACGACAGGTGCCATCGTGGCCACGAATGGAATGTTGTCCACGATTGCCGAGAGCCCAGCTGACCCCCACAGGATCAGCATCATCGCGGCGGGCACGTTGTCGCCGGTGGCCTGAACCATCCAGGCGGCCAGATACCCGATCACTCCGGTCTTAACCAAGGATCCGACCAAGATGAACAGACCAGCGAAGAAGAGCAGCGTCTCCCATTCGATCTCAGCCAGGTAAGACTGCGGCTGCAGGCCGCTGACCAGGATCAGCAGTCCGGCTCCGAGTAGGGCCACCACCGAAGGCTCCAGCCCGATCACGCTATGCAGGGTGAAACCGGCCAGCACTAGGGCAAGCACCGCCAGGCTACGAATCAACAGTGAGCGGTCCTGAATCGCTTCGCGCTCATCGAGCTCCATCACTTGGGCAACCTGGTCAGGGTTGGCGACGAAATCCTTGCGAAAGAGGAACCGAGACAGAGCAACGAAAGCGATCAGCATCAGCACCACGATTGGGCCCAGGTTGATCAAGAAGTCGTTGAAGCCGAGTCCGGACCGACTGGCCACGATCAGGTTGGGCGGATCGCCGACCAGGGTTGCCGTACCGCCGATATTGGACGCCAACGCTTCCGCGATCAGGAACGGCACTGGACGCACCCCGATCCGTTCACACACCAGCAAGGTGACCGGTGCGACCAGCAGCACGGTGGTCACATTGTCCAGGCCGGCCGAGGCCACCGCGGTGATCAGGCAAAGCAGGGTCAGCACCCGGAATGGGCGGCCTTTGGCTTTCTTGGCGGCCCAGATCGCCACATACTCAAAGACTCCGGTTTGGCGAAGCACGCCGACAATCACCATCATGCCGAACAACAGGAAGATGACGTTCCAGTCGATGCCGGTCTCTTTGGAGAAGAACGCATCGTTAGCGCCGACTACCCCTATGGCCAAGACAACGCCAGCCCCGGCCAGTGCCGCCACCACACGGTTGATCCGCTCACTGGCGATCAGCACATAGGCGATGGTGAAAACAATGATCGCTGCGATCATCATCAACGGTCATCCTCGCAAACCAGCTCCAATAGCCGAGATGCGGTGACCACGCCGAGGATATTGTTCCCATCGACGACGGCGCACAGTGGGCTGCGCAGCCGAGCCATGATGGCGGCCAGTTCCAGCACGGTGTCGTCGGCCTTCAAGACCACTAGTTCGACCCGTCGTGCCGACACAAGATCGGCCACCGTTGCCTGATTGAGTCTGGCGGTGATTTGGTGGAGCGGGACCTCGCCCAATACGCCAGCCAGGGTCGGATCGTCTTGCACATAATCGGGAACCATGAACCGGACGACCTCTGAGGCTGGCAGCACTGCTTTCGGGGCTCCGTCGCGATCAGTCACCACCAAGCCGGGCAGTCGGTCGCGGGCGATCAGCCGCGCCGCCACTAGCGCGGGAGTGTCCAACCCGACCACCGGGTATGGCTCTGCAATGTCAGCGGCGCGCATGGTTTGCCTCCTGGGATGCCTCGGACGACGGCCGGTTGGCAGGTTTCGCATCGACGGTGATGGTGAGGCCGCCGACAGCCTTGACGGCTGGGCGAGTTGTGGTGGATGTCATCGGAACCCCTTACCGCCTTGGACCCCTCAGCGCGCGCTGAGTTGTCGTCGACCAGGCTTCCCGACACTCCAAGCGCCAACCCTACCGGTGTCGATCGCCGGTCCCACGGATTGGCACGGACGGCAGGCGTGAGTCAGTCGGCTACCTTCGGGCGCTTGCTGTGCGCTGCCGCGGTCCGAACAGACCGGGCGAGTTCGGATGACCCGGGAGTTCGGGCCGAGTCGGGCCAGTGGGTAGGTAGGTACCCGGGGGGAGTAAATGAAAGGCGCCCCGACTAGTGTTACACCTAGTCGAAGCGCCTTTCAAAAGAAGCTCCCCCGCCTGGACTCGAACCAGGAACCTACGGATTAACAGTCCGACGCTCTGCCAATTGAGCTACAGGGGATCGCGCGTGGCGCGAGCCGATACGTTACCAGATCTTTGTGGCCGAGTCGTACTGAGCGCGAAGCCGGGCTAGCTCGGACGCCACCGCCGGATCGTCCAGTTGAGTTTCATCGGTGGCCTCGCCGGGAAACACTTGCCAGATCAGCGGTGCCTTGGCGTCGGCTAGGTCACGTCGCGCGGTGATTAGCGCAGAGCCGCCGCTGGGCAGAACGACAGATTGGTTCACCACGATGGTGGACATCACTCGCTCCTTGAACAGGTCGGTCAACCGTCCGGGTTTGACCAAGACCAATTCGACCAGACTTCCGGAGGTATCGGTCCAACTCAGGGTGCTCGAGGTGACATCCCAGCCGCCCTTGCGAATCTTGTGCCAGGGCTGTTGAGCCCAGTCAGTCCCACTGGGGTAGACCAAGGCGTCGGCGAGCCCAGCCACCAAACCGCCGCTGCTTTCAACCACGGTGAGTACCCGCCGATGGCCAACAATCGCGGCGAGTTCGGCGGGCAGTTTGCGTTTGGAAAACAGAGCCATGCCTAGAGCTTCTCGCGAGAGACCTTCACAACGCCAAACGAGGCAGCAATGTTGATCCGGCCTAGGTCAACGCGACCGGGAAAGTAACGCTACCGGGACAGTGCTGCGCCAAGAGCTTGGCCGATCGGCTCACGGATCACCAGCGAAGCAAGATGATCCATCGCGGTGGGCTGTTTGTTGATCAACACCAGCTGCTGTCCGCCGAAGGCCTGAACCAGCCCGGCGGCCGGATAAACCACCAGCGAGGTGCCGCCAACAATCAAAGTGTCGGCCGCAGCAAGGTAATGGCTGGCAGCAGCCCAGACGTCCGGATCGAGCGGCTCCTCGTAAAGCACCACGTCGGGCTTGATTACGCCGCCGCACTCGCATTTCGGCACACCTGAGGCTGCCAAGACCATCGCCAGTCCGTAGCGGCGTCCACATTCAAGGCAGGTGTTGCGGTGCACGCTGCCGTGCAGTTCCACCACCTTTTGTGAACCTGCCGACTGATGCAAGCCGTCAATATTCTGGGTGATCACCGCGGTGAGCTTCCCGGCCGCTTCCAGACGTGCCAGCGCTAAATGGGCGGGGTTGGGCGCCGCATCGGGATAGATCAAATTCGCCCGGTAGTAGTCGTAGAACTGTTGGGTGTGCTGGACGAAGAAGCTGTGGCTGAGTACCTCTTCGGGGGAAGACTCGGTGCCAGTCTCCTGGTTATAGAGGCCGCCACCAGAGCGGAAATCTGGAATGCCCGACTCGGTTGAAACCCCAGCTCCGCCGAAGAACACGATCCGCTTGGCCGCGGCAATCAAATCAGCGAGTTCGCTCATAGCTGGGACCCTAACTGTGGGCAGGGCTGCTTGCAGCTTCAGCTGAGCAGGTCGAGGACGGTGAGGCCGACTCCGTCGGCAGAATTCGTCGGAACCACGGTGAAATCGTTCAGCATCGAGTGATGCCCATTGGTAACCACAAACCCCTGTCCGGCCCAGGCAAGCATGTCGCGGTCGTTTGGCATATCACCGAAAGCGGCCACCTCACTAGCGTCGATCCCTAGCTCGGCACACATTCGCGCCAAAGTGGTGGCCTTCGAGACCCCAGGTGCGGTCAGTTCGATCATGCCGTAGGACTGTCTGACCGAGGCGTGAGTCAGGTTCAACCGGCCGCCAATGATGTCAGCAGCCAAATCGGTGAGTTGTTCGGAGTCGATCTCGCGGTGAAAGCCGAGCACCTTGATCACTCGGCCCAAAGTTGTGGCCAACTCGGTTAACTCACCGAGTTGGTGGCCTGGTTCATCGCGTTGTCGCGACGGCGAAGCTGGCTCGCAACCAAAGCCTGAGCCGGTCTCCAAACCGAAAGTGATGCCGGGAATCGCACGCCTTAAGTCGGCAGCAACCTCCAGCGCCACCGCAGTGTCCAGGCCAAATTCAGCAAGCACCTTTCGGGTGGCCAGATCGACGACCGCACCGCCATTGCTGACGATCACCTGCGGATGAGCGGCGTCCAATTCGTCAAGGACGCCCAGCCAGCGAGTCGGACGCCCGGTCGCGATCACAAACGGCACGCCAAGCTCGGCGGCGCGAGCTACCGCAGCAGCGTTGATTGCTGATACCGAACCGTCTGGGCACAAGAAAGTGCCGTCCAAATCGGTGGCGATTAGCCGTGGCCGATTCACAGTTTGGAATTCGGCGTGGGGGAGCCTTGCCCACTCGACGACGGGCTGGCCGACTTCGGTGACGGGCTGCCCGACTGTGACGGGCTGGCCGACTTGGGTGACGCGGACGCGCCGGACGTCGGCGGCGGGCTGCCCGACTCGGGTGAAGTTGCCGACGTCGGTACTGGTGGTGGAGGCTCTTGGACCGACGACTTCTGGAACAACAGGATCGCGATCAGCACGGCCAACGCGCACAGGAGCAGCATCAACAGCCAAGATGCCAAGATCGACAACCAGCCCGCTCGGTCAGTACGCCCGGGCCACGGCAGTGGCCAGATCCTGGCGATGCCAGGACGAGCTCGGTTGATCCAGTGCAATCGGTAGTCCGGGCCGCTGGCCCCGGACTGCAGACCCAAAATGGTCAGATCTACTTCACCCAGGATGCGTTGCGCTTCGGCAGCTGCCGCCGCTGAACCGTCAAAAGCCAGTGCCACCCAGGGTGTGGCTGGGGCATCGTCGCCAATCTGAGGATCGTCCGGCTCGTCACGGAAACGGCTGCCTAATCGCCCACTGGCTTGGTCATGCCCACCTCGCGCAAGCACGGTGTCGATATGTAGCTGGTTGACCGTTCCGCTGAAGCGGTCCCGAGCGGCGGGATCAGCGGACGCGCCCTCCGAGAGCAGGATCACCATCGCCGGCGATGCGGGTTGGGTATGGGCGGTGAATGCCACGCCAGCCGCAGACGCCGCAATCCGTGCGTCCAGCCAGTAATCACCGACCTTCGGCGGATCCGATGGCAACAACGGCGACAGGACCGGCTGATTACCGGGGGTCTGCTCGCTCATTTCATCCCATCTTCGAGGTAACTGACTGCGGTGCCCCATTCTGCCTCACTAACCAAGTCAATGACGCTTAGGGTCTCGGGGTATCGTTGGGCCAGCCTGCAGGACATGGCAAAACGCGACAACCAGGGAGAGCCCAGGTGACCATTCCGAACAACCAGCCGCCGCCACCATTGGCGCCCGGTGCAAAGTCGACGAACCAAGCCGACACCGCAGCTGCGGCGGAGTTGCTGGGCAAAGCGATCGAACAGGTTCAGCGGGTGATCGTCGGCCAAGAGCACATGGTTGAGCAATTGATGGTTGCGCTCCTGGCAAAGGGGCACTGCCTGCTTGAAGGTGTTCCCGGGGTGGCCAAGACTCTGGCTGTGCGCAGTTTCGCCACCGTTGTTGGCGGCAAGTTTTCCCGTATCCAGTTCACCCCTGACCTTGTTCCCTCCGACATTGTCGGCACCCGCATTTACTCGGCTCGCCAGGAACAGTTTGATATCGCATTGGGCCCGGTATTCGTGAACTTCGTGCTGGCCGACGAAATCAACCGTGCGCCAGCCAAGGTTCAGTCAGCAATGTTGGAATTGATGGCCGAACAGCAGGTGTCCATTGGTGGACAGACCTACCCAGTGCCGCAGCCGTTCATCGTGATCGCCACCCAGAACCCGATCGAATCTGAGGGCGTTTATCCGCTTCCCGAAGCTCAGCGTGACCGCTTCCTGTTGAAGGTGGACGTGCCCTACCCCAGGGGTAACGAGGAGTTCGAGATCCTGCGCCGAATGAGCGTGAAACCACCTACGCCGGCACCGGTGTTGAACCCAGACCTGGTTCGTCAATTGCAGGGCATGGCCAGCAACGTCTTCGTGCACAACTTGGTCGCCGAATATGTGGTGCGGTTGGTGTTGGCCACCCGGGCCCCAGAGGAGTTCGGGATGCCTGACCTCAGTTCGGTGATTCAGTTGGGCGCCAGTCCGCGAGCGACTCTTGGTCTGGTTTCCGCCGCACGAGCCCTGGCCCTGATTCACGGGCGTGACTATGTGCTGCCTACTGACGTTCAGGCCGTGGCCAAGGACGTGATGAGTCACCGCATCGTGCTTGGTTTTGACGCAGTCGCCGACAACATCACTCAGGCGCAGGTGGTGGAGCGAATCTTGGCCATGGTGCCGCCGCCAACGCCGGTTTGGAATAACCAGCAGCGCCAGGCGGCGGCTGGTCAGCATCGCTATCAACCGCAGGGCTGATTGCCGGTGACTCAGGCCGTCCAGTTCGAACCGCCTCCAGATGATCACCTGGGGGTGTTGTCGACTGTAGTCAAACCGCCGACTTCGGCGTCCATTCCGCTGAGCAAGCTCGCCCCCGAGGCGGCCTTGAAGCGGTTGGAGTTGACCGTGGTGCGCAGGCTGGACGGCTTCTTGCACGGCGATCACCAGGGTTTGTTGCCCGGCCCGGGTTCGGAAACCAACGACGCTCGTGAGTACGTACCTGGGCAAGACGATGTGCGCAAGATCGACTGGGCCGTTACTGCCCGCACTATGTCTCCCCATGTTCGTGACACCATCGCGGATCGGGAATTGGAGATTTGGGCACTGTTGGATGTCACTCCAAGCATGAACTGGGGTACCGCGGGGGTGACGAAACGCGACCTAGGCATCGCCGCAATCGCCACCATCGGGTTCTTGAGCCAAAAGATGGGGGATCGTTTTGGCGGCCTAGTGATGCGGCCTGAGGAGATCAAGCGGCTGCCCGCAGTATCGGGGCGCACTGCCCTCTATGGGCTGCTGCGCCGGATGCTGACCGAGCCAATAGTGCCTGACCATGCAAGCGGTCCGTACTCGCTGGCCGCTGGGATCCAGCGACTGGCCCGTAGTGAGCGACGCCGTGGAATGCGTCTGGTGGTATCAGACTTCCTCAGCCCGGGAGACTTCGAGCTGGACGCGGACGTGCCGCCAGACTGGGAGCGTCCGATGCGGCAACTGTCCATCCGCAATCAGGTGCTGGCGATTGAAGTGGTCGATAGTCGCGAGGTGGAGTTTCCCGACGTCGGTGACCTGCTGATTCGCGATCCGGAAACCGACTTTGCGCGCTATGTGAACACTTCAGATCCAGCAGCCAGGCAGCGCATGGACGCCGCAAGCGCTGCCCAGCGGGAACGAATCAGGATTGCGTTGCGTCGGGCCGGGGCCGCACACATCCAGTTGCGTACCGATTCAGACTGGGTGCATGACATCGCTCGATTTGTTCTGGACTACCGGCGCACTGCGAGTTCGCTGCACCAGCCGCCGTCAGGGGTGATGCGCTGATGTTCCAGCTTCCTACTTTCATCAGCGCTGAGCGGTTGTGGGTATTGCTCCTAGTGCCGTTAGTGGTGGCGCTTTACGTTGTGGCACTCAAGCGCAAGAGCCGCACCGGTATGCGCTACCCAAATACGGCAATCCTTGGCCAAGTTGCGGTCAAACAGTCGCAATGGCGCAGGCACCTTGCGTTGGCGTTGTCGCTGCTGGCCCTGGCAGCTCTGAGCGTGGCTTGGGCGAGGCCGGAGGGTATCGAGATGGTGCCCAGGGAGCGCGCGACGGTGATCCTGGTGATTGACACCTCACGGTCGATGCAGGCCACCGACGTTGAACCGAACCGGTTGGACGCGGAGAAAGCTGCCGCGATCAAGTTCTTGGATTCGTTGCCAGCCAAGTACAACGTGGCGGTAGTCAGCCTGTCTGGTAACCCAGCGGTGCGACTGCCACCCACGATTGACCGGTCGTTGGCGAAACAGACCATCACCAGCCTGAAAGTGGCCGATTCCACCGCAATCGGAGAATCGGTCTACAGCGCGTTGGAAGCATTGTCGATGGCGCCGAAAGCAGATGACGGCACCGCAGCGCCTGGTGCCATCGTGTTGCTTTCTGACGGGCAGAACACGGCTGGGCGTTCACCAATTCAATCCGCGGTCGCGGCCAAAGATGCCAAGGTGCCGATCTACACCATTGCCTACGGCACCCAGACTGGCTACGTCGACTTGGACGGTAAGCGTGAGCTGGTGCCGCCGGATGCCGAGTTGCTTGCGGCCATGGCTAAAGCCAGCGATGGTGCTGCCTTCAATGCGGAGAATGCGAACGACCTCGACCAGGTCTATAAGAACATAAGCAGCGAAGTGGGTCACGTCGCTTCGAAGAAGGAGATCACTGCCACTTGGGCTGGCTACGGTTTGGCATTTGCCGTAGTTGCAGCGCTGGCGGCGGTGTCGTTAGGGGCTAGGTGGCCGTGATCCCAGAAGGTTTCTTACTACCCGGGCGGCTGTGGGTGCTCGTCCTCATTCCGCTACTCCTTGGCCTGTACTTCCTGCTCTTAGATCTAGGCCGAAAGCGAAACAGCGGCCGCACCATCAGCGGGTTGGAACGCGTTCTTCCCAAGCAGCAATCGTGGAAGCGACACATTGCGGTGGTGGCCTCAGTGTTGGCCCTGGGGGCGTTGACGGTGGCTTTTGCTGAGCCTACGGCCGTCGTGGACGTGCCCAGGGACCGAGCCACAGTCGTGCTGGCCTTGGACGTTTCCAGATCGATGGTTGCCGAAGATGTGTCGCCGAATCGGTTGGACGCGGCCAAGTTGGCTGCCAGCGATTTCGTGGACATGTTGCCAGTCAGATTCAACGTAGCTCTGGTTCGATTCGCCGGAACCGCGGCCGTAGTGGTGCCACCCACCACTGATCGGGGAGTGGTTAAGGCTGCCATCGATAATTTGGAAGTGGCACCCTCGACTGCGATTGGTGAGGGCATTTACTCGTCTCTGGACGCCATCTCCCAGGCGCCAGCTGATCCCGAAAACCCCGACGATGTTGCCCCCAGCGCGATCGTGTTGCTTAGCGATGGCACCACAAACTCCGGGCGTGAGTCTTACGATGCCGCCCGGGACGCCAAGAAACAGGGCGTCCCCATTTACACCATCGCCTATGGCACGGATAACGGTTACATCGTGGTGGACGGCGTCAAAGAGCCGGTGCCGGTGAATCGCTCAGAGCTGTCCCAGATCGCCAAAGTTTCTGGGGGTGAGGCGTTCACTGCAGGCTCTTCGGACCAGCTCAAGAAGGTGTATGCCTCGATCGCTGAGGAAGTTGGAATGGTCAAACAGGATCAAGAGGTGACCGAACTGTATGCCGGGATCGCGGTGCTGTTCGCGCTGATTGCGGCCTTGTCACTGGGTTCCTTGGCGGCACGCTGGCCCTGATAGGGCACAATGGGGTCAGTCCCTGATCGGACGAGGTTACTGGGGAAGGTAAATCTCGCCAAAGATTGGGGAACGAAAATGGATACCACGCGCGGGATCATCATGATCCATTCAGCGCCGGCTGTGCTGCGCCCCCATCTGGAATGGGCCATTGGTGCCGTGTTTGGGCATCCGATCGAGTTGCGCTGGTCAGATCAACCTGCAGAGCCACGGGCGATGCGTACCGAATATTCCTGGCAGGGTCCGACCGGTACCGGCGCGGCCCTAGCCAGCGCGTTACGTGGTTGTCAACGGGCTCGGTTCGAAGTGACTGAGGAGCCGAGTTCTGCTGCTGAGGGCCTGCGCTGGGCATACACGCCCCGGCTGGGTGTCTTTTCGGCCGTGATCGGGGTCAACGGCGATTTGATGGTGCACGAAGACCGACTTCGCCAGGCGATCTTGGCCGACGCTTTGGGCAGCCGTCCATTGGTTGAGGCGGTTGCCGATCTGCTCGGCGCAGCCTGGGACGACGAACTCGAGGCCTTTCGCTACGCCGGGGACGGTGCGCCGGTGCGTTGGTTGCATCAGGTCGGCTGAGCTACGCCCCCGAGACTGGACGCCTAGAGACTGGACGCCTAGACGCAGGGTGCGCCGACTACGGCTGATTGCCAAAGATCGGCCAGTTGAAGTAGATCCAGATTGGCCAGAGTTGCGCGGTTGACACTGCCGGGAACCACTACTTGGTCCGAGACCAAAACAGTCGGAACCCCAGCCGCGACCGCAGCGGTGCCACCAGGAAATGAGTCTTCGAAGGCCAGGCAGTCAGCGGGCTCGAGGTTCAGCTGGTGTGCGGCGAGCAGGTAGCACTCGGGGTCTGGTTTTCCTCGGCTCACTTGATCACCGGCGATGATGACGTCAAAGGTTGGCAACCCCGCTTTCCGCATCGCTTCGAGCAGCACCTGCGCGTTTTCGGCATAGGACATGGTCACCAAGGCGGTGGGGATATTCGCAGTGGCCAAAGACCGCAGCAGGTGTTCAACCCCAGGCAGCAACGGCGCGCCCTGCTCGACCATGAACCGACGCACCGAGGCGGAGATGATTTCGATCACTTCACTGATTGGCAGATCCACACCGCGAGCAACGACCAACTCGGCAGTCTGATCCATCGAAGCGCCCACGAATTCGACCTCGTCTTGGAGGGGCAGACGCCCGCCATGGTGCTCGATCAACAATCTGCAGGCAGCAATCCAATAGCACTCGGAATCGATGAGGGTTCCGTCCATGTCCCAAAGGACCGCCTTCGGCAATCTCGAGGTGCCGGGGAGGATCTGATCAATGTCCATCTCGGCGTCCCGCTTCCCCGGAGAGGGCGCGCTTCCAGTTGGCGCCGTAACGTTCGGTGTGCACGCGGGTTCGGTCACCCAGAAAGAAGTCGTGGCCGATTTCGAAGGGTTGCCCGTCTTGATCGAAACAGGTTCGCCAGATTTCGATCATGGGGTGTCCAACGCTGACGCCAAGCAGGTCGGCTTGGCGAGCCTCGGCACTGGTCACGTCCAAAGTCTCGCGGGCGATGCTTGGCTCGACGTGATAGAGACTCTCCAGAAGGCTGTAGACAGATCCAGTCAGGTCCTGGGTGAGCATCTTGGTGAATCGGTGTGCGGGCAGCGTCGACGTCTCCAAAGACCAAGGCAGATCGTCGACCAGGCGGAGCCGTTCGATCGTGATCACCGGCATATCGGGTTGAAGCCCAAGGTTGCGCCGCTCGTATGGGGAGGCCACAGTGATTCCACTGCGGACGATCTGAGTCCGAAGGAGCTTTCCCTGTTGGCGCAGCAGTGACGGGACTCCCTGGATCGTATTGAGCTGCCGCTGCAGCCGCCCATCATCAACGAAGATTCCGCCAGCGCTGCCGGTGGCTCGACGGAGGAAGTGGCCGCTCTCCAACTCTTCGAGGCTCTTGCGGAGCTGACCTCGGGTTACCCCGAACTGGTCGGCGAGTTGGCGTTCGGTTCCCAACTTCTCGCCTGGACGAAACTGGTTGTCATTGATGAACTGAAGAATGCTGCGGCGCAGCCAATCTGCGGAGCGTGAGTTCGCAGCGTCGTTGCCCATGGCCGGTCCCTTCTCAGCACACGCCAGCACTGGGGGTGGCTGTGTGCTCAGTGGCGGATTGAGCTGCAAAAGGCTGATGGTCATCGACCCAACACAGTCAGCGAGATGTCCAAGGCCTCGCAGACCCATGATATGTCCGCAGCCGCGAAGGGCAGCGGTGGGCGAAGTTTCAGCACATTACCGAATGGGCCAGCGACCGAGGTCAGAACGCGGCGCTCACGTAGTTCCTCAAGTAGATCGAGTGCCAGCGCTTTGTCCGGCGTCTTCGACTCCGGATCGGTGACCAGTTCAAAGCCGATGAATAGGCCAGCGCCTCGAACATCTCCGACTGCACTGGGATGAGCGACGCCCACTTGACGCAGCGCAGTGAGAAACTCCGTCCCCACTTCTTGGGCATGCTCTTGAAGTCGTTCAGTCTCGATGACGTCGAGCACTGCTTGGGCGGCAGCGATCGATACTGGGTTGCCGCCAAAGGTATTGAAATAGGGGATGTGGTCGCCAAATGCGGCCAAGACATCCTTCTTGGCGAAGAGAGCTGAGATCGGCATGCCGTTGCCCATCGGCTTGCCGGTGGTCACTAGATCTGGCACAAGGTTGTGCCGGGCGAAGCCCCAGAAGGCCTCGCCAGTGCGGGCGAATCCGGGCTGAACCTCGTCGGCGATGAACACGCCGCCGTTGCGGTGCACCACGTCGATGGCCGCCGCGAGCATTCCGGGATGGTTTGGAAACACTCCGTCGGAGGAGAAGATCGAGTCTGCGAGGAAGGCGGCAAACTTGACGCCTTCCTCGGCCAGATCATCAATCTGGGCCTGAATCGTGGCAGCGAATTGCTGCGCCAACTCGGCGCTGCCGCTGCGGTAGGGGTCCGGGGCGGCAACTGTGCGCGCGGTAGGCAGCATTTCTTGGCCAGCCCCCAGCGCCGGAGAAAGCCCCGAAGTGAGCGCGCTGGTGCCGTGATAGGCCTCGCGAGTCACAATCACCCCTTGGCCTCCGGTGTATCGCTGAGCTACCCGAACGGCGAGGTCATTGGCCTCAGAACCGGTGCACATGTACATGGCCGTGTCGATCGCGGCTGGCATTGTGGCCAGAATCCGCTCGGAATAGTCGAGGATCGCCTCGTGGAGGTAGCGGGTATGAGTGTTGAGCTGTCGCAGTTGCCTGCTTACCGCCTCCACGACTACAGGATGGGCGTGCCCGACACTGGCCACGTTGTTGTAAACATCCAAGTACTGATTGCCCTCGGCGTCCCAAAGGTACTGGCCTCGTCCGCGCACCAGATGCACCGGCTTGCGGTAGAAGAGTCGGTAGGCGCTGCCTAGGAGTTGGGAGCGGCGCTGGATCAGCTCTTTCTCCTGCGGTGGGAGGAGATCGACGAATTCATCGCGGTAGCTGTTGGTATCCATGATCGTGGATCGGGTAGCCATGTGTCTCCTCTTACTGGCAGCGGTTCGGCCGATATTCGGCGCCCGGCACAAGTTGGGCCACGGCGAGTTGCCGCGGCCTAACTTGGCTGAGAACCGACCTATCTACGGCGGTGAATCTGGGGCGCCTGATCGTGGGTCCAAGACTTCAGGCTGTCGGATTGACGTTCACAATCATGTCCCTGCGAAGGCTGCCTAACTGCCCTGGGTGTTTCAGCTGTGTAAAGCCAGTGGAGCTCAGCGTTAAGGGTCTGTTACCGGCATCCCCGCTTGTAAACGTTACGTTAAGCGGGCGGCTCAGGGGTCGAATCGGTGTCTGTGGTGGGCCTATGGTTACCGGCAAGCGACAAGATCGTGGGTCCAACTCCCTTCAGGCATTCACTTCTGGAATCAGTTGAAGGAGACACGATGAGTCATCAAGACCTGTCCCCATCGGCGGTGGCCCTTGCCCCGAAAGAGGCACCACCGTCGGTCCCCGGCGAGGTAGCCGAGGCAGGCGCATTCACGCGCTTTGCCCGTTCGCTATCACCGCGCGCTATCACCGGCTGGTCGGCGTCCCTGTACGCCGTCGTGGTCACCATGGTGCTGTTCCCGCCGCTGTACCTAGCGGTAAGTGGGCTAGGCACGCCCGTCATTGCGGGACTGCCATTCGTAGTCTTCTACTACATCCTCAATGCAGTGATCCTGGCCGTGGGGTTGGTGCTTTTGTTCCACATCGAAGACGCCCGTGGGGAGCTCGATGAGAGCCGCCTAGAAGAAGGTGTGTGAGCCATGGCGATCATGCTTGGAATGCTGTTAGCTTTCTACCTCATCGTCATCGGCATCCTTTATGTGTCGAAGCGCAAAGACACCAAGGCGTCGTTCTCAGAGTATGCAGTCGGCGGACGGTCCTACGGACCATGGTTTGTCGCCATGTCTTATGTGAACTCCTGGTGGCCAGGATCCACCTTCATCGCCTTCTTCGGATTGGCTGCCGGAGCGGGAGTCTTCGGGCTTTACGGCTTGGCCTACTCGATTCTGGGCGTCGGGTTGATGTACTTCATGGCCACCCGCGCTTGGCGCTGGGGCGCGAAATACAACCTGCAGTCTCAGCCTGACTTGTTGGGCAAGCGGTTTGATTCCCACGCAGTCCGGGTCATCTCCAGCATCATCGGGGTCGTTGCCCTGCTGCCTTGGGTGGTCTTGGGCATGCAGGCATTGGGCACCCTGTTCCAAATCGCCAGCGGTGGTACTTGGTCGATCGTGGTCAGCCTGATCGTCGGCGTCGCTGTGATCGTGGTCCGTCAGTTCTGGACGGTCAAGATGGGCATGCGCGGATTGATCCTGACCGACATGTTCCAAGGCTCAGTGGCCTACGTGTTGTCGGCGGTAATCGGTGTGATGATGCTCACCGGACTGGGCAGCAGCCCAATCTCGTTCTCGGCGCTGGCTGCATTGCCGGAGAAGTTCCTGCTCATCCCCGGTGACGGCGACACCTACGGTCCGTTCTACTGGTTCTCGTTGATTTTCACCGGTGTTGTCGGTGCGTTGTGCTGGCCGACCAGTTTCCAGCGGATCTTCACTGCCAACAGCGTCCGTTCAGTCAAAGCGGCGACTACTCGCACCATGCTGATTAGCGGTGGTTTCTACACGATTCTGATGCTGGTGGGCATGGCCGCAGTGGCTATCCCGGCCGTGGCTGCAAAGCCGCAGATGGCGTGGTTCACCCTTCTGGATCAGTACGGCGGCACCTGGATGACTGGGCTCGCCTTGGTGATCGTGTTCGCCGCCGCGATGGGGCACATCGATGGTTCGGTGCAGGTATGTGGTCTGCAAATCGCCAACGACATTGTGCAGCGTCCTGGAAAACGGCTGTCGGATCGGAAGCTGATCTTCATCGCCAAGGGATCAATGATCGCCTTCATGGCGATCGCCACCGCATTGGCCTTTGCCACCTTCAACATGACGCGGCTGCAACTGCTGGCGCAGATCTCCTACCAATTGGTGGTCCAGATCGCAGTGCCACTGTTCCTGGGCATCTTCTGGAAGCACGGCAATAAGTACGGGGCGATTGCTGGCATGAGCGTAGGCGCCGTACTGGCTGCAGTGCTCACGGCAGTCTTTCCCGATGACATTGCCGCGCTCGGCAGCCTGACTAGTGGTGTCGTTGCACTCGCAGCGAACCTGGTGGTCTATCTGGTTGTCTCCTCCCTCACCGGGCAGGACGCAGCAGAGCGTGCCCGGATTGACGAGTTCTTCGAGGCGGCAAAGCATCCCGCATTGCGCAGCGACATCCTCGCCATCGAGGAAGCCGCTGCCGTGGTCGAGGCCGTCGATTTGGATGAGGAGATGGCTCCGCGGTGAATGATCTGTCCCAGATCGAGGGTTCTGGCATTGCGCAGTTGAGCGAGCAATACCGAAGTGGGTCAACCGATCCGGTGAGGAGGCTCGATCAGGAGTTGGAGCAGATTGCGAGAGTCAATCCGATCATCAATGCCATTGTCTTTGTAGCCGAGGAGTCTGCTCGTACGGCTGCACAGGCTTCGGCCGCCCGGTGGAGTGCCGGGCGGCCGAAAGGCCCCCTTGACGGTGTTCCGGTGACGATCAAGGACAGCGTTCGTGCCGCCGGGATGCCTTGGCGGCACGGCACTGCCCCGAACGCATCGCTAGCTGTGGATACCGAGGATTCACCGCCGGCGAAAGCACTGAAGGACGCTGGGGCGGTGATCCTGGGTAAAACGGCGATGCCTGACCTTGGCATGATGGCCGCCGGCGTGAGTTCGTTGTACGGCGTGACTCGTAATCCCTGGGACCTGGACACCAACACCAGTGGCTCCAGTGCGGGTGCTGGGGCATCGTTGGCGGCCGGAATCGGCTTTGCCAGCGTCGGTTCCGATATCGCCGGATCGGTGCGCCTGCCGGCAGCGAGCAACGGTCTAGTCGGGCTGAAACCCACTCAGGGCCTGATTCCACACTTGGCCTCCAGCACCACCCGCAGCGCTGGACCACTGGCGCGAACCGTGGCTGATGCCTGGGCGATGTTGGAGGTGATTACTGCCCCAGACCGACGAGACAATCTCAGCCTGCCTCCGCTGGCCGACGCCCAGCTGCGTGAGGAGCTGAGTCCGGCCGGCCTACGCATCGGGGTGCTGTCTGATCTTGGATACGGCTTCGCTGCCGAGCCCGCGGTCAAGGAAACGCTGTGGGCGGCAGCGCAGGCGCTGAGTGACGGTGGCGCCCAGGTCGAGGAAATGGCGCCGCTCTTCGATCACGATCCTTACGACGCGCTGGATCGGGTATTCCAAGTGCGCGCCCTGACCGAAATCGAGTCCTATGGCGACGCTGGCGACCTGGTGTTGCCTCAGGTGCGGGACTGGGCGCTGACAGCCCGCAGCTATTCGAGCAGCGACTTCTCAAGGGATCTTGCCGCCGTTGACGTTGCCCAACAGCAGGTAGCTGCGCGGACCGGGGAATACGACTTCGTGGTGTCGCCGGTACTGCCGGTGGTCTCGTTTCCGGCTGAGTCAGTTGGCTTGGATTCGAGCCGTCCGTTGGCGCACTGCGGCTTTACTGCCTGGTACAACCAGAGCGGCCAGCCAGCAGTCACCCTCTGCTTCGGCATGGACCAGGGCCACCCGATTGGCGTCCAGCTAATCGGACAGCGTTTCGACGACTACAAGCTGATGAGGCTCGCTGGATGGCTCGAGGCCAGGCGGAGTTTTCAGCTGCAGTTCCCGAGTTTGGGAAGGTGAGGAAATGGCACTGATCGCGGCAGACCAGATCACCGAATCTGAGTGTCTTGAGCCTTCGGCAAGCCCCGCGTGGTGGGGCGCGGATTCACTGCGCACCCGGCTGTGGTTGGTTGACGGCACCCAGGTAATCGATCGACTGATGCATCCTGATTCGCTGGCCTACAGCACACCGGAACTGCTGGTGGAAGCAGCAGAACAAGCCGGAGCGCTGGGTATTGGCCCAAAATTGCTCGCTGCTGATCGGATTTCGGGCGAGACAGTCACCGTGGAGTGCTCCGGCCAGTGGCGCACTGCAACGATCGACGACTTCATTGACCCAAAGCGGCTGAAGCAGCTAGCCCAAGCACTTGGCCGGGTCCGGTCCGAACTCAAGGTCAAAGCTCCGGTGGCGACGGTATTTGATGACATCCGCGAGCTAGGAAAGCTCGTGGCCGCAGACGACCCCGCACTGCCCAGTGATTATCAGTGGTTGGTGTCCGCCACCAAGTCGCTGGAAAAGTGGATTCCCTTCGATCCGACTCGAGCCGTGTTCTGCCACAACAGTGGGGATGCCTCCAATTTCTTGGTCGGGCCGCAAGGACTGTTGCTCCTGGACTGGGACCTCGCGCGGCGAGTAGACCCGCTTCAAGAGATCGGCATCATGATGGCCGAGTTCGCCTATCTGCCTTTGGTGGAACAGCAGACCTTTCAGATCTTGAACGGAGAACGGGGCGGCGAGCGGGACTACCTGATCGCGCGCGCCTACGGGATCGCTGAACACCTGCGTCAGGCACTAATTGGAATGTGGCGAGGAGCCAGCGAGCCCGGGACGATCGAATACACCAAATTCGCCGATTGGCACTTCTTGCTGTTGCGCGAAGAGCTCAGGGACCGCCGAAATGACTGTTACTTCGCAAGTCAGGAGTCGGCAGCATGAGTGAGACCAAGGTGATGTCTACGGACACGCAATTCCGACCGGGAAGGTTGGTTGGAGAAGGGCGCACTGATGCCGAGTTGAAGGCTGAGCAAGCGATTGCTGCGGTCAGTCAGTGGCGGGATGCTCGAGTGCGTTATCAACCGATCGCAGGTGGGCTGTCGAATAGCAACTGGCGGATCGATGTCGAGTCCGATCCGACGGTCTACTTCTTGAAGGTTCCTGGCGAGGGCTCCTCGGAATATGTGGACCGGGAGAATGCGCACGCTGCGGCCCGGCGGGCGAGCGAGAGCGGGATCGGTCCGCGAGTGGTAAGCCTTGACGCACGCACTGGTGTCGAGATCATCGAATTTCTCCAGACGCATCGTGCCTGCACGAACGCCGATCTGAAGAGTCTGGAGATTGCCAAGCAAATCATTGAGCTATATCGCAAGTTCAACTCGGCGGCACCACTGCCACATACGAAGACCATCTTCGATTCGGTTGATGGATACCTGGAGCAGATCGGTCAGCTGTCGGTGGTCTTGCCCGGGTACGCAGACAAGGTGTTGCTGGAATACCAGCAGGCCAAAGCCGCCTTCAACGCATCAGGTCTGGATATCGTTCCTTGTCACAGCGATCCTATGCCCGGAAACTTCTTGATTTCCGATGGGGCTCCGATGCGGATGATCGACTACGAATTCGCTGGCAACAACGAGCGCGCCTATGAACTGGCCGTCATGGTCACTGAGTATTTCTATGACGAAGCGAAGCTGCTGGAGTGCGTGGAGGCGTATTACGGCAACACTGACTGGGCGACTGTGGCCCGAGTGCAGGTGGCCTGCGCAGTGGCTGACGTCAACTGGGGTCTGTGGGCGTGCGTGAAGCGGCGTTATGACCCAGATTCCAGCTTCGACTATTTCAAATACGGGGTGTGGAAGCTCTTTCGGGCGCGATCGAAGATGTCTGATCCGCGTTGGGGAGCTTGGCTGCGCGCGTTGTGATCGCAGCAGCCATCAATACTGATCTGAGTAGGTAGGAAACGATTGTGGAAAACGTAATTGACCTCAGCGGAAAGACCGCGGTAGTCACTGGCGGGTCGCGTGGTATTGGGCGCGCGGTGGCGCTCGCATTGGCGGGCCAAGGAGCTTTTGTGGTGATCGCCGATCGGTCCGACTGGAAGGCTGGGGACGAATCGACGACAGCTGAAATCCTTCGGCTTGGCGGACAGGCCACCTCGAAGAATCTGGACGTGAGCGACGCGGCTGAGGTCGATCGAACCATGGCCGAGATCGACCAGGAGCACAGCGGCATCGACATTCTGGTGAACAACGCTGGAGTACTAACTGCGGGCAGCGTCTTGGAGACGTCTAATGATCAGTGGCGCCACCAGTTTGCGGTGAACGTTGACGGCACCTTCTTCTGCATGCGAGCTGGCATTCGGTCGATGCGGGCACATGGGCGAGGCGGCAAAGTGATCAACGTGACTTCGATCAGCGGACTGCGGGCAAATCCGGGTTTCGCGGCCTATTGCTCGTCGAAGGCCGCGATTGTGAACCTCACTCGGCAAGCGGGTATCGACTACGGAGCTGAAGGGATCAACGTCAATAGTGTGGCGCCTGGATTCGTCGAAACCGACATGACCGCGATCTATGATTCGCCGACTCGGCGCGCCCTTGAAGCACAGACTCCAAATGGGCGATGGGCGATGCCGAAGCAGATTGCTGATGCGGTGCTGTTCTTGGCCTCGCCGTTGGCTGACCACATCTGTGGTGAGGTCCTAGCCGTCGACGGTGGGTGGCTGGTGGGAACTCCAGTAAGGATCGAAAGCGATTGAACCGCCACCGGCGAAACCAGTGAGGCAATCGGCGGTGGTCTTCGGCTCGGGTTGGTTGAAGTCTCGAGGCCGATTCCCTGAGGAGTGCGTAGGTGCCAGCGTCGAGTTGACTTAGCCATCAGGCAACCCAGCCGACGACTCAGCCCACCCGGGAACACCCAACGGTCGCTCCTCAGGGATCGGGGCTCAGCGGACGAGCATCACAACGGGATGTTCGTGTGTAGACCTCGGACGCCGGTGTCAGCTTCGCGAATAGCAGCAGCCAAAGCCGAGCGAGTCCGTGCTGGGGTGATGATCTCGTCGACCACACCAATCTCGACGGCCCGCTCCACACCGCCGGTGAGGACGTCATGCTCAGCGGCCAATTCGACCTCCACTTGAGCCAGTTGATCTTCCGGTACGGCAGCCAACTTGCGGCGGTGCAGCACCCGAATCGCGGCCACTGAACCCATGACCGCAATCGTCGCTTCAGGCCAGGCAAATACTTTGGTGGCACCCAATGAGCGGGCGTTCATCGCGATGTAGCCACCCCCGTAAGCCTTGCGGGTCACCAGAGTCACTCGGGGCACACTGGCTTCGGCGAAGGCATGCAGCAGTTTGGCGCCGCGCCGCACCACACCGTCCCATTCCTGGCCGACGCCAGGCAGATATCCGGGAAGGTCCACCAACACCACGATGGGGACGCCAAAAGCGTCACACAGCCGCACAAAGCGGGCGGCTTTCTCCGCGCTGAGCGAATCCAGACACCCACCTAGTCGAAGCGGGTTGTTCGCGATTACGCCAACTGTGCGTCCGCCCAAACGCCCGAAGGCGATGGTCACGTTGGGCGCCCAGCGGGCGTGCAGTTCGAAGATGCTGCCCTCGTCGAGCAGGCCTTCGATCAGTGGGTGCACGTCGTAAGCGCGTTTGGGCGATTCGGGCAGGAAAGTGCTCAAGTCAACATCGGTGACTTCTCCCAGACCGCCTTGAGCGGCCAACAGAGTGGTCACTGCGCGGCCGCGGGAAAGTGCATCAGCTTCGTTTTCGGCCAAGACATGCACCACGCCGGACTTGCGTCCGTGAGTGTCTGGTCCGCCCAGTCGCAGCATGTCCACGTCTTCGCCGGTAACCGAGCGCACCACATCTGGTCCGGTCACAAAGATTCGACCAGTGGGGGCGATGATCACCACATCGGTAAGTGCTGGCCCGTAGGCCGCCCCGCCCGCGGCAGCGCCGAGTACTACCGAGATCTGTGGGATCTTGCCCGAGGCTTGGGTCATTGAGTAGAAGATCTGACCCACCGCGTGCAAGCTGAGGACGCCATCGGCTAGCCGGGCGCCACCGGAGTGCCAGATTCCGATGATGGGCACCCGATCGACCATTGCCTGCCGGTAGGCCTGGACGACCACCTCGCAGCCAGCCACTCCCATCGCCCCGCCCATTACGGTCGCGTCGGAACAGAAGGCGACCACGGGGCTGCCATTGATCGCACCGGTCGCGGCCAGCATGCCGGATTCGTCGTCTGGGCCAAGCAGCTGCATGGTGCCCGGATCCAGGAGTGCGGCGAGGCGAAACCGCGGATTGCGCGGGTCTTCTTCGCGGGGCAGTCGAGGCGGCTTCGTTGTCGCGGTGGCAGTCATCTTCGTCCTCAGGTGGTTTGGTTGGCGTTAGTCACGACTACGGCGACATTTGATCCGCCGAAACCGAAGGAGTTGTTCACTCCGGCTAGATCGCCTTGCGGCAACTGACGCGACGCGTTAGCCGCGATGTCGATTTCCAAGCCTGGCTCTGGATCTTCGAGGTTGATCGTCGGCGGCACAATCCGGTCGTGCAAGGCCATCACGGTGGCGATGGTTTCTAGCGCGCCCGCGCCGCCGAGAAGGTGGCCGGTCATCGATTTGGTGGAGGTGACCACGGCCTGATCGGCTGCAGCCCCGAGCGCACGTCGAATCGAGCTAGCTTCGGTGACGTCGCCGGCCGGAGTCGAGGTGCCATGAGCATTGACGTGACGAATGTCGGCCGCAGTCAGATTGGCATTCTTCAAAGCCCTCAACATCGCCATGGATTGGCCAGCGCCGCTGGGATCAGGCTGGACGATGTCGTAGCTGTCGGCGCTGATCCCAGAACCGGCGAGCGTGCCGTAGATCTTGGCACCGCGAGCGCGAGCGTGATCCAGCGTTTCGATCACCATCACGGCGGCGCCTTCACCCATCACGAAACCGTCGCGGCCACGATCCCAAGGCCGCGAAGCCCGTTCAGGTTCGTCATTGCGTCGGCTGAGTGCCTGCATTTGGCCGAAGGCGGCGATTGGCAGTGGGTGAATGGTGGATTCGGCTCCGCCAACCACAGCTACTTCGGCGCGACCGAGCCGAAGCTGGTCGATCGCTAGCGAGATGGCTTCATTTGAGGAGGCGCAGGCCGAAACTGGAGTATGGACGCCAGCTTTGGCGTGGATCTGGATGCCGACATTGGCAGCCGGAGCGTTGGCCATCAGCATCGGAATGGTGAACGGACTCACTCGACGGTAGCCCTTGTCGCGGTGCGCGTCCCAGTTGTTCAGCAGGGAGTGGAGTCCGCCGATGCCGCTGGCCAAAGAGACCAAAAGGGTCTGTGGATCGACGTCAACGCCCTCTGCGGCGTTCCAATCGAAGCCAGCGTCCGACCAGGCCTCTTCGGCGGCGATCAATGCCAACTGAGTTGACCGATCCAATCGCCGGGCCTTCACCCGGTCGATCTTCTCAGACGGGTCGACCGCGACGGGAGCGGCGATCTGGACGGGCAACTCCGCGGCCCAGTCCAGGTCGATTCGCTGGACGCCCGAGCGTCCGGCCAGCATGCCAGCCCAGGTTGAGGCCAGGTCGCCGCCCAGAGGGGTGGTGGCGCCGATCCCGGTGATCACGATCTCAGTCATGCTGCTCCGAACAGGTGTAGGTAGATGCGGGCTGGGTGGCCGGGTACGCCAAACACAAATTTGGTGTCCCCGGCCAGCCAACGGCGGGTTAGGTCCTGCAATGGCCGTGGAGGCAAAACAGGTGTTGATTCAGCTGTGAGCCCAGCTGAGCGAGTTGAGGCTCAGCTGTGGGCTTCGACATAGGCGACAGCGTCGCCCACGGTCTTGAGGTTCT
>DHWU01000056.1:6733-14295 GCA_002413345.1 Propionibacteriaceae bacterium UBA5174 | reverse complement strand
ACGGTCTTGAGGTTCTTGGACTCTTCGTCGGGGATCACGACGCCGAACTTCTCTTCGCAGCCGACGATGATCTCGACCATGGCGAGGCTATCTACGTCGAGGTCATCGACGAAGGACTTGTCGAGCTGTACGTCATCAACCGGCACGCCGGCGACCTCGTTGACTAGTTCGGCGAGCTGGCCGCGGATCTCTTCGGTGGTCATTGGGTTCTCCTTCATTTCTTACTATTTGGGTTGCAGTTCCGGCCATGCCGGGGGTTCAGGGGAGGGTGATTACCTGGCCTGCGTAGACCAAGCCAGCGCCGAAGCCGATGATCAGGGCGGTTTGGCCACTCTTGGCCTCGCCACTGGCGAGGAGCGCATCCATCGCCATCGGGATAGTGGCTGCGGAGTTGTTTCCCAGGTGTTTGATGGTTCGAGCCACCACCACGCCTTCGGGCAGTTTGAGGTAGCGCAGCAAGGTATCGGTGATTCGGTTGTTGGCCTGGTGCGGAATGAACACGTCCAGGTCCTCGGGAGCGATGCCAGCCTCGTCCAGGCATTGTTTGGCAGCCTTGGCAATGAATCCGGTGGCCCACTTGAAGACGGCCTGCCCGTTCATGCCGAGCTTGGGGAACTCACCAGCTTCGACCGCGGCATGCCAGTCTTTGGTCTGCCAGATGGCGCCTTCCTGGGAGCCATCCGAACCCCACACGACCGGCCCGATGCCATTGGTTTCGCTGGGGCCGACCACTACCGCGCCCGCGCCGTCCCCGAACAGGAAAGCAGTCCCGCGATCAGTCAGATCGGTGATCTCTGAGATCGTTTCGCCAGCGATCAGTAATACGTATTGGGCCTGGCCAGTGCGGATCATTGATTCGGCTTGAGCTAGCCCATAGCTGAAGCCAGCACAGGCGGCGGAGATGTCGTAGGCTGCGGCGTCGTCGAGGCCGAGCAGATGAGCCAGTTTCGGTGCTAGTGCGGGCGTCTGGTGGTAGTGCGAGATCGTCGACACGATTATTGCGTCGATCTGCGCGGGGTCCACGCCAGAACGCTCGATTGCGCTGGTGGCTGCGGTCATCGACAAAGTCTCGATGTTCTCGCCTTCACCGATCCAGCGACGCTCGGAAATGCCAGTGCGCTGGGTGATCCACTCATCCGAGGAATCGATGTACTGCAGCAGGAACTCGTTGTCGATCACCCGTGATGGGGTGGCCGAGCCCACTGACAAGATCCGGGCAAATGGTGCGCCGGCGCTGGCTTTTAGAGTCATGAAGCTGCTCCTGTTGAGTCGTGGGTTGGGTAAAGGCGAATGAGCGGCTGCCCAGGAGCAACTGGGTCACCGTCGGCGACCAGCCATTCGGTGATGGTGCCTGGGTGGGACATGCTGATCGTGACGGTGTCACGAAGGTTCGAGACTGTGCCGACCGGCGCCCCAGCATCCAACTGGACGCCGACATCAACCCCGGCCGCGGCCGCGAATTCGCCCTTGTTTGGCGAAACGAGCAACATCCAAGACATGGCCGAGTTCTGCGCGCTGGCCGAGGCGGTGTCGCCATGTTTAGCGGCAAATTCCTGCGCTGCGGGAATCTGGTCAGGGGTGTTCAAGCTGAATAGCTCGACACCTTTCAGGTTCCGCTTGGCAATTCCAGCAAGGGTGCCAGCCGGTGGCAGCTCCAGCAGCCCGGTGACCCCGAGGTCGGCCATTGTCTGCAGGCAGAGGTCCCATCGGACCGGGTTCGCTACCTGGTTGACTAAGCGACGCAGGTACTCAGCGCCGGATTGCACAACTTGGCCGTCGGCGTTGGAAAGCAAGCGGGTGCGAGGGTCATGGGTGGTGATGGCCCGAGACAGCTGTTCCAGATGGGCCACTGCTGGCTTCATATGGACGGTGTGGAAGGCGCCAGCGACGCTCAGCTGGATCAGCCGCGCTCGTGCCGGGGGATTGGCCTGCAGTGCGGCGAGTTGTTCGACAGTCCCGGCGGCCACAATCTGACCGGAGCCGTTGTTGTTGGCCGCAGTCAGCCCGTGGGCTTCGACCGCAGCCAGTACCTCGGTTTGATCGCCGCCGACGATGGCCATCATTGAAGTGGGGCGGGCTGCACTGGCGGCAGCCATTTGCTGGCCGCGTTCGCGGACGAACACCATCGCTTGCTCGGCCGAAAGCACACCGACTGCGGCGGCGGCGGTGATCTCGCCGACGCTGTGTCCGGCGGCAACGCCAGTGCGGGCGAATCCGTCCGCTGGTTGAGGAAACAATTCGAGGGCCGCTAGTAACCCGGCGGCGACCAGCAGTGGTTGCGCGATCGCGGTGTCTCTGATGGTCTCAGCGTCGGCTTGGGTTCCGTAGTGAGCCAGGTCCAGGCCAGCCACTGCGGATAGCCACTTGAGTCGATCAGCGAAGCGGGGTTCGGTCAGCCAAGGGCCTAGGAAACCGGGGGTCTGGGCGCCCTGTCCGGGCGCAACGATTGCGAGCACGGCACAACTGTGTCCGAAAATGTTGGCTCGAGTGACGCTGGACGCCACGAAAATGTGCGGGCAGGGTTTGTAGGAAACCTACAAGTGGAGCCGGGAATTGGTCCCGATAGTCCACCGCAGCTTGTAATAGTCGTCAGGCCAGCAATCTCCCGAGCGTGAGTCCTAGGCGCAAGGCGTAGGCATCGCGGGCGTCGGTGGGGGAGTAGCCAGTGATCTCCTGGATCCGGCGCAGTCGGTAACGCACGGTGTTGGCGTGGACGATCAATTCGCGGGCGCTGGCCTCGATTGAACTGTTGGCCGCGAAGTAAGTAGTCAAGGTCTGGATCAGATCGCCGCCAGCTTCGGTGAGTGGCTGGTAAAGCTCGGCGACCAAGGCTCGGCGAGCATGGCCGTCACCGGCCAAGGCTCGTTCAGGCAGCAGTCGTTCGGCAGCCACCGGGCGAGGTGCTTGTGGCCAAGCTTTTGCCGCTCTGAGGCCGGAGAGTGCGGATCTGGCGCTGCGGGCGGCGTCAGTCAGGGCGGTCACAATCGGTCCGACGACGACTTCGCCGGGGCCGAATTGGTTGGTGAACCCAGCCACAAGATTCACCAACTCGTCAATCGAGACTGCTGAAGTGCCGATCACCAGCACCAGCCGATCGCCCTGCGGTGCGGCCAACAATTCCATCGAGTTGTGGCTGGCTGAGGCGCGAATGGCCTCCACCGCGGTTCCTGGATCATCTGGTGCGGAGCCAATCACGACGGCCACCCCCGCAGTGGGAGTGACCCAACCCAGCGTGGACGCCCGCGAAATTACCGATTCGTCAGCATCCCCGCGAATGATGGCGTCGACCACCATGGCTTCGAGCCTGGCGTCCCAGGCTCCGCGCAGTTCGGCGGCACGGGCGTAAACCCGGGCGGCGGCGAACGCCACCTCGCGGGAATAGCGCAGAATTCCAATCCGTAGTGGCAACTGCTCCTCGGTCGGAAGGGAGTCGATGCGTTCCTCAACAGTCTCGATCGTGGTGAGCACTAGGTCCACCGTTTGGTTGAGAGTGATCCGGCGGGTCAGCGCACGAGGTGCCGCTTCGAAGGGGCCGGCTGGTCCGGTGTCCCCACCCGAGGCGAACCAGCTAATGAAACCGTCGATGCCAGTGCGGGCAACCAAGGTGACCCAGGATCGATGCTCAGCTTCCATCTTGGCGAACCAGGGGTGTTGGTCAGCGATTCGGGCCAGCGCGGCGGTGGTGAGTTCGGCGGCAGCGTCGGCAAGCTCGCGGGCACTGGCTGCTCGGTCCTCAGGGGTTGGCCACCATGATTGGCTGGCGGCTGGACTCGGCTGGTTCACGGCGTGCTCCGCTCGATTTCGGCAAGCCGGAGATCGACGATCTGGGCCACCACAAGTTCAGGGATCCGGTGGTCGGCGCTGAAGCCGATGGATCCTTTGGTGATTCGGAAACCGCTCAACTGATCGCGCACCTGGGCCACGACCGCTGGGCTAAACGGAAAGATTGAAAAACCCGCGGCGTTGGTTCCAATCCCCAATACCGGACGCCCCTGATGGTGCAAGGTGGGCAAGCCGTAGCTCACCGATTCGACCGCTCCGGGCGACCGTTCGTAGGCCACCGCAAGGATCTCAGTCAGTGCCGCTGCGCCGGACTGGTCAGCGGCCGCGATCAGTTCGGCGAAGCTGGTCATAGGGTTGATCCTAGAGCTGAGGTGGCTTCGAATGTTGAGAAGGTGTTTCTATCGCGAGCGGCACCTTTTCTGGCGCGCGTGAATCTGGCAGGCTGAAACCACTGTGAGCGATAACAACGGAAGTGGGGAGGCTGCGTGAGTACCGCGCCCGGAACGGCGGCGTTGACCGTGGCTGCACTGGAGATCGTCCCAGGCCTGGCGGTTCAGGAGCTGGGTTGGGATGAAGACGTTGATCTTGAGTTGCGCTCTGCGATTCTGGACGTCCTAAGCGATGACTTCGTTTACGAGGCCATTGAGGCTGTTGATGTGGTGCTGTTGTGGTGGCGCGAGGAGGATGGTGATCTCGCGGACGGCCTGGTTGATGCGTTGACCGACCTAAACAGCGCCGGGCAGCTCTGGCTGTTCACTCCGCGGGTGGGGCGTGACGGCTACGTTGACGCCTCCGATCTTGCCGAGGCTGCGTTGACGGCGGGTCTTGCGTTGGCGAACACCACAAATGTGTCGAAAGACTGGCAGGCGCAGAAACTGGTGCGGCCAAAGGGTGCGCGGCGCTGAGCTAGCTGCCTCGATCAGATATTTGCCTTGGGTTGCACCATCCTCGCTGCGGCGATGCGCGGTGGCCCCCCTGACAGCGGGTTAGCCGATGAGTTCGGCGACGAGCGCTTGGACGCGGGCCTTGATCTCGTCGCGGATCGGTCGCACTGCGTCGATTCCTTGTCCGGCCGGATCGTCCAGCTTCCAGTCCTCGTACCGTTTCCCGGGCATGAATGGGCAGGCGTCCCCGCACCCCATGGTGATTACGACGTCGGAGGCCTGAACTGCTTCGGTGGTGAGGATCTTGGGCGCCTCCGCAGCTAGGTCGATTCCTTCTTCGCGCATGGCTTCGACCGCAATCGGGTTAATTTGGTCGGCTGGCAGCGATCCCGCTGACCGGACTTCGATCTTGTCGCCAGCGAACTGGCGCAGGTAGCCGGCTGCCATTTGGGAGCGGCCAGCGTTGTGGACGCAGACGAATAACACGGACGGTCTGATTGTCATTGGGATCAGCTTTCGGTTGGTAGGAGGGAATCAATCAAGTCGTGGACGCGGGTGGCGATGTCAGCACTGATCGCTTCAACCCCTTGTGGCGAGGCTAGGGCTGGGTCTCCGACGGCCCAGTCCTGATAGCGGACGCCGGGGATGATTGGACACACATCGCCGCAGCCCATGGTGATCACAACATCGGCGGCGCGCACGGCGTCGTCGGTGAGCGGCTTCGGGAATCGTCGAGCGGCGGCGTCCCCTTCAATCTGGGTGAGCAGGGATCGAACTAGTGGGTGGACGTCGGCTGCCGGGCTCGAGCCAGCAGAACGAGCCACAACTCTTCCGCCAGCCAGCTTGTTGGTCAGAGCGGCGGCGAGTTGGGAGCGGCCAGCATTGGCAACGCACACGAACAGCACCTGGGGTACGCCAGCAGACCGATCGCGAGTTAGGTCGGCAAGTCGCTGTCGAGCAAAACGCTCGGTTAGCGGGATCAGGTGGGTGGTGATCTTCGCGGAGCGAACCAGAGCGGCGTAAGACTCCCGAACAGTCGCCAGTGCAAGTTGTCGGTTGAGCTGGGGAAACTCGTCGGCGAGTTCGTCGGCCAGACGACTGACTCGATTGTCCAGGTCTCGCAAAGTGGCAGCCGGTAGTGGTGCGGCACTGTGTTGTTCAGCAATGGCGGACGGGGCGAAGGCGTCCAACAATGCGGTCACTGCGCCGCGGCGGGATGGGGCAATCTGATACCAGACCCAGGTTCCACGCCGCTGTGAGACCAAGAGTCCGGTGTCTTTAAGCACTTTGAGGTGGTGGGAGACAGTCGGCTGGGCCACTTCGGCAAGGTTGGCGAGGTCACACACGCAGGATTCGCCGCGCTGGTCTGCTGCGATTGCCGACAGCATTCGCAATCGAAGTGGGTCGGCCAGGGCCTTCAATAGGTGCGCCAGGCTTGTGGCTACGCCGAGATCAATCGCGTTGGCTGATGTCGGGCTGCACTCGTTCGGCTTGGAGTCGAGGCTGACTTCGATCACGACGAACCTTCTTCACTGGCGTAGGGGTTGGTGTGAAACCAGGCTCGGGCGGCCCAAAGCGATGCATAGACCAGGCCGACCAGGGCAGGGACCTCGATCAGTGGCCCGACGACGCCAGCTAGCGCTTGCCCGGAGGTTACGCCGAAGGTGCCGATGGTGACCGCGATGGCCAGTTCGAAGTTGTTGCCCGCGGCGGTGAAGGCGAGGGTCGCTGATCTGGCATAGCCCAAGCCGATGGCCTTACCTAACAGGAGGCCCAGCAACCACATGGTGGCGAAGTACGCCAGAAGTGGTAACGCGATCCGGGCGACATCCAGCGGTGCGGCGATGATCGCGCCGCCTTGGAGGGCGAACAGCAACACAATGGTGAACAGCAGCCCGTAGAGCGCCCAGGGGCCTATCGCTGGCAGGAAGTGGTGTTCGTACCAGTCCCGCCCCCGCCGCCGTTCCCCAATCCACCGAGAGGCGAAACCTGCCACCAACGGGACGCCGAGGAAGACCGCCACGTTGCTGGCTATCTGCCAGGGCGACACTTCTAGGCCTTGGGTGTTCAAGCCGAGCCATCCTGGCAACACGGTGAGATAGAACCAGCCAAGCAAGCCAAAAGCCACGACTTGGAAGACCGAATTGATCGCCACCAGTACGGCGGTGGCTTCCCGATCGCCGCAAGCCAGGTCGTTCCAGATCACGACCATCGCGATGCAGCGAGCCAGCCCTACGATGATCAGCCCAGTTCGGTATTCGGGTAGGTCGGCTAGAAAGACCCAGGCGAGGGAGAACATGACCGCTGGGCCGACAATCCAGTTCAGCGCCAGCGATGAGACCAAGAGCCTCTTGTCGCCGGTGATTGCGGCAACTTTGTCGTAACGGACCTTGGCGAGCACTGGGTACATCATCACCAGCAGCCCGATGCTGATCGGAACCGAGATTCCGCCAATCTCGAGCCTGGCCAGAAGTTGCCCCAGCGCCGGTATGAAACGGCCCAGGCCCAAGCCGACGAGCATGGCGATCGCGATCCAGGCAGGCAGCCACTTGTCTAGCGGCGCGAGCTGTTTTGAAGTCGCTGCTGCCAGATGTTGGGGCTGCTGTCTTGATGAAGGGTCAACCATGCGTCCTATATTGACGCACATCGATATAGGACGCAAGTGCTGGGGTTGGTGGGGGCAGTGCGGCAGATGGTTGATTCAGGACGGCCGTCGGGGCGATAAGGCACGGGTCTGATGGTGGTGGCGGTTGAGCCTGGGGTTGGAAGGTGGTGACCTGCGCTTCGCACCCGTCCTGGGGCCCCCGATTGGCGCGGTTAGGTTGACGACTTGCAGCGCGGGTGGGCGCAAAGGGACTCGAACCCCTGACCCCCTCCTTGTAAGGGAGGTGCTCT
>DHWU01000056.1:0-6490 GCA_002413345.1 Propionibacteriaceae bacterium UBA5174 | reverse complement strand
CCTCCTTGTAAGGGAGGTGCTCTAACCAACTGAGCTATGCGCCCCGGCCGTTCAATCTTAGGGGTAGTGATGGGGTGGTACCTACTCGCTTGTGTACGGGGCGGGGTATGTCCGGGTTGAGTGATACCCCGATGGGTAATTGAGCCACTTGCTTGGACCGATTTCCTGCCCGAGCGCAATCGCTCAAGTCGGGCGTGCCCGGCGGGACTGAGGTCCAATTCGTGCAGTAAGTGCCACTGACCGTTTCAGGTGCAAAATGCCTAGTCACAGCCAGGTTGGCCACTCGGGGCTTGGTTACATCGGGGGCGGTCGGCGGTTGATTGTTAGTTGACCAATCATTGGCGGCATAATGTGCCATTTTCTGATTACTTTGGGCGGCGATAGTTTTCGGGAATGCTGGCTGATGGGTATCGATTAATGTCAGCAGGTGGGGGAGTGTGCTGGGCCTCGGTCAATATGTTGAGTCGTTGACATTAGTCGCGACTACCCGGGGTGGGGACAAATGATTGATCCGATTTCGGCCCGGATGCCTGAGCTGTGGCGGGCGACCTGACGCCCAGGCTCGTGTGGCTCGCAGTGGTGAAAGTCCTAGTGGGGGCCTAGAAAAGGAAGGAGCCCGCCACGAACCGGGAGAGTTCTGCGGGCACTGCCGGGGGGCAGCTAGTCCGGCTCGGGGGGAACCGGAGTTCTTTTGGGGCTAGGGCTCGGGGGGAACCTCTTGCCTCGAGATGAACTTTACTAGTTATCTACCGGGGTTACGCAAGTACTTTTCTGAAAATCTTTGAGAATTCTCCTATTTATCTAATTTGGTCACCCGCGGGGGTGACCAAAGCGTCACCCGCACGGGGACGTCGGATTCAATTAATGTCAAAGAATCACCAATATTGTCACCCGGGATGGGGACGGGCGCCCAATTGGTGCCCATCTCTACCGCAGGCCGGTAGGGTTGCCAGTCGTGACTGTGGCAGACCTTCAGGCCGATCTGGCCGCTCTTGATCGAACTTTGGGCTCAATCGAGGCAGTGCTCGACCCTGCGAGTAAGCAGGGGGAGATTGCCGAACTGGCCGCCCAGGTTGCCGTCCCAGACCTTTGGGACGATCAGGACCATGCCCAGGAGGTCACCTCCAAGCTTTCTCGGCTGCAGGCTGAGGTGGATCGCCTGCTTGCTCTGCGCCGGCGGGTTGACGATCTGAGCATCATGATCGAGTTGGCCGAGGAAGAGGCCGACGCGGGCGCGATGGACGAGGCCCAGCGAGAACTCAAAGCACTGGGCGGCGACATCGAAGCGCTGGAGATCCGAACCTTGTTGTCTGGTGAGTACGACCAGCGCGACGCTCTGGTAACGATCCGATCTGAAGCTGGCGGCGTGGATGCCGCTGATTTTGCCGCCATGCTGTTGCGGATGTATCTGCGCTGGGCTGAGCGACACGGCTACCCGACCGAGGTTTATGACGTTTCCTATGCGGAGGAAGCTGGAATCAAGTCGGCCACCTTCGCGGTTAAGGAGCCCTTCGCCTACGGCCTGCTGTCGGTTGAGCAGGGCACGCATCGGCTGGTACGGATCAGCCCCTTCGATAATCAGGGCCGTCGTCAAACCTCCTTCGCCGGAGTCGACGTTCTACCGGTGACTGAAGATACCGACCACATCGACATTCCGGAGGCGGACATCCGCGTCGACGTCTTCCGGTCGTCGGGCCCCGGCGGGCAGAGCGTGAACACCACTGACTCAGCCGTCCGGATCACTCACCTGCCTTCGGGTCTGGTGGTCTCCTGTCAGAACGAAAAGTCGCAGTTGCAGAACAAGGCGGCCGCGCTGCGAGTGCTGCAGTCGCGGTTGCTAGAGCGTGCTCGGGCGGAGAAAGAAGCTGAGATGCGCGAACTGAAGGGGGACGGCGGCAACTCCTGGGGATCGCAGATGCGTTCCTATGTGCTGCACCCCTATCAGATGGTCAAAGACCTACGTACCAACCATGAGGTCGGCAATCCAGACTCGGTCTTTGACGGCGATTTGGATGGCTTCATCGATGCCGGAGTGCGGTGGCGGCGCCAGCAGGGCGGGCGCTGAACACGCCGAGCGAGTTGGGTTGATAAGGGGAAACCTGCGCCTACACTGCAACCAGACCGTCCTTGATTCGTCAAGGGAACTTCCCCACTGTCTAGCCGGTCTGGCACGCAACTGTGATCCGATTCGAAGAAGTCACTAAGACCTATGAGGGTCAGAAGCGGCCTGCGCTGAACAAGATGAGTGTCGAGATCGAAAAGGGCGAGTTTGCCTTCTTGGTTGGCACCTCAGGCTCAGGCAAGTCGACCTTCATGCGCTTGATCCTGCGCGAATACCTGCCGACTAGCGGACGTATTCATGTCGCCGGACGGGACCTGAGCCGCATGCACAGCTGGCAGGTGCCGATGTTGCGGCGGCGGATTGGCGCAGTGTTCCAGGATTTCCGCCTCCTGCCCGGCAAGACGGTGAACGAGAACGTTGCCTTCGCCCTGCAGGTGATTGGCAAGCCAGCCGCGATCATCCGCAAGGTGGTTCCGGAGACTTTGGAACTGGTTGGGCTGGAAGGCAAAGGGGATCGGCTTCCTGAGGAACTGTCTGGCGGGGAGCAGCAGCGGGTGGCGATTGCCCGCGCTTTCGTGAACCGGCCAGCGATCCTGATCTGCGACGAGCCGACCGGGAACCTGGATCCGGCCACCAGTGTGGGAATCATGAAGCTGCTGGATCGAATCAATCGCGCTGATACCACTGTGTTGATGGCCACCCACGACGCCAACATCGTTGATCAGATGCGCAAACGAGTGATCGAGCTGCATAACGGAGATTTGGTACGTGATCAGAGCAAGGGCGTTTATGGCTTCCAGTGAGCGAGGATCTGAGCAGGGGGCGGGCCGATGAGACACGTCCTTACTGAAGCTCTGTCTGGCCTGCGCCGCAATGCCTCGATGGCTTTCGCAGTGATCGTCACCATGTGGGTGTCGCTGTCACTGTTTGGTATCGGGCTATTGGCTGCCGCGCAGGTTGATCTGTTCAAAGGTCGCTGGTACGACAAGATCGAAGTCAGCGTGTACCTGTGTACTCCAGATCCCGCGCCAACGAGTGGCTCCGGCTGTGCGGTCAATGTTGGTGCCACTGATGCACAGCGTGAGGCGATCAAGGCGGCGCTAGTCGGAAACGACTTGGTCGAAACGGTCTACTACGAGAGCAAAGACGAGGCGTTCGCAGAATTCAAACAGGTCTATGCCAACTCGCCTGTCATGGCCACCATGACGGTCGACATGATGCCGGATTCCTACAAGGTCAAGTTGAAAGATCCGACCAAGTACGACGCGATCAAGACTCAGTTCTCAGGCCTACCCGGTGTCGATAGCGTGAAGGATCTACACGAAGTGCTGGATCCACTGTTCGCTTGGCTGGACCTGGCTCGTTGGGCGACCATCGGGGCTAGCTTGTTGTTGTTGCTGGCTGCGACCCTCCAGATCAGCAACACGATTCGGATGGCGGCTCACTCCCGTCGGCGAGAGATCGGCATTATGCGGCTCGTTGGTGCTTCCAACTGGTACATCATGCTGCCGTTCCTGCTGGAGTCTTTAGTAGCCGCGGTCTTTGGGGCTGTGTTGGCTGCGGGGACGTTGGCCGCAATTGAACAATTCGTGATCCTAGGCAAAGCGAGGGCTCAGATCCTGTCGGTGCCATGGATCGGCTGGAGCCAGGTCGGTTTGGCGACGGCAAGTATCTGCGGGGTGGCGGTCGTGTTGTCGATCATCCCCACCCTGATCGCGACCCGGAGGTTTCTCCGAGTCTAATCAACTGATTGGAACGATCGTGCGGGTGACTTCCTCCACCTCAAACGTAACTCGATCCCAGCCACGAAAGAGGCGGCTGGTTGCTAGACCGGTTGGCGCTGTTGCCATGCTGGTGGTGTTGAGCTTGGTTCTGGGCGGTTTCTCTCCAGCCTCGGCCGAGAGCCTTAAGAGCGTCCGGGACCGGGTGCGTAAACAGATGGTGACCGCCAAGGGCGATGTTTCGGCCGACAAGTCGGCATTGGCCAAGGCCGCGGCCAGCTTGCGGGCCTCGCAGTCCGCATTGGCAGCTGCGCAAGCAGATCTAACGCAGGCTCAAACGCAATTGGCCAGCGCCCAAGCCGCCGATGCTGCGTTAGTGGCGCAGGTGAAGGCAGCTGAGGCCGCCGCTGATCAGGCACTGGTTGCCGAAAAGGCGGCAGCGGCCCAGGTCGAAAAGCAACGTGCCGTGATCACCAAGACGGTACGGGTTGCCTATCAGGAGCAAAGCGATCTGGTCGGGTTTTCGTTGGTAGTAGGTGCAGAGACTCCTCGGCAGATGTCCTCGCGACTGCAGTTCAACGAGCTGGCGTTCAACTCCACCTCCAATGAATACGCCCGGTTGGATCATCTGCAGTCAGAGGCAGCGGCGGCCACAAAGGCCCGCGAAGCGACTGCTGCGTCGCTGACTGAAAAGCGCAAAGCCTCTGCAGACAATGTCGTCCAGACCAAGGCGTTGGCAGCCCGTGCCGAGGCAGGCAAGGCGAAGGTTGCGACGCTGGTGGAGGCAAACGCCAAACTGCAGGCTGTGGCGTCCAGTGAACTTAGGGCCAGCCAGGCTCAGTACGAGGCCTTGGAAAAGCAGGAAGCTGAGCTGTCGGCCAAGATCTCTGGCGATAGCGAGGATTACTCAAACCCTGGCGGCTTCATTAAGCCGGTCAATGCCAGCGCTGGATCCGGGTTTGGCATGCGCTATCACCCGATTCTGCACTACTGGCGGATGCACTGGGGTACCGATTTCGGTGCTTCGTGTGGCACTCCGATCCGAGCGATGGCTAACGGCAAAGTGGTGTCAGCCGGCTGGACCACCACTGGGTTCGGCAACTACACAGTGATCAGCTATGGGCGCATGTTTGGCGCCAATATATCCAGCGGCTATGCGCACCAGTCGAAGGTGACCGTGAGAGCTGGTCAGCGGGTGACCCAAGGGCAGGTCGTGGGGTATGTCGGCACCACTGGCTTGAGTACGGGCTGTCACTTGCACTTGCAGATCTACCGCAATGGCACCCGGGTCAATCCGATGCGCTACTTGTGAGGACGGTCCGGCTCGGTTGCTAAGCTGAGCCGGATTTAGTCAAAACAGGAGGTGAACCGATGCCAAGGCCAAAAGGTCGGGTGCTGGTGGCGCAGAACCGCAAAGCGCGCCACGACTATCACCTCCACGATCGGTTCGAAGCTGGGATGGTACTCACCGGCACCGAAGTGAAATCCCTACGCGCTGGCCGGGCGTCCCTGGCCGAGGCCTTCGCCACTGTTGACGACGGCGAGGTGTGGCTGCGTAACGCCCACATCCCGGAATACGCTTTCGGCACTTGGGATAACCACGCGACCCGCCGTACTCGCAAGCTGTTGTTGCATCGAAAAGAGATCGCCAAGTTGGAGCGTGAAACCGGCACGTCAGGTCGGACGATCGTGCCGCTGGCGATCTACTTTGTCGATGGTTACGCCAAAGTAGAGATCGCCGTCGCCACTGGTAAGCGCGAATGGGACAAACGGCAGGCGATCGCCGCCCGCGACGCTGATCGCGACGCGCGTCGAGAACTCGCTGACCGCAACCGGGGCGTGCGCTGACCGGCTAGGGCTATTTGACGCCCACCAGGTCGCAGACAAAGATCAGTGTTTCGCCGGGCTTGATGACTCCGCCTGCACCACGGTCGCCATAGGCCAAGTGGGCCGGGATGACCAACCGTCGGCGGCCGCCGACCTTCATGCCGACCAGGCCGGTGTCCCAACCGCTGATTACTCGGCGAGCGCCGAGAGGAAACACCAGCGCCTCGCCGCGACCGTAGCTGGAGTCGAATTCCTCGCCGCTGGAGTAGGCCACTCCAACGTAATGGACGGCGACCTGTTTGCCGGGCATGGCTTCTGGGCCGGTGCCGACCTCAAGGTCGATGATCTGAAGTTCGGTTGGGGCGGGACCCTCAGGTGGGTCGACGAAGGGCTTTTCCATGGCCCGAACCCTACCGGCATCGCAGTGTTTGGCCTCGCCAGGCATGCGGAGTAAACTCTGATGGCTGGGTGTTTCGACAGTCAGTGACAACTCAACAGGGGGTGACTGGTTTCGACTCGGGACGGTAGTCCCAGGAGAAGCGGGCCGAGGATCCGGGGACATCTCGTTAACGACTCCCGGAAACTAATAGGTGCCGATTCCAATCGCACTGACTTCGCTCTCGCTGCCTGAGCAGTGATCGAAGGGTCAGCCCGGACATGCCTTCGGTCCGGATACTGGCCTCATTTAGAGGGCTTGCTGCACTGACCTAGTTCCAGGGTTAGTGCGGGACTTTAATGGAACTGGGCTTGTCCACCACTTGCCGGCGTGAGGGTGGGAGCCGAGTAGAACGTTTAGTCGGATGCGCCCGGAGAAGTCCTGGTTCACCGCTTGAGGACGCGGGTTCAATTCCCGCCACCTCCACGACGAAGCGAGAGCAGA
>DHWU01000034.1:64944-65288 GCA_002413345.1 Propionibacteriaceae bacterium UBA5174 | reverse complement strand
ATGAACCTGGTGGCGTTGCTGATCGCTCCGGCGGTAGTGGCGTTGTCGGTGGGCTCGGGTGCAAACCATCCGGTCCGGATCCTGATCGCAGTGGTGGCGTTGCTGATCGCCTTCGGTGCAGTCGTAGTGTCCCGGCGTAGGGCTTCCCGCACCGATGGTGATGCCATCGAATCGGAGCCCACTGCGTTGGAAGCTGAGGATGCCGAAGTCGTGAAGGAAGCTGACAAGGTCAAGGACGAAGCTGCCAAGGCCTCGATCGAAGACTGATCAACTAAGTCGAAGGGTCGGCTGCTCACGCTGGTGAGTAGCCGACCCTTCTTCGTTGCCTAGCTATCGGCTGGGGG
>DHWU01000034.1:0-64671 GCA_002413345.1 Propionibacteriaceae bacterium UBA5174 | reverse complement strand
CGGGCAGTTCGGCCACCAAAGCCTGGCCCTGGGACAGCAGTGCTTTGGCTGCGTTCGCCAGGCAACTGCCCAGGGCGTGGCCGACCATTCCAATTAGTGCTGCGGCTGCAAGGGAAATCGGTCGCCGAGGGTGTGGAAGTGGTTTCGCTGGTCTGCAGCGGGGCGAGGGCGAGCATCCCCAGAACCAGAAACACCGCAACGGCGGCACCGATGACGCCGCCGGTCAGTGCTGTCTTTTGGGTGTCTTTCATCGAATCCCGTTCCTGAGCTGTGCGGTCGGCTGTCCTTTCAAGAAGGGTAGCCTCGTGGCTTGAGCCTGGCAGGCTATTGCCTCAGATTTGGCGTAGCCGCAGTGCTCGGAGGGGAGACAGCCATGGGGGAGCGCTGCGGCTGGTGTGGCACCGATTCGCTCTATCTGGACTACCACGATCACGAGTGGGGAGTACCTGAACGAGACTCTCAGGCATTGTTCGAAAAGTTGTGTCTGGACGGCTTCCAAGCGGGTCTGTCTTGGATCACCATCCTGCGCAAACGCGCCGCCTTCCGCGCCGCCTTCGCCAATTTCGATCCGGTCGTGATCGCGGAGTGGGGGCAGCCAGAAGTGGAACGACTACTGGCCGATTCAGGAATCGTCCGGCACCGCGGAAAGATCGAAGCCACCATCGGTAACGCCCGCGCCTGGCTCGCGTTGGAGGCCACCGATCCCGGCGGCTTCGCCGAGGTTGTTTGGTCCGCCGTGGCCGATGCCCCAGTGCAGAACCGGTTCACCGCGTTAAGTCAGGTGCCAGCCACTGATCCGCGAACCGATGCGCTTTCCAAACAGCTCAAGCTGGCTGGGTTCAAATTCTGCGGGCCGACCATCGTCTACGCATTCGCGCAGGCGGTTGGGATGTTCAATGATCACCTAGTCGGCTGCCCGGCGCACGACCGCTGTGCGGCATTGAGGTGAGGGTCCAGCTGCCGAAGTGGCTCAGCCCGGTGTGGCTGGTCATCATCTCCATCGTGTCGATTCAGGTTGGCGCTTCGGTTGCCAAGTCGCTTTTTGTGCTTACTGCGCCGGTGGCAGTCGCGTGGCTGCGAATGGCACTGGCCGCGGCGATCTTCTGGGTGGTCGCGCGACCCCGGCTGCGCGGGCGAACCTGGCCGGAGTGGCGTGCGGTGATCGGTTACGGCATTGCCTTAGCGGTGATGAACTGGTCGATCTATATGGCATTCGCCCGAATCCCGATCGGTTTAGCGGTGACGATCGAATTCCTGGGACCGCTTGGGGTCGCCCTGCTCGGTTCGCGCCGAACTCGAGACGTGCTTTGGGTGGGGCTGGCGGCCGCCGGAGTGGCGATGTTGGGGGTCTTTCCAGCCACCGCCGATTGGATCGGCGTTGCCTTCGCCTTGCTGGCCGCAGTCGCCTGGGCTGCGTACATTCTGCTTGGCCGTCAAACCGGCAGCGCCTGGTCCGGGATCACAGGGGTGAGCGTTGGGTCATTGGTCGGCGCTGTGGCATTCCTGCTCCCGGGCGTGCTGATCGGCGGAGCCACTCTGCTGCAGCCCAAGGTGTTGGTGTTGGGGCTGATGGTGGCGGTGTTGAGCTCAGTCATCCCCTACGGGCTGGAGATGGTGGCTCTACGCAGCATTCCCGCGGGGGTGTTCGGAATCTTGATGAGCTTGGAGCCAGCAGTCGCGGCGTTGGCCGCGTTAGTGGTGCTCGGGGAGCAACTCAGCTGGGTGGAACTGGTCGCAATGGCGTGCGTGGTGGTCGCCTCAGTGGGTTCTACTCGGCAATTCGCGGCTGACCCGACCCCAAACTGAGTCACTCGGTCTGGTTTGAGATCACCGTGACGGTCACTCGCCTGCAAGACCCAACTGAGTTGGCGTACGAACCCCTGCCTTGGCCAGGGCACTGAGACTGCGTTCCAGCAGCCAGCGTTGAACGATTGGATGCAGGTTCGGCTTGGTCTTTGCACTGAGATGAATCGTCATGGTGTTTGCGGTGACCGCAGTCACTCCGGCAACCTCTGGGCGATCCAACAGTGCCGCGGTTAGTTCCTCGGCATCCTCTGCGTCAGCAGCCACAACCTCGAGGATGGCGATTACGCGCGCCGGATCCTCGTCAATCGCCACCGGAATGTCGACCATTGCCGTCGACCAGCCCTGGCTCTGATTACCGAGGCGAAGAATCTCGCCATTGCGTACGTACCAAATGGTGCCGGACGCATCGCGAAGCCGAGTTACCCGCAGACCGACGTCCTCCACGGTGCCCTTGACCTCACCGGTGTCTACCAGGTCGCCCACGCCGTACTGGTCTTCCATCAACATGAACATTCCGGACAGGAAATCCTTAATCACCGTCTGGGCGCCAAAGGCCAGCACGATGCCGCCAACTCCGGCCGAAGCCAACAGCGGAGCTAGCGGCACCTTCAGAATCGCCAGAATCGTCAAGACCGCAACCACAGCGAGCGTGACGCTAATCAAGCTACTGATCACCGCTCCTAGGGTGGCCGCTCGTTGGCTGTAACGCTCTTGGCTGCCAAAGGTGACCGCCTCCAGCAGTTTCCCGGTCTTGCTCACCCCGCCAACATGACGCCGCTTGGCTCGTTCCAGGGCCAGTCTGGTGGCGCGCTTCGTCAACAGCACGAGCACAAAGCGAGCCACAATCGTGATCACCACTACCGCCGCGATCCCGATCAGGTCACTGGGCACTAGCCAGGAAGAAAAGTCCATAGTGCACATTGTCGCCGATCAAAGGTCGCCGACGGCTCCTGCAAACCTGGCGAGCCGCCTCCAGGCACCGGCGAAGTTACTTCTTGGCGTCCTTCAGGGAGCCAGTGACCTGCTCGGTGGCGCTGCCAGCAGCACAAACCAGTCGATGATCGGTCACCTTTGACCAAGCCGCGTCGGGCACCATCAACTTGCGGATCTCGTAGGTCGATTTGCCAGCATCGATCCCAACAAACTCGGTGAACCCCGCAACGCAGACGCTTGCGTAAAGTGCATCGAATTCGGCTGAGGTGGGGGCCTTCTTGCCCTTCCAGGCCTTCTCGGCGTAGATCTCGTAGTTGTGCGGCTGTGTGCAGGCGATCAAGTCGACATCGAAACCATTAGGAGAGGCGCCAGTGCATTGGCCCACATTGGGAAGTGAGGCAGCCGTGCCCTTGAGCGAGGTGTTCAAATCGCCAGCGCTGGAACCTGCTAAGCAAACCAGCTGACGGTTGGCAGCCTCGGACCACAATTTTGAACTAGGCGCGAGGTAGGTAGAAGTGAACACGCTGTAGCTGGGTTCAACCCCCACATAACTGGTGAAAGCAGCCGCACATTCCTTCTGGGCGGTTGCCCGCAAAGCGTCATCGCCGGGGTATTCCGCATCGGTGAGAGGCACGATTGCGGTGACTTCCCAACTGTGGGTCTGATCGCAGGTGACTACCGCTGCTGGTTCGTTCAGCGATTGCAGTGGCCCAGTGCAGGCGCCGGCGGTGAGGCTGGTGAGCGCGGCCGAAAAGTTGTTGGCCGAGTTCGCAGCGCAGCCGCTGATCGTCAGCGCGACCCAGAGCGAGCCTGCGATAAGCCTGCGCGTGATCCCCTCCTGCATTGGATCACCTTAACTGGTGCGTTGGAAAAGCACCGGCGGCAATCGGGGCCTGGTCAGGGAATGACGCCCGCCACCGCCTAGGCTGTGACTTGATGCGAGTATTCGAGTTGTTGTTTCCACCGGGGGCCACTCGGCACGATTGGGTGTTGGACGCGGCGTTGGCCGGCGGCATCGGGCTGCTCACGCTACCTGCCTACGGTTTGCGGGGGATCTCGCATCCAACCAGCTCGATTCAGCTGGTAGCTGCGGTGTTAATGGTCCTGCCACTGGTGCTGAGGCGACACTCACCATTACTCATGCTCGGTGGGGTCACCATCGCTGGCCTGGTTCAGTTCGCGGTATCCGACCAACCGATGGCCACCCTCGCCGTGATCCCCGTGGTGGCGTACACGGTCGCGCGATGGATCCCCGGACGTGAAGCCCGGCTGGTTGTGTTCGTTGGAATAGTTGGTTCAATACTCGGCCCGATTCGTTGGATCATTAGCAACCCGGCCTACATAAGCGTAAAGACCGCGGGCACGCTCGTCCTGGCGTGGTTTGTCTGTATGGGGTTGGTGATCACGCCTTATGCGATCGGACGGCGGGCAAGGGAGTCGACTGAGGCCGATCAAGATCGGCTTGCTGCCGCCGAAGAACGTTACGAACGCCTGTTGGCTCAGCGGGAGCAGGAAGCGCGGCTGGCCGAAAGTCGGGCCCGTAGCCAGATCGCTCGAGAGTTGCACGACATCGTGGCCCATTCACTGTCAGTGATGGTGGTGCAAGCTGAGGGCGGACGGGCAGTCGCTGCGAAGAAGCCCGAGGCTGCCCAAGAAGCTCTGACCACGATCGCCGAAACCGGCCGGGAAGCATTGAGTGAAATGCGCAGGATCGTCGGGGTGCTTCGGGAGGATCCCGACGATTCGCAGGTGGACTTTGCTCCAGCCCCTGGGCTGGAAGACATTCCGGAACTTGTTTCGCGAGCGTCGGATCGGGCGGTATTTGAGGTGCACGGCCAGCCACCAAAAGCACCCGCCGCGCTCGGGCTGACCGTCTACCGGGTGGTGCAGGAAGCATTGACCAACTTCCTTAAGCACGCCGGACCAGAGGCGACGGCGCGGGTCACCATCACCTACGGCATGCGGGACATCACTATTGATGTGTTGGACAATGGCGCTGGCGCCGACGCCGAACCACCGGGGACTCCTGGGCATGGGCTGCGCGGAATGAACGAAAGAGTGGCCTCAATGGGGGGCCAGTTGGTGGCCAGGGCAAGGCCCGGCGGAGGTTTTCAAATCACCGCTGTACTGCCGATCCGATCCTAGGGAGAGATGTGATGAGTCCGATCCGGGTGTTCCTGGTCGACGATCAAGCCCTTGTCCGAAGCGGCTTCCGGATGCTGATTGAAGCCGAGGAAGACCTAGAGGTCGTTGGTGAGGCCGCAGACGGGGCGTCCGCGGTTGCGCAGTTGGCGCACATTCCGACCGATGTGGTGCTGATGGACATTCGGATGCCGGTAATGGACGGCGTGGAAGCCACTCGCCGAATCGTTGCGTCGGGGCTGCCTGCTCGAGTGTTGGTGCTGACCACGTTTGACCTAGATGAGTACGTGTTCAGCGCGCTCAAAGCTGGAGCAAGTGGCTTCATGCTTAAGGATGCGCGTCCGGCCGACCTGCTCAATGCGATCCGAACGGTTGCCTCGGGTGAATCCGTCATAGCGCCCTCGGCTACCCGCCGACTGCTGGAGCATGTGGTGCCCACTCTGCCCACGAACCCAGAGGGTCTAGACCATCGTCTGGAACTGCTCACTGACCGAGAGCGTGAGGTGTTGGTGGAGATCGCGGTTGGTGCGACCAATGCGGAGATCTCGGCCAAGCTGTTCATGGCTGAGGGCACGGTAAAGACCCACGTTGGGCACTTGTTGTCCAAACTGGATTGTCGAGATCGCGTCGGGCTGGTGCTGTTCGCTTACGAGGTCGGTTTGGCCAAGCACGGCTGAAGAAGCGACTTCGCCCAGACCATTGCGAGAGGTTGCCCTAACCCCGGCCTTGACTACGCAAAGGCCAAGACCGCGCCATCCCGCAACGATCGGCACCGAGAAGAAAGCCGCTTTCAGGAAGCGCTTGCGCTCACAGCATCGCAAGCAGCGCATCGGGATCGTGGCGATAGGTGGCCAGATCGAGAGCACCAGAACTGAGGGCTTCAAGGGTTTCGGTGAGGATTGCGTTGACCGGCGTTGGGATACCGAGCCGCGCGCCAGCTTCGGCGACCGCGCCGTTCAGGAAGCGCACTTCAGTGCGTCCGCGCCCGCCATAGAGGTCGATGTGGAAGGACGGCATTTTGTCGCCACGTCCGCTCCCGAGAGCTTTGGTCAATGCTGGCTGAGCGATGAATCGAGGCAGTCTCTGGGCGGCCAACGCCAACGCGCGAACTGGGGTACCGGGAAGATCCACCGGACGCAGTCCCTGCGCGGCCATGACTGCCAGACACTCGCGCAGCACCGCGATTTCAATGCAGTAAGTGCGAGGATCGGCAAACAGCTCCGAGACTGGTTCGTCCAAGATGGCCGAAGTGGCGTTGCCGGTGAGGTTGGTCAACAGTTTCGACCATTTCATCGCCAGTGGATCGGCGTAGGCGACCGCATTGAGATGGGCAGAGTTGAGCGCAGCGACCAAGCTTTCTCCAAGCGGATGGTCGGTGGCGATGCCAATGCCGCGCAGCTTCTCCTCGATTACCTCACCAACGCCAGGCTTGCTGACCGCAGTGGTGACGGTTCCGGTGACCACCCGATCGGGGCCGAGAAGGTTTCGGATCAGCGGCTCATTTGCCACCCCGTTCTGCAAGCTGAGCACCGGTGGAATCGGCTGCCTGGTGTCCAGGAGTGCGGTCAGCGCTGACTCGGTGTCAAAGGATTTCAACGCGCAAACCGCGACGTCGTAGGGGCCTGCAGCTAGCGCCTCCGTTGGCGAGCCGAAGATTTGGAAGCCACGAATGGTTTCCAGCTGACCGGCTCTAGTTAGTCGCAATCCAGAAGCGCCGATGGCAGCGGCGGTGGCAGGTTGTTCACTGAAACTCACCTGGTGTCCAGCTGAGGCCAACGCGCCACCAACGTAGGTACCGATAGCGCCCGCACCGAGGAACAACAGCTTCATTCCCAAAACCCGCCTTCATCTGAGCCCAGCTACCGAAGCCTTGCACACGGTGGGCTCGCCGGGAAACCGATTAGGGCGCGGTGTAGCTCACTTGACCAGTGAGGAGGACCTGAAAGTTCTCCTGGACGAGTTCAACTTGGAGTTACCGGCGTAGACCACTCGCAGCGTCTTGATTCCCTTGAACTTCGGGTAACAGAAGAAGGCTTTGCCCGCCTTCAAGGTGACGGTCTTGAGCAACTTGCCAGCGGCGTAGAAAGCGAGTTTGCCAGCTGGCCGAATCCCGGTGGCTGAGGTGACTCGCACCGCCACCTTGAGCCGGGCGTGCTTTCTGCTGGTGCTGGTGCTGGAAAGATGCACGGTGGCCTTGGTCGAAGCCTTGACTATCGACAGCTTGAAAGTTGCCTTCTTCGTTACCCCGCGGAAGGAGTAACTCACCGTGACCTTGCGCTTGCCCACCTTGGCTGCGCTGAATCCCTTCACCTTCGCAATGCTGGCTACGTTCAAATTGCCTTGATCGAACTTGGCAGTGACGGTGAGCTTGCTTCGAATGAGTCTGCTGCCAACCTGGTAGCGGGACCGGCCTTTAACAGAGATCCCAGTGAGCTTGGGATGTGCTGGAGGCTTCCTGGCGGTGGTAGTGAATCCGGTGGTTAGCCCAAGCACGCTGGCGACGTTGGCGGCAATGTAGGTGCGGGTACTGGTGTTAGCAGCGGCGGTGACAGTGCTGTCGGAGTAAGCGAGGTTGGCCAGTTGCCGAATCGGCCAAGACCTCCCAGTGTCGTACTGGATCTTGGTTGATGCAGCGAGGAAGAGCACGGTGGCGCGGCGGAGGTGCGATGCGTCCGAGATCAGCGTGTAGCTGGTCAATTCGGGATGACTCTGCAGAATTGCCATGGAGTTCTTGGCATTGCCGACCGTGCTGGAGGAGGCCCTTTCGAGCAGGATTCGAGAGGCGTCGATCCCCTGCTCGAGAAGAGAAGCCTTCATGAGGTCGGCTTCGGTGTCCCCATTGTCCCGGGGCACTCCGCCGCTGAGCAACACTTTGGAGTTCGGGTAGGCGTCCAGCGATTGCTTTGCAAGGGTGACTCGCCGCCCGAGTTTTTCGCCGCCAGCGCCCAGGACAACAAAGACGTGTCCGGAGGTGGGCAAATTTGCCGGGGTCGAATAGTAGAGCTTCTGGGAAGTGACTGTTCGATCCCAGGAGGCTAAGAACGAGCGCCATTGCTTCGCCTCGAATGAGGATTTGCTGTTGAGGGCATTGAGGGCCAACTGCTTTTCGATGCCCCACCCGTAGCCCTGGTAGTAGACGAGTTGAGTGCGTAGTGTGCTCACCGACTGGGTGGACAGCTTGGTGGCGGCCTCCGCCGCCGTGGTTGGCGCCATGACTAGACCAAACAGCAGCACCAAGACCAAGCCGAGGGCTCGTAGTGTCTTCATTACTCTCCTTGGCGGATCTAGCTGGGCTTGCCCGAGCCGTTTCGGCAGCTGGGTTCTCATTTACTGACCGACCATGCGCTCAATTCGCTCGTACTATAACTGCCCGCAGTAGCGAAAATCTAAAATGTCACAATTCAACGGTTTAGGCAGCGACGCCGGCCATCATTTGCCGTTTAGTCGATAATATCGGCCGGCTTGTTGACGGCCAGGCCGAGTCATCACTCTCGACGCAGCGGCCACCGGCGAAGCGTCGATCAAAACGTGGCTGACTAGGATGCCTACATGGATCAAACCGAAGAGACCCGCCAGCCAGTCGGTGCCCTGGTGCTACGTACCTTGGCGATGCCGAAGGACACCAACCCGTGGGGAGATGTCTTCGGCGGCTGGGTGCTCTCCCAGATGGATATTGCTGCTGGCCTGATGGCTGGCGAGGTCGCTCAGGGGCGCTCAGCCACAGTGGCGGTTGACCAGGTGGTGTTTCGCCGTCCAGTGGCGGTTGGGCAGACTGTCTGCATCTATGCGCAACTGGAGAAGGTTGGACGCACCTCGATGACGATCCGCTTGGAAGTGTGGGCTCGGGATCTGGTGCACCGCTACGAGCCAGACCATGAGTTCGCTGCTGAGGCGGTCTTCCACTATGTCGCTGTTGACTCCGACGGCAAGCCTCGCGCGATCGAAGATAATCCCGACTTCTTCACCAGGGATTAGGTGGGCTCAGTATTTGAGGACCGACTTCAGCGTGCGCGGCTTTAGCGCTTCAAGTTCGGCTGCCTGGGCGAGATAGAGCTCGGCGCAGGCCAGCGCGTCGGTGAGAGCGTCGTGGGCCGCGTAGCGAGGCAGGCCGTACTGGCTGCGCGCCGCATTCAGCCGGAGGCTCCCCGGAGGCGGTTCGTCATCGAAACCTTGGCTTAGTAGTTGGAACTGCAGGGCCATCGTGTCAACTGCATCGATTCGCGGACGGAAGCCATGAACGCTATTGCAGGCCCGCCCAAGGAAGCCGGTCTCGATCGCCGAATGGTGAGCCAGGAGCACCCGTCCGGTGAGTGCGGTGAAGATCACGTCGAGAGCGGCGGAAAGACTCAGGGCATTGGTCAAAGCGTCGTCGGTTAGTCCGTGGAAAGTTGCACTGTCCCCGACTTCGACGCTGGGCCTAACCAGAACTTGTCCGGCCCCGGCCAGGTCGACTTGGCGCCCATTGACTGGCACGAAGCCGATGCTCAGGATCTGATCCTTCGCTGGGTTCAGGCCGGTGGTTTCCAAGTCGACAGCCAGCAGCTTCACGTCGGGCAACGAGGTACGTGGGTCGATCTTGGGCGCGGCTAGGTAGTCCCTGATCGGTCCAGGCGAAATGTCTTGGATTGTGCGCCACCAAGAGCGTCCAAAGAGTCTGATCACGACATCAGATGGGTTTGATAGCGAAACGCGAAGCCGGCCTGAGCCCGGCGGATGATCCCAAAGACATCGCGCAGGTGCTTCTTCTCCAAGGACGACAGATCGTCGGGTGCGATCTCATTGCTTGGTTTGGCACCGGTCATCATTTGCCGGGCCTGATGCCGCAATCGCAGGTAGGTGATGAACTCGAAGGCATCCAACAGTGCGGTTTCTGAATCGGCGGTGAAGGCTCCATTTGCCGCCGTCGCGTGCAAACGCTCGATGGTATTCACCGCTGGGACTGCGTTGGCAAGCGACTGAATTCGTACCAACTCGACTACGCAATGCACCGCCGACTTTAGATCGAAGGTGGCCTGCGGCAGCCCACCGCGTTCCAAGACAAAGCCGCGGAAGAACCCAATCGGTGGTTGCCGCTCCACAGCTTGGGTGGCCAGATGACCCAAGAATCTTGGCGAGCGTGGGGCCAGAGTGAGGATGGTTTCGCGCAGCGAATCAGCCCGGGTGCTGCCACCATGGACGGATCTGAAGTCGAAGAAGATCTGGGCCCGCAACACAGCGTCGGCTTGTGGCTCAGTGATCCAGTGTTGGAAGTCGCCATGCCAGGCTTTCAGCGTTTGCCGCCATCGCGGGTTGGTGGCCATCACCTGCCCGGTGCAGCGGGTGTAACCGCAGGTCTCCAAGCCGGCGGTGACGTACTCGGCCAGGGCGGCAAAATACTGATCATCCGCTTCAGTTGCGGCATCATCGAGCAGTAAAACATGGTCCTGGTCGCTGCCCAGGTTGTGCTCGTGGCGGCCTTGGGAGCCGAGAACCAGCCATTCATAGGGCACCGGTGGCGCACCAAGCTCGGCCTCGGCCAATTGGATCAGCCGGTTGATGATGGCGTCGCTCACTGCGGTTACTAACCGGTGGATTTCGTCGGCGCTGGCGTCCTGGTCGAGTAGTTGGCTGACCAGCAGCGGCAGCCGCGCGGTGATGGTGGACAGCCCCTCAGCTGAGATCTGTTTGGCGATGTCGCCCACCAGGAACACCGGATTAGCAGTCTCTAGCCGCATCAGGTCGCCGGAAGAAACCAAACCGAGCAATACCCCATCGTCAACCACCGGCAGATGGTGGACGCCCCGACCCAGCATTTCGAGCATCGCCTCCACGGCCAAGGCGCTGCTGGCGATGGTGAGTGGGTCGGTAGTCATGATCGCGGTTACCGGTTCTTCGCGAGATAGATCGGCAGCCACCACCTTGCTGCGTAGATCGCGATCAGTCATGATCCCGACGATCCGAGCTTTGGCGACGATCAGCAGAGCCGAAACATGATGCTGGGTCATCAACTTCGCAGCTTGCCGAATGCTGAGCTCGGGGCCAGCAGTGATTGGCTGGCGTTTGAGCAGGTCGGCGACCCGAGTCTTGAGGATTGTCCGACCTGAGGCGTCACCTTCGAGTTCGGCGACGGCTCGCTTCATCACATCCTTGTTCTCGGTATCAAAGAACTCGGCCACTTCAATGTGGTCGTTCAGTAGTTGAGCGAAGAGTTCACCGGGCATGACCAGCGCCAAAGTGTCTTCGATCGCGATAATCCGATATCGCGAAGGCTGCCGGCTACGCACCGAAGAGGTGCCGAAGCTGGTGCCAGGATCGGCGCGCTCAACGAGGTCCTTGCCGCCTCGGTAGATGTCGACGGCCCCAGAACGCAGGATGAAAAGGGAGTTGTTCGCCGCCCCCAGCTCAACGATGGTGGAGCCGCGCCGGTAGTAGCGCAGGTGCAAGCGCCCCGGAAGCTCATCCAGCACCTTCGCTGGCAGCGAGCTATAGGGCGGGTGTTCGGCGAGAAAATCACGAACCTCGCGCAGTTCGACGTCCATCGCCAGAGTCTGGCATGACTTAGCCCAGCCCGATAGTGCAGCGATTCGCATTGACCCTTTTGATTACCGGTGTCGCCGCCGCTGGCCGCGCGCGACCGAAGTGGATTTGGGTTTAGCTGCCGGGCGCGCCTTCTTGGCGGGTGGATTGGTTGCCCGTGCTTGGGCCGAGCGTGAGCTGTTTGCCGTGCGACCCCGCACGATTCCGATGAACTCCTCAATCAGCTCATGCTCGTTGGCAACCAGCCAGGCCAGGCCAATCGTGGTGGCCGGCGCATCAGTGATCGGACGATAGACGAGATCGCGGCGGCTCTGGGTGCGGGCCACCGATTGGGGCACCTGGAACACTGCATGCCCGGCTGCCACCAGATTCAGGTTGTCCTGGTTGACGAGTTCAAGCACGGTTTCGCAAGCCAGATCAGCGGTTTCCACTTCGTCAACGGCGGCAAAGACATGGTCTTTGGAAACCCAAGCCACCGGCGCTTCCTCGTAGAGCTTGATCAGGTGCAGCCCGGCAACATCAACCGGCAGCCGGACGAAACACAGCTCAACCTGCCCAGCAGCGAGCACCTCGCGTTGGTCAGGTTGAGCGACTTCGATCGCGTCTAGATGTAGTCGGGGAAAGCGTTCGGCCCAGATCTTGCGCCACTTGGTCAAAGTGACTCCCGGGACGAACCCGATCCGCAGCGCTGCCGTCGATCCGGTGTGGGGGATCTGCATGCCCGCAGGCTAGCGGGTCCAAGGAAGATAGGCTGCTTGAAGTGAGCCAAGTCATGAAGCCAACCACCGCTGCCAGCAAGCTGGGCATCTACCTGCCCGCTACTCCCGAAGAGTTCCAGAGCTCACCGATTACCCGAGACGAGTTGGACGCATTACGCGCCGATCCGCCCGCCTGGATGGTCGAGTTGCGGCGCAACGGGCCGTTCCCCAAAGAAGTGATGGCCCAGAAGCTGTCCATTTCGCGTTCAGGCCTGGTCCGCGGTGGTATCTCCGAAGCCTTGACCGCCGACCAGATCGGCGCGTTGCTGACTGAGCCGCCCGAGTGGCTGAAGCGCGAGCGGGAAACCTATCGCGAGGTCATCGCCGAAAAGGAACGCCTGAAGTCAGTTGAGCACCGAAAAGGTCGCGCTCGCTGATCAGAGCGCCGAGACCAACCAGTCGACCGCCTGGCGGGCCGTCCAGCCTTCGGAGTGTTGAGCCAGCAGTTGCCTGGCGCCAGCTAGATCCTGACCGAGGGTCACCCCGGCTGGTTCGGTGCGTCCGTCGGCGCGAAGTTGGCCCAGCCCGACGTTTGCCATCAGGCAGTTGCACAGGCAAATTCGGTCGGCGGCATCCTCGGCGGCGCCGCCTTTGCGCACGAACATGTGGGTTGGTTCCGACGCGCATCGGTAGGTCAGGGAACCGTCGGCCCGCTCGGCGGGAAGGCGCAGATAGCCCAAATCGCAGATGCGCTGCCGGGCCGAATAGACGCTGGGTGCTGACAGCGTGCCGGACAGTTCAGCAATCTTGAACGGAAATCCGGTCGGTGAAGCCCGAGGATCGTTGCGCACGGTGAGCGTGTCTTCGGCTAGTTCAGTTAGTAGCTGTTCGCGAAGGGTTGGCGTGAGACCGGATTCGTCCGCGAAGGCAAACAGCGTGCCGACCTGCACGCCGACAGCTCCGGCAGCTCTTGCCTCAGCCACCCGTTGTGGAGTGCCGTAAGCGCCAGCCAGCCAGAACGGCAGACCAATGGGAACCATCTTGGCCAGGTCCGCTTCGTCCTTGGGCCCATAGACCGGCTCACCGGTCTCATCGAGGACCATCTTGCCGCGGGGCGGAGCGCTGTGGCCGCCAGCTGTGGGGCCTTCCACGATGAATCCGTCGGGACGAATCTCGGGATCTTTGCTGAGGTAGGTGGCCAGAATATGCGCTGAGACCACCGCGATGAACTGAGGTCGACGCAGCGGAGGCAGGTCGTGGCCGAGGTAGGTTCGCGGGTTCAACGCGGCGCGATGGTTCTGAGTGGAGTCGATCACTTCGATGCTGAGGTGAGCGGTGCGACCAGCGGCGAACTCGGTGAGCATCCGAGGGATCTCGCGGGGCACGCCAGCGCCCATGATTACGTAATCAACCCCGGCCAGCATCGCACCCAGGCCAGCCGAGAGAGTTGCGGTCTGGATCTTTTCCAAGAAGTTGATCCCAACCACGCCGTCATGGCCTTCTTTGGTCAGCCAGACCTCTGCGAAGTTGCCGGCCAGGCTCAGCTCGATGGCGTCCTTGCTGGGGGAAATGGTGAGCGCGGGGTGCGGCCGATAGGGCTGGTCATCGCCGCGTCCGCCCTCAATGAAGTAGGTGTCCAGAATCCGCTGGGCAATTGCGGGAACTGGGAAATGAGCCAGCGCGCGTCGGCGATGGCCACCCGGGTCGCCATCTTGCAGGACGCGCGCCAGGACGCCGTCCAAGGCGGTGCCGGAAAGCACTCCCAGGTTGCCGGTCAGCGATACTTCGCGGGCCAGTTGCCAGCTGGAGACTGCAATCCCCATGCCGCCTTGGATCACTACGGGTAATGCCTTCGTTGCCACCGGGGCACTCCTCGGGGTTCGGGAAAGTTACCCTACGCTAGCGTAACTTACGCAAGCGTAGGTAATGCAGTGTCCACGGGCCGAGCTGCGGCCACCGTTGTTTATGCTGACTCTACGGCGCATCGAGGAGGCTCATGGAGGAGTTGCTTGCAGTACGAGCTGCGTCCCGCCAAGTCGCCGGGCGCACGCTTTGGCGCGACCTGAGTCTCGCAGTGGCTACCGGAGATCGGCTAGTGATCGATGGACCTTCTGGCAGCGGTAAGACCTTGCTGTTGCGCTCGATTGCCGGCCTGGACCCCTTCACCACCGGTGGCTGTGAGTTTCGTGGACGCACCCAACTGGAATGGTCGATGCCTGCCTATCGCGCTCAGGTGATGTACGTACCCCAACGCGCTGCGCTCGCACCCGGCACAGTGCTCGAAGGCATTCGGGCGCCCTTCGGACTTGGGGTACACAAGGACAAATCGTTCAACCCGGCCGCGGCTGAGCAAGTCTTGGCTGACTTGGGACGGCCCGCTCGATTGCTGGAGACCGACACTTCGAATCTGTCCGGCGGGGAACTGCAATCGGTGCTGCTGGCCCGAGCACTGCTGCTGAGCCCAGCGGTACTGCTGCTGGATGAGGTCACCGCGGCGTTAGACCCGGAGTTAGCCAGCCAAGCTGAGCAGGTGCTGATTTCCTGGAGCCAAGTTGGTGAACGGGGTCTGCTGTGGGTGGGTCACGACCGCGATGGCCAGTCTCGGATGGGCACTGACGAACTGCGAATCGGCAAGGTGCAATGAACGCCATCGCCATTTCTGATCTGCAACTCGTCCTCGCCGCAAGCCGGGTGTTGATCTCGCTGGCGCTGTCTTGGGTGTTGCGCCTAGGTCTGGGTCGCGACATCGCAATCTCCAGCCTGCGGATGGTGGTGCAACTGCTGCTGGTCGGGCTGATCTTGGCCTGGGTGTTCTCATTGCAGAATCCCTGGCTAGTGCTGGGGATTGGGCTGGTGATGACCTTCTTGGCCGCCCACGCGGCGTCCCGGCGGCCGAAGCGGACCTATCCGAGACTGTTGTTAGACAGCTTCGTGTCGATTCTGATCAGTGCGCTGCTGCTCACTTCGCTGGTGCTCAAAGGGATCTTGGACGTCCAGCCCTGGTATCTGCCGCAATACCTGGTGCCGATCCTGGGCATGGTGTTGGGCAACGCTTTGACCGGAGTATCGCTGGCGGTGGATCGCTTCACTGCCAACCTGGACGCTGGTCGCGCCGAGATCGAGGGCCTGCTGTCGGTCGGGGCCACTAGCCGGGAAGCGGCCCATGCCGCGGTACGCGACGCTCTGCGGGCCGGGATGATCCCCACTCTGAACAGCATGGCGGTGATGGGAGTGGTTAGCCTGCCGGGCATGATGACCGGTCAGATCTTGGCCGGGGCTGACCCGGCCACCGCCGTGCGCTATCAGATCGTGATCATGTTCGTGATTGCCGCCAGCACTGCGTTGGGCTGCCTGATGTCTTTGGAACTGGCCTACCGGCGACTGTTCGACAGTCACCAGCGGCTGCGAATTGACCGGTTGTTGGTCAGAAGCTGAGCGCCAGACTTCAGGTCGCCGGGCCAGAATCCGATTTGGTCTTCAAATCGCTGATCAGAGCGGCGAGCTCGGCAGTAGTGATCGAAAGCATGAGTGTTTGAATTACAAAACCAGCAGTGCGGGAATTCAGCCGAGTGCCGGTTTGCGGTGGTGTGTGCCCAAAGTCCACCGTCGCAGTTACGACAACTCCGCGGCTGGTGGCGGTCACATCGCCGACTTGTTGCCAGTTCAGGCGGCGGGTGACCACGGTCGTACGGTCGGTGATTCCTTCGGCACTGAGCACCACACTGATTCCCCGGACTGTCGGGACGGCAAGCGCCAAGACCCCAACGCCGCCGAGAACTGCCGCGGCCACACCAATGGCGATGCCAAGCGGGCGGGTGTCCCAAAGCCCGAGCAGGATCCCGAGAATCAGAAATGCCAACGAAAGGACCAAGGCAGTGAGCGGCCTACGCCCAGTCACCGTGACGGTGCCAGCGGCGTCGGTAGCCACCGAGCGCCCGGCGGTTTCGCCGAGTTCGTCGGCGATTTGTACGCGAAGCAGGAACTTGGGAATCGGTAGGACGGGCACCAATGCCCAGACGAATGCCGCTGCCGTCAGGACAGCTAGCGCAAGGAATGCGGTGGCCATCAATTGACGTGTGGTTGGGGATGCCTGCGGAAAGACCACAAACATGGCACCCATGGTTGTGATGAGCGCAGAGAGCACCGGGTAAGCAACAAGCCAGGTTCGAACCCAGGAAGGTGGAGCCAGGCGGATGGCGCGGGCCAGAGCGCCATTGGGCCACAGGCTGGCAGCCCACAAGGCGATCCCGCCCAGCCCGATAGCTAGGAAGATCGCGGTCGTGGCGCCCATGCTGAGGTTCACCTGGGCACTTTAGCGGGCTGAATCAACTCAACGACCGCGTCGATCCACTTGCATCGGCTGCAACCGAACCTAGGCGGCTCAGCCGCCGAAGTTGACGAAACGTTGGGCCGCGAACGATTCACAGCCGCGGCCCAACAAGAACCTCGGCCTACCAGCGGATGGTGTAGATGGCGTCCTTGAACTTGCCCGAGAAATTCGAGTTGGTTGCGAGGTAGAACTGGCTGCCGATGTGGAAGACAGACTCCAGTTCGACGGCTTTGCCCTTGTTGGCGCCCCGAAGAGTCGCTTTGCCGGGGAAGGTCAAAGTGCGGCCGCGTTTGCCGCTCCAGCTATAGACGTGGATGTAGTTGGTCTTGCCCTTGGTGCCAGAGATTGCGCGACCGCCATAAATATTTGCTGCATCGCAGTCAATGCCTTGCTCGCCAGTTCCGGCTACGGTGGCGACCTTGAACGACCTAGTGAAGAAGCTATTGGGTTTCAGTGCGGCGGACTCGTTGTAGACATACATCTTGCCGCCGATCCGAGCCGCATATTTGCCCGAGCTGTAGCACAACCCAGACATATTCAAGGCCGGCGCCTTCTTGGTCTTGTTCTTGGCCGAGCGGTTGGTCAGCTGAATGACTGACCGCTGGTTCAAGGTGTTGGCATCGACCACCACGATGCCAGTGTTCTTCTTGGACTTCGTGCCCCGTGGGACTAGGAGGGCGGCGCCGGTGCCGCTGTAGTTCGGGTGGTAGGTGACGCTGTTGGCATGCCCAAGATTGAGTTTGTTGTTCCACCCGATGCAGCGCTTGGCGTCCGAGGTCCATTTGGTGAGGACAGTGCCACCGGTTTTATTGGATTTTGAGTCGCTGGAGGCCACCGCGAAGACGATGTAGATGCTCGTGCCATCAGAGGTGGCACTCTGCAGGACTTGGTACTTCGAAAGCGCGCCATTGCAGGTAGCGGCCTTGACCTCGCTCACCTTGGTTGCGGCCACTGGTGTGGCCGCATTCACAATGCCCGGTTCGATGAATACCCCGACTACAGCTAATGCTGCGGTCGCTAAGACTGCAATGATCTGTCTTTTTACCGGCATTACTCCCCCTTAAGTGCGCGCTTTTCTGGCGAGTGTAGGTGCTAGGCGAAAGCGCCACCACCACTGCTGCTTTCGGGGGCTCGAGGTGGATCGCAGGGCGGCCAGGTCCGCTTAGACTGCCGAGGTGTTAGCCGATGATTTTGCAGACTTGGTCCGTGCCCGCCGCAGTGTGCGGAGCTTCCGTCCTGATCCGATAGGCGAAGACGTCTTAGCGGCGATCTTCGACGATGCCCGGCACGCACCAAGTTGGAGCAACACCCGTGGCTACTGCGTGGCGGTGGCAACTGGTGAACAGCTCGATCGGTTGAGGGCGGCGTATTTGGCCGCATTCGACGCCTCGCTGGATTTGCAGCATCGCCGTCCCGGAGCTCTGCTCAAAGCGGTGCTGCCTAGCGGGCGTCCCGATGGCGACTTCAAGACTTGGGGAAAGTACCCCGAAGACTTGCGGCCGCGCAGTGTGAAGGTTGGGGTGGGGCTCTACAAACACCTCGGTATCGCCCGCGGCGATCGCGAAGCCCGGGACGCCCAAGCACGCAAAAACTGTGAGTTCTTTGGCGCCCCGACCGTGTTGTGGCTGTTCGTGCACGAAGAGCTGTTGCCCTTTTCGGCTCAAGACGGTGGGCTGATGTTGCAGACGCTGATGCTCGCCGCCCAAGCCCGCGGGGTGGCCTCTTGCCCACTTGGGGTCTTAACCACCTGGCGGCACCCAATCGATGCCGAATTTGAAGTGCCAGCGCACTACAAGCTGATCACCGGCTTGGCTTTGGGGTACGCCAGTGACGATTCAGTCAACGACTTCCGTGCAGAGCATCCGCCGCTGGTGCGAGTGCCGAGCCGACGCTGATCGCCAGAAGGTGAGCCAAGTTCTGTTGCTCCGACCCCTACTGTGTCGCCGTGTCTGAGGGAATGACGGGTACTCGATGGGGTGCTGGTACTCCGGTGAAAGAAGCCTTGCGGGAGTCAAAGAAGCTGATCACCTGGTTCGGATCGACAGCCAACGCGGCGAAGGTGAATAGGCGGTTGGGCCGACCCGGTGCCTCAAAGTTCAGCGAGCCTCCCCATTTGGGGCTCACTTCGAGACTGGTTTGAGCTAGTTCCCAATCCTCGGCAGCCCCGCGACCTCCACGCTGGCCTGGAATCGCAGTGAAATGAACCGCATGATCGTCGATGGAAAACGCCAGTGCGGGCACTGGCGAGGTCTTGAGGAAGCGTCGCAACAACAAAAAGAACAAAGCGCCGAAACCGACTGCAATGCCGACCGAGACAAGCATCGTCCAACTATGAACCAGCAAACCGGCGGCGACAGTCATACCGATGGGGCCAATCGTCAATATGCCGACGAGCACTCTGGCGAGAACCACCCGGCTCTTGGCTGATCCGATGATTTGGTCGCGGGCTATGTGGGCAAGAGGCACGTCGAGTCGGTCAGGCACAGCCGTGAGAATACTGTGACTCGCAAATGCCCGGACGCTCACCAACCCCAATGGCGCCGGTGGGCCGATACCGACCAATCGGTGATCGCGGAGATGTCGGCCGTTAGTGGCAACTGGCAGCGTCCTGAATCCAACAACGCGCGAGTCTGGTCGCGGATCTCGATGATTTCGGCGGACACCTCCGCCTGTGGAATCTCGCCACGCTTGACCGCCAGCACCCGTTCTCGTTGCGTTTCGACAAGCGGCAAGGTAAGCGTGCCAGCAGCCGCAATCTCAAAGCCCTGGTAGGCCAACCGAAGCGCGTGGCTGCCGTACTTGACGTCCCAGCCGTATTTTTCGATCAGTTCGGGCCGGTTGGGCACATTGCGCTTGGACTGGCCGAGCATGCGTTCGTGTTGCGAATGCAGGTAGCCCAAAAATCGTTCAACGGCCTGTTGAGACAGCACCGCTGAACGAAGCTCACGCAGTTCCAGGCCAAGTGGGGTGACTATCACCAGTTCGGATTCAGGGGCGAATAGCGGCAACAACACCGTGGGGTTGCCTTTGACGGCCAGCCGAAGGAACTTGTTCAAGGAATAGAGCACCAGATCAATATCGCCGTGGTGACTGCGCTCGCCTTCGGGTTGGGTGCGCCAGATGTAGTCCGAGCGATGCTTCGCGATGCTGAAGATGTACTCCGGCGGCTCGATGTAGACGCCCATTTCGTCGTGGTCGTCGGTGCCTTCGATGGCGATCCCGTGGACGCCGCTACCGACAACTGAGCGCAGAATCTCGTTTGGAAGAGCCATCTGCGGGTCACCGTATTCGACGTTGGGTCGGTCGTTCATGGCGCCCACCCTAGTGGGCCGATCTGGCGGTTATAGCCAGCACGGGTCGGCGCGCGACTGCCGAAACCGAGGTAATCGAAAAGCCCAAGCCGCCGCCTCTGAGGTGTTGGTTTGGATTGTGGCTGTCAAATCTCGGGGAACGGGCAGTAATGAGCTCGCTGATTGAAGATTGATTCAGCTGGAACACCGAAATGCGCGGCTACTTACCGGCGACGCATCTGGGCTAGGTTGCCTGATGAAAATCAATCTTCCGGAAGGTGATCATGGATCGTCGCACGCTGCTTAAGTCTGCTGCTGCTCTTGGTTTGGGGGCCACCATCGTCGGTACTAGCCCTGCGGCAAAAGCCGAAGCCGCAACTTCCAACCCGCTGCAGGTGCTCAAGTACAAGCTGGTGGTGCCAGAAATCTTCGCCACCCTTGCTGACGCTCCCAGCTACACCCAGGCGGTGGTAATCGGTTCGGGTTTCGGTGGTGCGGTGGCTGCGCTGCGGCTGGCCCAAGCGGGCGTGCAAACTACCGTGCTGGAACGCGGTTCACGGTGGCCGGTTCCCAGCAACACCCGCGCCATCTTTGCCAACGACACCTTGCCTGACGGACGGGGATTCTGGCGGCAGACCAGTTTCACGGGGCTTACCGGAATGAAGCTTTACCCCGACTACTTCGGCGGTGTGCTGGACGTGGTGAAGTTCAATGGAATCCAGGTTTGGCAAGGGGTTGGTGTCGGTGGCGGCTCACTGGTTTACACCGGAGCCCACCCGATTCCGCAGCAGGCCTATTTCGAGAGCGTCTTCGGCTCGACGGTGACCTACGCCGAAATGGCTGCCACGTGGTTCCCGAAGACCGCTGGGGTGTTGGGCACCTCGACCATGCCTGACGACGTTTACAACGCCAAGCCTTACGCGCACTCGCGGGTGTGGGACGAACAAGCACGCAAAGCTGGCTACTCGCCGTCCAAGATCGAGGGGATCTGGGACTGGGGCGTGATGCGCAAGGAGATCTCCGGCAAGGTGCGCAAGTCGGCCACCGTCAGCGAGAGCAACTATGGCAACGCCAACGGTGTGAAGAAGGGCCTGGCGCTCAACTACCTCAAGCAAGCCGAAGCCACCGGAAAAGCCAAGATCTACCCTGGGCATGAGGTGCTCGACATTGGGCGGGAGGCTTCGGGGCGATATCTGATCAGCCTGCGAAAGGTCAGTCCCACTGGCACTGTTCTTTCTACCCGGACCGTCACCTGCGATCAGCTCTACTTGGCTGGCGGTTCACTGAGCACTACTGAATTGCTGATGCGGGCCAGGTCGAAGGGTGCTCTGCCCAACCTCAATGAGGAAGTGGGGAACGGTTGGGGCACCAATGGGGACGCAGCGATTGTCCGGTCGTGGTCGGGAACCGGCAGCCTGACCCAAGGTGCGGCCTCGCGGAGCAAGATCACCGATGTTGTTGACGGCCTGCCGATCACCATGGAGAACTGGTTCGTGCCAGGGCTACCGCTGGATCTGGGCATCATCGGATCGCTCGGTATGTCACTTGATGAGCGGCGGGCCAGTTTTGGGTTGAACTCGGCCGGCAGACTCACCTTGAACTGGGCCGCCGACCAAACCGATTCGCTGAATGCCTTGGCCAAGGTGAATTCAAAGATCGCGGCAGCATCCAAGGTGCCTACCGGTGTGAAGCTCTTCGCGAAGAGTGCCAACGACTTTTTCACCGCACACCCCCTGGGCGGAGCGGTGTTAGGTAAGGCCACCGACAACTATGGCCGAGTTAAGGGCTATCAAGGTCTCTACGTCATCGACTCAGCGATGATTCCGGGTAACGCCGGTGCCGTGAACCCGGCAATCACTATCGCGGCGTTGGCTGAGCGCAATATCAACAACATCATTGACAATGCTGGCTGAGCGGCTCTGCCGGGTCGTGGACGGCCGGCGTAGAGCGGTCGCCGAGGAGCCAGGGAAGGAACCGTCCCCTGTGCGCCCGTCCCCGGTGCGTCCAGGTGCCTCGAGCTGCTGAGCTGAGCTGGGCCGCCGATTTCAGCAGGTGATCAATTTCGCTTCTGCGGGGGTTTAGCGCGAAGAATGGCACCTTGAAGCTATTGAGAGGAGCGGGATGTCAGGAGCCAAGGTGCAATCCTGGTGGGCCCGAAATGGCGTGTCAGCTCTTGGCGGGGGAGCTTCGCTGGCGGTGATTCGAGTCGGATTCGGGATCGGTGAACGACTTGCCCCACGGCTTGCTGGGATTGCCGGACAACGGATCTGGTTTCGGGTGCCACCAGCTCCACCGCCTAGCCGCCGAGATCGCGGGGTTGGTGCCGGTGCCCCGCTGACGCTCGCCGTCGACGGCAGAGGTTTGAACGTCCGCACTTGGGGCCAAGGGCCGGTGGTCCTGTTGATGCACGGCTGGTCGGGCTGGTGGCAGCAACTTAGCGTCTACGTGGAACCCCTGGTGGCAGCCGGTTTTCAGGTCGTGGCCTGGGACGCGCCGTCCCACGGCGACTCGGCTCCTGGCCGGCACGGGCGTCACTATGCCTCGGTCGCTGATCTGGTGGACGCAGTCGCGACAGTGAGCGCTCAGTTCGGCGACGTGGAGGCCATCGTGGCTCACTCGGCGGGAGCGATGGCAGCTGGCGTCGCGGTGGCATCCGGCGCGGTGCATCCACGCCGAGTAGTGCTGGTTTCACCCTCAGTGAGTGGCGCCGATCAGATCGCTTATCTGACTTCGCGGTTAGGTTGGGGGCCACGAACCGCGCAGCGAGTGGAGGCCATTGCTGGTCAGCGGTGTGGAATCCGGATGGCCGATTACGACGTGCCACAGTTGATTGCGGACTGCCCCAACGAATTGCCCTTGGCTCTGTTCATCCAGGATCGTGGCGATCAGGAAATACCGACTGATTCCTCGGTTCGACTGGCGGCCAACTGGCCAGGTGCCGAAGTGGTGTCCACCTCCGGCTTTGACCACTTCAAGGTGCTTTGGGCCCCAGCAACGGTGCGGCAGACTGTGGACTTTCTTTCTGGACGGCCGAGCACAGTCAAGCCGCTGCAGTACAGCAGCAATTAGCTGCCGCTCCACCAGTTGAGGAACCCGGAATCGCGCCCGATGGTTTCGGGAGAGGATGGCAACATGGCCCAGGATCTGACCACCACTATCGATGACGTCGCGCTGATCTTCGAAGGCGGCGGGATGCGGGCGGCCTACACCTCGGCGGTGGTGCAGACGCTCTTGGCCGAGGACCTCTTCTTTTCTTGGGTGGCCGGCATTTCGGCTGGCTCAAGCAACTTGGCCAACTACGTCTCCCGTGATCCGAAGCGAGCCAAGGAGTCGTTTGTAGAGTTCGCCGCCGATCCGAACTTCGGTAACTGGGGCACCTTCCTGCGAGGCAAGGGCTTGTTCCACGCCGAATACATCTACGAGCGCACCTCAGCCCCAGATCAGGTCTTGCCGTTCGACTTCGACACCTTCACCGCCAATCCGGCCGAGGTGCGAATCGGCGCCTTTGAGTGTGACACCGGACGCGCTGTCTATTGGGGTAAGAACGACCTGACGACGATGCCGGCGTTGATGAAGCGGGTGCGGGCGTCCTCGACGATGCCAATGATCATGCCCAAGGTGTCGCTGGGTGACCATGTCTATGTGGATGGCGCGCTCGGCCCGTCCGGTGGCATCGCGTTGGACGCGGCTAAGGCAGATGGCTTCACCAAGTTCTTCGTGGTGCTCACCCAGGAGCGCGGCTACCTCAAAAGCCCGACCGCGGCACCGGCTTTGTACCGCACCTACTTTCGCCGCTACCCAGCTGCTGCTGCCGCGTTGGATGTGCGGCACCTGAACTACAACCGCACCCGAGAGGAACTGTTTGATCTGGAAAGTTCGGGTCAGGCGTACCTGTTCATTCCCGAGCAGATGACGGTTTCCAACAGCACCAAGGATGTGCCTGCGCTGCAGTGCGCTTTCGATGCTGGACTGGCGCAGTCGGTGCGCGAGGCGCCGAAGTGGCACGAGTTCCTGGGACGCTGAACCGAGACCTACCGAGGCGGGAGCCCAGATTGGCTGAACCCAGGAGATTGCGTCGGCCGAGCAGCTGTCCATTGCTGGTGATCCCGCCGTGGCCAAAGGTTGGGTTCAGCCCTCTGGGATGAAGATCTCGACGCGGCGGTTGAGCTGGCGTCCAGCAGGGTTGTCCTTGCCATCAATCTGATTTGGGGCGATCGGCTTGGTCTCGCCGTAACCCTTCGCGTCCAAAGTGGCGCTGACCTGCTTGGCCAAGAGGGCATTCAGCACCGACTTTGCTCGCCGCTCAGACAAGTCCTGGTTGGAGGAGTCGCTACCGATGGAGTCGGTATGACCCGAAATCGTGGCTTTGTGAACTTTGAGTTCATTGAGAACTTTGGCGAGATTAGTGATGGTCGATTGGGCTTCAGAGCGCAGGGAGTCTTTGCCGAAGTCGAACATGACGGAGTCTTCGATCACGATCCGGGTGCCACACGACTTGATGGGCTTGAGTGTGCCCATCTGCGGGAACTGGCCTAGCTTCTGGGTCTGCGGAATGGCCGCAGGGGCGATCTGCCGCTTCTCTGCGGTGGTGCTGTTGAAGAAGTCGCCGCTGGCATCGCCGTAGTTGTGGATGGTGACGGTGCCGTCGGTGTAGTCGCCGGAGCCGTTGCCGTAGTTGTGGATGGTGACGGTGCCGTCGGTGTAGTCGCCGGATCCGTCGCCGTAGTTGTGAATTGTGATCTGGCCGTTGGTGTAGTCGCCGGAGCCGTCGCCGTAAAGGTGGATCGTGGTAGTGCCATCGGTGTAGTCGCCAGAGCCGTCGCCGTAGCTGTGAATTGTGACTTTGCCGTTGGTGTAGTCGCCGGAGCCGTCGCCGTAAACATGAACTGTCTTGCCGTTTAGAGAGAAACTCCCGGAGCCGTCGCCGTAGTTGTGGATGGTTCCATCGGGGCCGGTATAGCTGCCCGACCCGTTCCCGTAGAACTGAAGCGTCCCGGTGTCGGTCTGAACTGCGCCCGAAGAATCGCACTTGACCGCACGGATGGTTACGCCTTTGACACTGGGAAACGAATCCCGCACTTTGATGCTGAATCCGCCCAGAGATGAGTCAAGCATCGATAGATCTGGCATCACGAACAAGGGCACGGGCGGGAACTCGCCGATGGCATACCCGGGGACGCCGCCAGCCTCCAACGCAGCGGCCGAAGTGGTCCCCGAAGCAGTGGTCGCGCCGCTCGGTGCGGTGGCTGACCCCGGCGGTCCGGTGGGGGTGCAACCTGCCAAGACGGTGGTGAGGAAAACAGCTGTGATGACGACGGTGCGGCGTTTCATGGGCTGAACTTAACCGGCGTTTTTCGCCGCGATGTGGCGGAGTTGTCGCAGTACTGAGACAACCCGGGCTTCGTGAAGTACTAGCGCACGATCTTAAGTGAAACCAGCCCCTGGGCAGAGTCGACCTCGACGAGAGAACCAACCAGCACCTGGCGTCCGCGCCTGGTTTCGGGTTCGCCGTCGACGCGCACGGCACCGTCGGCGAGCAGTGCTTTAGCTTCGCCGCCGTCAGCAACCACACTCGCGAATTTGAGTAGTTGGCCGAGCCGAATCATGTCTTCGCCGATTTCGATGTCCACACCCCACAGTGTGGCCTACAGCCAGCAGATCGACTGACCGGACAGTGCGGGGGGCTGGACCAAATCGGCATCCGCATTGCCGCTACCTCTCACAAAGGGCACGGTTGGGCCACACTGAATGCTGATTTGGGTTATTGAAGCCAGGATTCGCAGCGGCGAAGCTAGCCTGACGACATGGCTAATCGCAGGAAGCCCGACGAAGAAGTCGAGACCAGTCCGCTGTTCAGTCGGAAGGCCGAGGTGACCGCTCGTGCCGGGCACACTCTGGCTGCCCACGGAATGCTGCCCGACACCGCTTACCAAGTGATTCATGACGAGGTGATGCTCGACGGGAATGCTCGGCTGAATCTGGCCACCTTTGTTGGCACCTGGATGGATCCGATGGCGCAACGGCTCTACACCGAGACGGTCGACAAGAACCTCATTGACAAGGACGAATACCCAGCAACCGCAGCCATTGAAGAGCGCTGCTGGCGGCTGCTGGCACACCTTTGGCATGCGCCATCAGCAAAGAATGCTCTGGGCACCTCAACGGTTGGTTCTTCGGAAGCGGCAATGCTGGCGGGCTTGGCGATGAAGCGATGTTGGCAAAAGACTCGCCGTGACGCGGGCAAACCCGTGGACCGGCCGAACCTCGTGATGAGTTCGGCGGTGCAGGTGTGCTGGGAAAAGTTCGCAAACTACTTCGAGGTGGAGCCTCGCTACGTGCCGGTCAGCGAAGAGCACTTGATGCTCGACGGCTATGAGTTGGAGAAATACGTCGATGAGAACACCATCGGCGTGGTGACGATCATGGGAGTCACCTACACCGGCTGTTATGAACCGGTGGAACAGATCGCGGCGGCTTTGGATCAGATTCAGGCCGACACTGGGGTTGATGTACCGATCCATGTGGACGCTGCGTCCGGGGGTTTCGTGACGCCGTTCCTCCAGCCTGAACTGGCCTGGGATTTCCGACTGCCGCGGGTGGTCTCGATCAATGCCAGCGGCCACAAGTACGGCTTGGTCTTCCCAGGGGTCGGCTGGGCGGTTTGGCGACATGTCGATTATGTGCCCGAAGACATGATCTTCCGGGTGGCCTACCTGGGTGGGGAGATGCCGACTTTGGCGATCAACTTCTCTCGGCCCGGGGCCCAGGTCTTGTTGCAGTATTACAACTTCCTTCAATTGGGCCGTTCCGGTTTCACCGAGGTGCAGCAGTCGTGTCAGGACGTGGCGAAGTACCTTTCGGGCAAGATCGGCAAGATGGACGCTTTCGAGTTGCTTAGCGACGGCAGCGACATTCCGGTGTTCGCCTGGCGGCAGCGTCCGGGATACACCGACAAGTGGGATCTGCACGATCTGTCTGCACAGTTGCGCCAGCGTGGCTGGATGGTGCCGGCCTACCCATTACCCGATGGTTTGGCTGACCAGACCGTTCAACGAATCGTGGTGCGCAATGGGCTATCAATGGAACTGGCCGATCATCTGTTGGACGCCGTGCATGACTCGGTGCTCTACCTAAACGGATTCGCCAGCCCAATGCCCAAGCATGGCCGGGCCGGGGGCGGATTCCACCACTGAGGGTGGCGGCTCCAGCGGTGGCGCTCAGCAATCCCGGTCCGGTCAGATGGTGTCCGCCGGGAGACTTGACCAGCGTTCAGGCGAGCTCGGCGTCCAATAGTGGAATGAAGAAGCTCCGGGTGAGTGGCGCCAGCTCCAACTCAAATGCTTCAGTGGTGCTCACCCAACGGGCCTCGGCGATCTCGGCGGCGGCCTGAGCTGCGGCGGCTTCGCTCTCAGTTAGCCGGACGCGGAAGGCGTGCCCGATAACCCGATGGTCGGGCTCATTGGCGGCTCGATCTTCGAAGCCACCCAGGGGCGCCAATCGATCGAAGGTCAGCTGCAAGCCGAGCTCTTCGGCCAACTCGCGGGCGGTGGTTTGAGCCGGAGTCTCGCCAGTCTCGGGCTTACCGCCAGGCTGCATAAAAGCGGTGGTGCCAACCTTGCGCACCAGCAGCATTCGCCCGCCAGGATCGGTAACCAGTGCTGCGCAGATCTCGATGATGGGCACCGGTTGAGCCTAGACCTCCTCGTGGCGATCGAAAGGACCGGCGCGAAGCGATGGCCCAGTCCGGTGTGATACATTTCGCACATGTTAGGTAAATCGCACACGACGGCCGCCAAGTGCTGGTGACCCGGATTCAGGAATGGCGAGTTGCTCAAGGCCTCACCCAGGCCGAACTTGCCGCGAAAGTTGGCGTGCGTCGCGAGACGATCAGCCACCTCGAACGCGGCGAGTACAACCCGTCACTGAAACTCGCCTGGGACATCGCCGCCGCCCTGTCTTGTGGCATTCCGGACATTTTCGACTTCACCGAGGAGCAATGATGGACGAACGGCAGACATCAATTCGTGGACGGGCGGCTGCGCTCGCTTTGATCGCTGGCTACGTTTACGTGTTCGTGTGGGCGATCTGGTTGGTCATCGCCAATGGTGCGGTTGAGGCGGCCAGTGGACAGATCCTGTTCCTGGTGCTGATTCCTTCGATCTTTGCGGTGGCTGCGCGCCGGGACGAATCGCTGTTCCTTCCCCGAACGGTGACCGACGAAGAGCTTGATACAGATCCCGGGCGTCCAGCCTTGGCCTCGCGGTTGCGCCACTACGCCTTGGCTGCGACCGCCTTCGCCACCGGCATGGTGCTGCTGTCGGTTGGTGCGCGGGCGATCGGGATTGCCGACGCGTTGCCGGTCATCGGCAGCCCTGGTGTGGAGATCGTGATCGAGTTCGCCGTCCTCTGGGTGGTCTCGTTCATTCTGGATTCGTTGGCGTCGGAGTGGCTGGTGCGTCGTTACGAAAGGTCGTTCGAAAAGTGAACATTCGCGAATTGCGTCCAGACGCTGAGGAGATCTTCGTGCTTACTCGCTCCCGACGGCTGAGTCTTTGGCAGCAACTGCTGGACGTGCTGCTTCCCGGCTCAGCTGACATCGCCGACCTGGCCGCACTGGGCACGTCTTACCTAGTGCGCACCGGTGATCAATTGGAACTGATCACCATCGCCTCAGGTGGAAGTGAAGTGGTGGAGGTGACCCGTGAAGTGAACGCCTCGGGCTCGCGCCGATCGTTCAGGCATGGTGATCACAGCTATCGAGTGTCAGCCAGGGTGTTGTGACTAGTCGATGTCGCCGGCCAGGGCTTTGGCTGCCAGGCGCTCCTCTTCGCTGGCTTCCCACACTTCGTGCGCGGCGAAAAGCGCCAGCCCAATGATTAAGCAGCCCAAGATCAGATCGGGCCAGCCAGAACTGGTCCACAGCGTCACCGCGCCCATGGCGATGATCGACAGATTCACCAGCACGTCGTTGCGGGCCGAAAGGAACGCGGCCCGACTCAGCGAACCGCCATGGTGACGTACGGAAGTGAGTAGCCAGGCGCTGGTGCCGTTGATCGCGATCGCGCCGAGTGAGGCTAGAACTAGCGGCAGCACCTGAGGCGGCGACGGTTCGCTAAACCGTTGGATCGCCTCCCACCCAGCCAAGGCTGCTGGCCCAAGGATCAGCAAGGACATCACCTTGCCCATTACCGCCCGGTGAACCATCGGCCAGCCCAAGGCGACGAAGATCAGCACGTTGACCGCAGTGTCTTCAAGAAAGTCGACACTGTCGGCCAGCAGCGACACCGACCCGGCCGCCAAAGCAACGGCGAACTCAACGAAAAAGTAGGCAAAGTTCAAACCAGCAACGATCAACACGATCCGGCGCAGCTGAGCCCCTTTGGATGGGTCGTCGGCTGGCAGATCGGTGGAGCTCATGTTGGCACCCTAGTTGTACCGATCTGGGATGGGGCGAGGCCACCGGTGATCGAGCTCGGATCCCAGATCGGCGAGGTTCCTCTGGTCCCTCGCCTCGATCTCGCCTGAATCGAACTGCCCTCGGTGTGAGTGGGTTGGCAGGCTACCGATGGTCGCGGTCTGTTCCCAGAACCTTCGTGCAAAAATGCCCGCATGCAAAACGCGCTGATCATGGACGCCAACTGGATCCAATGGACGCTCGCGCCGCCGTGCTGAGTTCTGCCGGAGAACTGCCTAGGTCGTCGTACATGGCACACAGCGATCAAGTGGTGGTGGCCACCGCGTTCGGCCAGGCAAAGATCACCGGTGCCATCAATGCCGAACTGGGTCAGCGCGCTTTGGTCGCACTGGACCGGCTCGTGGTGATCTTCACCGCAGAATGTGAGCACTCGAGCCGCACCTCGGCCGACCCATCTGAAGGGTTCGCGTTGATGAGGCAGCGGCTGAGCGAGTTCTTGAACAACTGAGCCTGCGGCCACAGTCGTCAGCCCACCTCCCGGTCCGGTCCGCGTCGCCACCTCGAGGTCAGGAACCGAGGATCCGATTCGGCGGTAACGAGCGTGGTGATCGAGCTCGAGCTGGTCGATGCCGATCTGCATTAGTGGGTCTGTGGTCCCGAAATCCCAGTGAGCGGTTTCTCGGATCACGCCGACCTCCACCGAGACGGATTATTGGGAAGCAATTCGACCCGGATCGGGTTATGGTCGAACATGAGCATCCCCGATATTGGTCCCCGTCCCCAAGCATTCGATCTAGAGACCGCGACCATCGAAAACCCGAACTATCGCACCGTGGCGTGGAGTGGGAAATACCTTCAGGTCACCTTGATGTCGATTCCGGTCGGCGGCGACATTGGCCTTGAAGAACACCCCGACACTGACCAGTTCATTCGCTTGGACGCCGGACGGGGTCGCGCCCAGATGGGCCCGAGCAAAGACGAGCTGACTTTCGATCAAGAGGTGACCGATGGCTGGTGTGTGATCGTGCCAGCTGGCAGTTGGCACAACGTGACCAACATCGGCGACGCTCCGATGCAGGTCTATACGTTGTACGCCCCGCAGCATCATCAGCCAGGCAAGGTACAAGCGACCAAAGCGATTGCGGATGCCGACACCGACGACGAGCCTGCCGATTGGTCGGTGCAACCCGAAACGGCCCCGGACCAGCACGTCTGAGTAAAGGAGTCAGGACACGGCGTTGGCGAGGGGCTTCGGTACCGCGACTTTCGCCAATCCGGACCCATGCGTGAGTTGAACTGCGGTACTCGATTAGCGCCGCAGCCGCACCGTCAATTCTGGTGTGGTGTAAGCGCCTAGTGAAGGGAGAGTTCGGATGGGCTTTTTGGCCTGGATCGTGATTGGTGGCTTGGCCGGTTGGCTGGCGTCGCTGATCATGAAGACGAATGACAAACAAGGGCTGATCCTCAACATTGTGGTCGGCATCATTGGTGGCTATCTCGGCGGCTGGTTGCTCGGAATGTTCGGGGTGAGTGCGGCCGGCTTTGGGCTTTTCGGCAGTCTGATCACCGCGGTGGTGGGCGCCTGCGTTTTGCTGCTCCTAGTCAAGCTGGTCACCGGACGGAAGAGCTGACCGGCACGGTGGGGCAAATCACCGCTGGCTAGCAGGCTGCAATCAAGAACCTGACGCAGCCTGAAAGGCGGTTGACTTCTGCCAACACCTGACGCATGCCACAATCAGCGCGTGTCGAGAACCTTTGTTGGCGAGTCGCTGCTTTCGCAAGGCGGTCTGGAATTCGCACTGGCCCCGGCGCTGACCCCGTCGGGGCTGGTGAACTCGCCCAGCTTCTTTCACGGGTTTGCCACCAACCCGCTGGTGTTGGCTAGGGGTCTGGTGACGCTGGCCGACATCACCGCCACTCGTTACTTTCAATTTTCGCCCAGCACCACGCGCGATCCGATTCTCACCGCTAACGGAGATCGCCTGCGCGCCGAGTGCTTTTCGGCCTGCAACGGCGTCTACGCCCGGCTGGATCTGCTCGGTCAGGGTTTCGACGGTGGCGAGATCGGACATGGCACCACCAACGTCGACTTGGGTGCCGAAATGCGCGCGGCACTGACCGCGGTTGGCCGCAATGAGTTGTTGCATCTCGACGTCGGTTTGGACGGGCTTTCGGTGGCCACCTTGGAGCGCACCACTACCGAGCGTCGGGTTGAAATGCCTGACCGCTGGGTGCGGGCGCTGGGTAACGCGGTCGAATTGCACCGAGAGTTGGCCCCGGTGCTAACCCTGAACACCGCCGAAGCGCGCAGCTTCATTGCTACTTTGCCAGCGCCTACCAGCGCCACCCGCAGTGGCTGGCTGACCCGCTCGCGCAGCGGAGTGAAGTTGGCCGTCCGGCAAACCCCAGGCTCGGTGTTCATCGCCGGATTGCACCGGCTCAGCGCGATCAAACGGGTCTTGCCGCAGGTGAAGTCGATCACCTTCTATGCCCCCGCCGACGGATCAGCCGGTGCGCTGCTGGTCAGCGTTGAACTGCCCGGCGCCAGACTGGTGTTGGGGCTGACCGCCGAGGCATTCCGCGGCTATTCAGGTGAAGGGTCGCTGCTGGCGTCCTTGGCTAGCGACTCAGTTGCCGAAGACGCTGACCTGATTTCGGCACTGTTGGCCTTCGAACCGGTGATTGATGTGGACGCTCTGGCCCGCGATGCCGCGCTCAGCCCCGAGCGGGTTCGAGCCGGTTTGGCGGTGCTGGCATCTTCTGGCCGGGTGGGTTGGGATGCCCACGATCAGGCCTACTTTCATCGCGAACTCCCCGATGATCCTGATCGGGTGGCCAAAGACAATCCGCGACTGGTGGCAGCTCGCAAACTGGCGGTCGTCGGTGCCGTCCAGGCTGAAGCTGGGTTGGTCAACACCTGGCGGGTGCACTCCGGCGATGGGGACTATTTGGTGCGGCTCGACCCCGCGGCGCCGAGGAGCGAACTGGCCCAAGGCGCAAGCTGCACCTGTGCGTGGTATTTGCGCAACACCGGCGGACGGGGCGCCTGCAAACACGTGCTGGCCGTTCAGCTCAGCCTGTCCGCAGCGAAGGCATAACCGGCCGCTTTGGTTGAGCGCGGAGCGGTATTACGACACAGTCCCACACTGACCCGCAGAATTACTTGGGCCCGAGATTGTGCTCGCACGCCCAACTCAATTTCGCCAGCGCGCATTGGCCTGCAGCGTTGCTTTGAACATAGGGTCGGTCTACAGCCCATTCGCGCCGCATCCCCGAATGGTGCTGTTTCGCCTGGTAACCCCGCCGGGTGTCGCTTCATATTGGGAGGCTCGATGGACGTCCAATTTTTCCAAATTTTCGCGGACTCGTTTGATGCGAAAGTCGACTACATCAACCAGAAGCTGGCGCACTCTCCGCAGTGTCTGCCGCGAGCCGCGCATTGGGCAACGGCCACTGAGGTGCTGAACGAGGCGCCGCTGGTCGCCGAAGCTGCGGACTGGCCAAAGTTGTCCTCGGTGCAGAAGAGCGACCTCAAACGGCGGATCAAATGCGCCACCAAGATGGCCGATCGGTTTCTGCCGCTGGCCGAAGCGGAGACGATCGAGGAGGATTCCTTCTCTTACCTGACTTCCCCTTGGGGGCACGCCGCCCAGGGCGTCCCGGTGTTGCGCCGAACCACCAATCAGGCGGTCATCTACTGCTTCTTCGACGAGTTTGAAGTTGCTCCCGACCAGAAGGATCCGCTGCGGCCGCTCCCGGTAGTCGAGGACGCCGTGGGGTCAGAAGGTGTGCAGACGGCACCGATCGAACCGGTGGGTTTTGGTATCGAAGAGATTGCTCTCGACATTGCCAAGGCCTTGCTTGAGGAGCTCGCCTCGTTTGCGATCGAGAAGGTGATGGGCAGTTCGGTTCCGGACTACTTCGGGGAGGTGTACGACGAAATCCGCAAGATTGTGGCCCAGGAATTGGACGCCCACATGATCCGCGAGATATCTGATGAGTTCGTTGCCGCCCAGATCTGGAACAACAACCATTACTTGCCGTTCAAGCGGTCAGTGCCGCCGCCTGACCCCAGAGATCTGGCTGATGAGATGAACTTCAATCAGGCCACGTTCTATCACTATCTCTCCAAGTTGATGGACCCCCAAGTCGCCAAGCTGGCCCTGGGAGAGTTCTTGATTGGCGCCAGTATGCAGCTGGCGTTCCTTCAGGAACTGTTCGCTGTCACTGGGGCACCACATTGGCAGGTGGAGCTGAGTCTGGACGCCGCCCTTTGGGCCGATAAGGCTCAGGACGCCTGGAAGGCGATCAGCGACTCCCGCTCAGGCATGATCAAAGTGCAGGCTGACGGCGACTGCGTACCAGTGAATGGCGCCAGCAAGTGCAGCTACTACTACACCAGTTATGACTACTTCGCCGAAACCTGGGGCAGCAAGTTCTTCTACCAAGCATCCGACGGTGACAGCGAAAAGAAGGCGAAGGCTCGCGCTGAAGCTGAGGCCGGAACCCGTCGGTTGGCTGCCATTGATGGGCTGCGAACCAAGCTCGGCAAGCCCGAGGCGACGATCGCAACTTGGCGGGCGCTGATCTCAGCAGACAGTTCACCGGCGCGATCGGCCGCGGCTTCACTGGCCCCATCGTGAACCGAATGTTCACCTAGATTGGCCGCCGAACTCTGAATCGTGCGGTCTTCAGAATCTGGGTGAAGACTTGGGCCATCCACACTTGGGGGAGGCTCAGGCAGGGGATCCGTACGCTGATGCCTGTGAACTCTTCCAAGCCTGAGCAGGTGGCGTGATGCCGCCTCGTTCGCCACTGCCTCGGCGTTTTGGGTTGGACGCGGCCTGGCTGCGCACGCCCGACAACGTTCCCGGCGCGGCGCGTTGGGTGACGATGGGCGACTTCCTGCTCGATCGGCTGCCACCAGAGGTGCCGGTTGCTGAAATGTTGAGCGCGGGAGAGTTCGTTGATCAGGCCGGACGCCCGTGGATCGGCGCAGAGCTCTACCGCCCGAATGCGTTTCTCTGGTTTCATCGCGAGCTGGCCCCTGAGGCGGCGGTGCCCTTCGAGGTTGAGGTGCTGCACGCCGATGAACGCATTGTGGTGGTCGACAAACCGCACTTCTTGGCCACGATGCCGCGCGGGGTACACGTGCGCGAAACGGTGCTGGTGCGGTTGCGTGAATCGCTGGAGCTGCCTGAGCTTCAGCCAGCGCATCGACTGGATCGGCTGACCGCTGGCGTCCTATTGCTCACGGTGCGCCGAGAAGATCGCGGCGCCTACGCCAACCTTTTTCAGACCCAACAGGCGCAAAAGACTTATGAGGCGCTGGCACCCTACGACCCCTCCGTGGAGTTTCCGCGCCGGGTGATCAACCGCATCGAAAAGCGCCGCGGCAGCCTTCAGGCCGAAGTGGTCGGCGGTGAGCCGAACGCCGAGACTCTGATCGAGTTGATCGAGATTCGCGGCCAACACGCGCGCTACCGCCTCACCCCTGCCACTGGAAAGACCCACCAACTGCGGGTGCACCTGTCCGGGTTGGGGTTGCCGATCGTTGGCGATTCGCTTTACCCAACCGTGTTGGACGTGGCTGGCGACGACTTCACCACACCGCTGCAGTTGGTCGCCCGCCGGTTGGCCTTCACCGACCCGATTGATCAGACACCGCGTGAATACAGCAGCCGTTACGCCTTGGACTCGCCCGAAGTCGACTGACGTGGCTGGCGGCCCGGGGGAGCGGTGACAAGATGGCCGACGTGACTTCTGGTTTGCGCATCTTGTTTTGCACCCCGCAGATTCCCAACAATGCCGGCGCTGCGATGCGGCTGGCCGCGGTGAGTGGCGCCGAGTTGCATTTGGCGCGTCCTTTGGGGTTCGACATGGACGACGCCAAACTGCGTCGCGCGGGCCTGGACTACCGCGACAGTGCGGCAACCTTCATTCACGATTCCTTGGACGATGCCTACGCCGCCCTGCTTCCGGCCCGGGTGTTTGCCTTCAGTGCTCACGCACAGACGCTTTACACCGACATCGCCTACCAAAGCGGCGATGTGCTGTTGTTCGGCCCCGAAGCCACCGGGCTTTCCGCCGAGGTGTTGGCTGATGAACGCGTCACCGCGCAGGTGCGCATACCGATGCGTCCGGGAATGCGCTCGCTGAATCTCTCCAATGCTGCAGCGGTTGCGGTCTATGAGGCCTGGCGGCAGTTGGGGCACCCCGGCGCCAGCGTCTGAACCGATAGTCAATACCGGTCGGTGCGGAAGGTCGCGGCAGGGACGGTCTCATTTGCGTCATGACGAGAAGGCCTGCGGTCTGCGATCAGTTTTGGAGTGGGTGCTGATCAGTTCGTTCAACGGCCGCGACGATCAATGCCACTGGAGTGTCGAGCATCTCGATGCCAAAGGAGTGAGCGCGTTGGCGTTGCCCGCTGGTGCACTTGAACTCGAGTCGGGCCGGTAGGAGTCTGTTTGCCGGAATGATCTGGACTTGGGTGTCGGTGAGGGCCCATGCCGCTGCGGGGCGAGTGATGGGAAGGAGGCCAGGAGACTCGCGTTTTTCAAACACCACCTGCGTTGGAGTGATGGTGAGTGCCGGTGGGGTCAGGACGGGTGGTTTGCGAAGCCTCCGTATTGCGAGAGTCAGCATTGCTGCCGGAAATACGAGCAGAGCAAGTAGGACAAGGCTTCGCGGGCTGAACCCGGCGAGCATCATCACCGTCAGATATGGCAGGAGGATCATGACGGTAGAAATCGCGGCCAGGGCAATGAGTGCTTTCGATCTGGTGCGGGTCAGCGGAAGCAGGACGGAGCGAAATTGCTCTTGGGCTTTGTCACTAAAACCGACGACGAGAGTGTCTGATGTAGTCATGGCTATCTAGGATCCGGTCGCGTTGGAGGATGGTTCATCGGGGATGTGATCCCAGCCGGCGAGTTCGTCCTGTCGGTTGATTTGGCGGGTGCGTTCGGCGCGCTGCAGTACCTCGCGGACAAAAGAGCCAGCTTCTTCCGGATTGGTTGGGACACGACTGTGCTGTCGAAGTTCTTCGACTCGGCGTCCGAACGCTGCACGTTGGTCAGGATCCAGCTCGGGAACTACCGGAGTCACCGACATCGCGGCTTTGAACTGTTTGTTCCAAGCCGGATCCATCGCCAGGGTGCGCAGCGGCCGGGTGCCATTGGCAACTTCCCGGAGCCGGCTGGCATAGGCGGGGTCATCAGTCTGGTCGGCAAGTTCAGTGAGCCGGGCCTTTAATGTCTTGAGGTAATCATCCCCGCCAATTTGGGCGAGAATCGGTGAAATGTCTGGATTAGGCATGTCAGGCCTCCGGTAGTGGAATGAACTCAATCTCTGTGGTCGCCGCGCCGAGCAGGGCTCCAGCGCTGACGATGCCGGAGACCCCGAACATCATCCAACCCCACGCCGCCGAAAACGCTTCAACGACCGTAACCACAGCTTCGATGACTGCAGCCGGAAGGGTCGTCCCGAAGTCGACCAGCGACGCGAGAAGGGTCACCAAAGTCTCGCCACCTGATATCGCGGCGATTATGGCGTCCACTGCAGCGTCTAGCGCAGACAGAAGAGCGCTACAAGCGTGATAGGCCGCCCAAGCCGCATCGGTGTATTTGGTGTTCAGTTCGCTAAAGACGGATTCTTGGCCGGCGAAGGCGCTCCTCAGTTCGCCGAAGAACGCTCCAGCGGCTTCGGCACCTGCCCCAGACTGCCATCCGGCGAACAGGTCAATGCTGGTGTCGCTGACACATTCAGACAGACCCACGTAATACTTGCCAAGCTGTTCGAAAGCATCTGCGGACAGTGCGATCTTGTCCCAGTCGCCGCCGATTTGTTGGCTCAAGTATTCGAAGATGTCGCCCCCGCCTATCTCTGGCGCGATGAACTGCACTATGCGATTGATGATCTGGCGTCCCCAGAAGGACAGTGACAGGTAGTCGGGCCAGGACAGGATCTTCCAGATAATGTCGAAGGTGGGATCAGATAGCGCCGACTCCGGGTCTTTCAACAGGGTCGACGGCACGGCTAGACCGTTGCCTGACTTTTCAGCCCCTGGGGTGATCGCGGGTGTGCTGACAGTCGGGTCGAGATCCCGAAACAGGTCCGTGAGCGTGACTGCGGAGTCGTCATCACTCTTGTCGTAGCGTTTTGCGGCGCTATCGAGTGAATCCGACGTCCCGACCAGTAGCTTCTTTGAAGTCGAGAGTGCGCTTTGAATGGTGCTCACGTAAGTGGCGTGGCTTTGAAGGGCGATACCGATGGCGTGTCCGTCACCCCAGCAACTGAACGATTCCGGAATAGGACTACCCTGCGCCCCGGTTGTTCGGAGTGTGAAAGCACTGTTCTATGACGCATTCGGCGGCCGGGAGAAGTTTCAGTTCGGCGAGCTCCCCGACCCCCATCTCGGGCCCGACTCGCTGGTCGTGAAGGTTGTCGCAGCGGGCATCAACCCGGTGGACTACAAGGTTCGCCAGGGCTACCTGGCCGCCCTGATGGACACCACCTTTCCGGTGGTTCCTGGCTGGGACGTGGCTGGGGTGGTGGTCGCCACCGGCTTGGATACCCCCGAGTACGCCGTGGGGGATGAAGTGTTGGCCTATGCCCGCAAGGATGTCGTGGGCGGCGGGACGCTGGCCGAACTCGTCTCTGTTCCGGTGCGCACCGCGGCGCACAAACCGGCCACAGTCTCGTTCGAGGACGCCGCTGCGCTGCCCTTGGCCGGGTTGACCGCGCTGCAGAGCGTCCGTCGGGCAGGCGTGAAGGCTGGCCAAACGGTATTGATCCACGCGGCTGCTGGCGGGGTGGGATCTTTCGCTACCCAGCTTGCGGTGCTCGCCGGGGCTCGAGTCATCGGCACCGCCGGGGCGTCGAATCACGACTACGTCCGATCCCTAGGTGCTGAGCCGATCCTGTATGGCGAGCAGCTCGTTGAGCAGGCCCGGGCACTGGTACCGGAAGGCTTCGACGTGATCTTGGATTACGTCGGCGGCCAGGCGATGGATACCGTCCCTGAGCTGCTGATTCCCGGTGGCAGTGTGGCCTCAGTTGCCGATAGCCGGGCTGCCGCTCTGGGCGGCCACTACGTCTGGGTGCGTCCCGACCATGACGATCTAGCGGAGCTAGCCACTCTCGTTGCGGACGGAAAGCTCCGAGTCAATCTGGCTGGGGTCTACCCGTTCGAGCAGGCTGTGGCCGCCTATGCCGAACTCGAAGGCGGGCACGTGCGCGGCAAGCTGGTCGTCACTCTCTGAGCTGATTTCCGCAGTAGCCACGCGCCTCCTGGCGGGCCCGGCTCGACCCCCTTCTCGCCAGCGGCGCCACGATCACCGCCGACCCGGTGGAAGGCCCCTTCGGGCGAACCTTCACCTTTGCCGACCCCGACGGATACCAGATCACCAACGGGTCTAAACACTCACCGGCGATTCCGGCGAAATCTGCAGTGAGATATCTGACGCGAGTTCACGGAATAGGCGCCCGGTTTCGGCACTGTCTGCCGCCGAATGTGCAACTGTGGCGCTTATGGAGAAACGAATTGGTGAGACGGTGGCAGGTCTTGATTCGGCAGGTTCCGATTCTTCGTGGAGACCTTTATACCTAGCCGCAGCGGTGTCGGCGTTGGTGTATGCCGTGTTGGTGGTGCTTCCGGTGACCCTGATTTTCGTGGCGCCGGTGCCTCCTGCGCAGGGGCGTGAGCTGCTGATCTATATCGCAGCGAACAAGGCTGTTTATCTGGTGGAGCTGGTGTGTTTTGTTGGCCTAGGAGTTCCGGCTCTGGTGGTCTTCGCGGCGGTCGCGGTGGCTCTGCGGAATGTGAACAAGAGCATGGCGTTGATCGGCGGCCTGTTCGGGATTGCTTCGGAAACCATCGCCTTGGCGTTGGGGAGTAGCCCCCAGTCACTACATGGCGGGCTGGTCGTGTTGAGTGACGCTTTCGCCGCTGCCGCCACCGACACCCACCGGGCGAGCTTGGTGAGTTCTGCGGACGCCCTGATTGCGGCCACCAATGCCGTGTCGTGGGCCGGGATTCTGACAGCGGCCGGGATTCTCGTCCTGTCCTCGATCATGCGCAAGGGGGGTTTCGGCAACGGGCTGGCCATCATCGGGGTGGTGATCGGCGTCCTCGGGATCGCGAGCGAGGCCTTTCGTCCGATGATCGGCGCCGCCTACATGATCTACGGCCTGCTGCTGCCCGCCTGGTTCGTGATGGTGGGCTGGCGACTGTTCAGACTCACTCGCCCCGAGATCGGCTGAGCTCTCCCGCCGACGCGCTTCGGCGGCAGCTCGCGCAAGCCCACCGTGACCGAGGCCAGCTGGTTCCCTGCACCGGTAAGGAAAGGCTGCCCTAATAGTCGATCTCGCATTCTCAGCAATTGCTCTCATGAGAATTGGGGTGATTATGAGAATCCTCTAATCAGGAGCCCAGTATTGAGCGCACAACCGGAAATACGCCATCGGTGGGCCCTAGCGGGAATGCTGAAAATAGGTAGTGTCGAGGGCGTGCGGAGTCATTTCCCCCGGGCAGCAGCGCAACGTGACACTCCGTTTTACCCGCGTGGCATCGAAGAAGTTGCCAGTCCCGGGGGTTTGTAGATGCCTCGCCGAACCACCCCATCGCAAGAGGAGATATACAGATGTTGAAATGGAGACTCACCGCTACCGCGGTCGGTGTGATCGCAGTCATGGTCGCCCCGGTCGCAGCAGCGTCGGCCTCGGGCCATCCCACGTCAGGCGAACCAACTGTTGCCGCCTCAACCAAAGCGAACGCGCTGACCGCCATGAACGGAGAGGCGTTCGCGTACGCGAAATACAGCGCCTTCGCCGGCCAGGCTGCTCGCACGGGCAAGTCCTCGGTCGCTCGCCTGTTCACCCGCACCGCCAAGGTGGAGCTCAGCGACCACTTCGCTGAAGAAGCCAAAGTTGCCGGTTTAGTGGGCAGCGACCAAGCAAACCTGACCGATGCCATCACCGGTGAAACCGATGAGGCAACCACCATGTACCCCGGCTTTGCTGCTCAGGCAACAGCCGAGGGCTGCACGGTGGCTGCTGACCTGTTCACTGAAATCGCCGCGGACGAAGCAGTGCACGCCGCCGCTTATAAGACGGCGTTGGCGTCCTTGAGTGATGCGAGCGTCACCGTGCCAGCTCCCCAGGTGGTGGATCCGGTGACCATCATGGCCAGCAGCCCGGCTTGCTCGGGCCAGACCCAAGTCAACTTGCTGGCGGCCATGCACGGTGAGGCCTTCGCCCAGGCGAAATACAACCTGTACGCCGATCATGCAGCCAAGACCGGGCATCCGGCCATCGCCAAGCTCTTCCGGGGCACTGCCAGGGTTGAGTTGACCGAGCACTTTGCTGGCGAAGCCGTCCTGGCTGGTCTAGTCGGTAGCAACCGCACCAATCTGAAGACCGCGATTGCTGGGGAGACTTACGAGACGAAGACCATGTACCCGACCTTCTCCCGTGAAGCTGCCGCAGCGGGCGATCGGGCCGCGGCTCGGATGTTCTGGACGATCGGCCGCGAAGAGGGCGCCCACGCTCATGCCTTCGCCGCTGCTCTTCACCGGCTCTGAGTTGGCTAGTTGAACTACCTGAATCAATCCTGCGGGCTGGCGTGAAAGCGTCGGCCCGCAGGCCTTTCTGCCGTCGCTCGGATTGTTGCCCCTCGGCTTGCCTTCACCACGATGGCTGAACCTCGCTCCGCGATCAGCTAAATCCCCAGGTGCAGGCTTGGATGTCCCCGCCGTACTTCAGCCAGGACGGTAGGTCTGCGACGAAGGCAGCCTGAGTGGCGGGAGCGAGTGCGCGCCAGTCGACAATGCCGCGCACCTCCACCTCGTATTTGTTCCATTCGAACCAGTTGATCATCTTCAGCATCGGGAATCTGGTTTGAGTGTCACTGGCGAACACCTGACGCCACCAGGCCTGTTTGATGGCCAACTCGCTCGCCCCGCCGTGACCAGGGGCGTAGAGCGCGGCGGTCTCGGTGATGGCCACGGGGCGTTGATGCTCGGTGCCGTAGACCTGGTAAAAGTCGGGTACGGCAGTTTCGTTTCCGATGGAGCCCGAATAGGTGCCGGTGAGCATGGCGGCGAGCTTGCCTTCTTCGGGAATGACGTTGGCTCCCCACGGATAGTGGTTGCCCCAGTGATAGAGCGACATGCCCACCCAGTCCACGGCGTCATCGCCGGGGTAATAGGGCAGGTAGGGGTCGTCCTTCATGTTCAAGACGCCGTCGTGATTGGTATCAAGAAGTTTGAAGTCACTCGTCCCGCGCACTGCCATGTATTTGCCACCGACAAAGGGATAGCCGCCGCCATAGTTGGGCGCCCACAGCATCGCCGTCCCCGGTGCGTTCTGATGGACGGCCGCGGCAATCTTGCGGAAGGTCTGGATGTACTTGGTTGGTTGTTGGCTCCACGGATACCAAGAACCATTCATTTCGTGAGCAAAGCGCAACACGATCGGAGTGCCCTGATCGTTGATGGCGCGCAAATCTCTGGTCAGGCGGCTCACGGCCTGATCATCAACCGCGTCTAGGCCATCTTCAGGTTCAAGTGTCAGCAGTAGGACGCCGCCAGCCGTTTTGGTCTGAGCCGCTGCCTGGGTGATCCAGCTCCAGGATTCGTCGTCGTAAGGGAAGGTGGTGAACTGGGCGGCTACCGCCGGAGCGTGCCCAAGATTCTGTTGGTATTGCGCCAAGGTTTCGGCAGACCAATCGAGGTTCACGCCAAACAGGACGCCATTCGTTGGGGCGATCGCAGCGGCGTCAGTTGCTCGGCACTGCCATTGCGCCATGATGCGCGGAACTCCCCAGGCTGCGCTGGCGCCGATCGCGACCACAACCGCGCCGATGAGCAGGATCCGCGCCAACTGAGCTTGTGGGCTCAATTTTCGTCGACGCCGAGTCTTGCTCCGTGCCTGGTGGCCTTTGGGGGTGCTCACGCTGGCAAATCTAATCTGAATGGTCGCAGGCAATTGCCGATTCAAGAAATGAGGGTTTCGCATATTCGGTCCACGAAATGGCGGGGGTGAGCTTTGTTGGTGTTGCAGGTTTGTGACTTCGGCTGGACGGCCCGGTTCGTCACCGTGCGCCGGTTAGGCTCCGGCACATGCTTGCTCACGCCAATGCTTCGCGCACGCTACAGCTGCGCTCCGAACCTGGCTTCGGCTCTGATCGAAACAGGCTCGCGATGGCGGCTGTTCTTGGCGCGCTGGTTGGCGTTCTGGGCGGCATGATCGGGTTGGGTGGAGCCGAGTTCCGATTACCGCTGTTGGTTTCGGTCTTTGGATTCGCAGCTTTGCAAGCGGTGATCATGAACAAGGCGTTGAGCCTCATCGTTGTGGTGGCGGCCTTGCCCGCTCGGCTGCTGGGGGTGCCCTTTGAAAGTGTTGCGCCCAACTGGCCGGTGATCGTGAATCTGCTAGCGGGTTCGTTGATCGGCGCCTGGCTGGGGGCAACGTGGGCAACCAGGCTGGCGTCCCGCAATCTGTATCGGGTGTTAGCGGTGCTGATGGTGCTGATCGCCGCATTGCTGGTGTGGTCGCATTTGGGTGGGGTGACACCTCTGGGACTGACCGGCCTGTTTCAGGTGGTGGTTGGAGTCGCTGCCGGGGTGGTCATTGGGGTGGTGGCTGCGCTGATGGGCGTGGCCGGCGGCGAGTTGTTGATCCCTGCGATTGTGCTGCTGTTCGGGATCGACATCAAAGTGGCCGGATCATTGTCGCTGGCGGTGTCCTTGCCCACCATGCTGGTGGCCTTCGCCCGCTACAGCCGGGATCGGTCGTTTGTGGTGTTGCGGGAGAACTCCGGGTTCGTGATCTCGATGGGACTGGGTTCGATCCTTGGCGTTGCCATTGGTGGGTTGCTGCTGGGGGTGGTGCCCGCGATCATCTTGGTGCCGATGCTGGCCGGTCTGTTGGTGCTGTCTTCGGTCAAGGTGTGGAACCACGCCTGAAGGCAGCCAAAGGGGAAGCAAAGTGAACCCAAAGCCAGAAACCGAGGGTCACGGCAACAGCCAGCCGCCTCTGGTTGCCAGTGTCTTAGCTGGAGCGCTTCGAGTCTGACCATTCTGCCGGGTTCCAACAGACCGGTTGAGCGCCCACCGGTTCGAAAGCGAGGCTCGGGTCGTCGGACTGGACTAGGCAGATCAGCCGGTTGCCAAGAAGCGCCGCAGTTCGGGCTTGGGTGGCGAAGATATCGAGCAGGTGTTGGGCGGCGCGGTGGTCGATGTTCGCGAAAGTGTCGAAGCCGTGCAGAACGAGAACCAGTCCGGTGCTGTGTGATCGCCAGCCGTACCTGCCAGCGGCAACATCGCTTAGGCAGTCGTTAAGGGCGTCCAGATTGCGTCCGAAGTAGGCCGGAAAGTCGAGTGCCTGCGCAACAGCATCGAACATGTTGTCGGTGGAGGTCCAACTGCGGGTATCGACGATAACGACGTCATAGCCGTGTTGGGTTAACCAGCCGAGGGTCTCCTCGAGTATTGACTTGCGCCAAAACAGGGTTACGAAGCTGCTGTGCACCATTTGGTAGTCGACCAGCTGGTCTGCGTCTGAATCCCAAGCTGCCACGCCGACAACCTAGTTGGTCGACGCCAAGATGTGCAGCGCGGCGAACGACTCCGGGCAGGCTAAGTGCCCCAACCAGGTTGCGTCAGCGGCGCACCCTCGTTCGGCGCAAGACCTGCTGCGGGCTGGCTTGGTGGGTGGTCGCGGCGACGCGCGCCAAACCGTTGCCCTAGCCTTCAGACATCGATAAGGAGGAAATATGTTGTATCAGGAACCGCGCCCGTCGGCAGCGCTGGTAATCACTGGAATCCTGTGCTCCACCGTTGCAGGTTTTCTTTGGTGGCTGGCGATAATGACCTCGCTCACCGTGATTATGGCCTTGCTTGCCGCGATTGCTGCCTTGCTCGGTTCATTTCTTTTCCTGGTGGGATTGTGGCGGTTTTTGAGCGCTGTTGATGGTGCGGCGCTGCACAGGTGGCAGTCAGTCACCGTTGCCAAGGACGGGGACCTCGCTGAGTCAAGAGAAGCGCAGCGGATCCGCGAGAACGACGACACGCCGTGGGCCTTGGGCTGACCTGCCACAGCAGGTCAGCAGACAACCATGGGCGAGATTCGATTTGTGGGTGATGCTCACTTGGGGCATCGACTCGTCGCTGGACTGCGCGGTTTTGCCGCGGTGGAAGACCACGACCATCAGATCTTGAGCAATATGGCACGCGTTGCTCGACCAGACACGATCTGGTGGCATACCGGCGATGAGGCTTTCGACGGCTGGCAAGGGCGAATCAAGGCGTTCGCGGCAATTCCGGGCACTCACCATTTGGTGCTCGGTAACCATGACCGGGGGTTCCCGGCGAACAGCAGTTCCTACAAGTACCTGTCCGCTTACCGGGAGGTGTTCGCTTCGGTGCAGCTTGCCGCGAAGATCTCGCACCAAGGAGTGGGTCTGCTGATCTGCCACTTTCCTTACGACGGCGACACCGAGGGGCGTGGTGAGGACCGCTTTGAGCAGTGGCGGCTGCGCGATCTTGGCAAGCCGCTGATTCACGGGCACACCCATTCGGCGCAGCGGGTGTCGACCTCCGCGCGCGGCACCGTCCAACTCCATGCCGGTCTGGACGCCTGGGGATTGGTGCCGCCCACGATCCATGACCTGCTCAGTGGGATCTAGGACGGGTATCTTTCCTGGTGAAGCCGAGAGGAGCCCCGCATGCTGGTTTTCCCTTCGGATCCGGTTTTTGAGCGCCGGATCGACCCGGTGTTCGCCGTTGAGCGTTCGGTAGCTCGCGAATTGGGGCTGAGTACTGCGCTGATCAGCCACGATGAGATTGAGGCTGGCAACCCGGACGCTTCGGTCGACGCGATCCGCAACGCCGGTTCATCGCAGAAGGTTGTCTATCGCGGCTGGATGATTGAGCCATCGAATTACCTCAAGTTTGAAGAGAAGCTGCTGAGTGCGGGGCTAGATCTCTTGACCTCCTCCGCTGCGTACCGGGAGGCTCATCAGCTTCCGGGGTGGTATTCAGCTTTCGAGGACTTCACCCCCGAGTCTGCCTATGCAGCGACCTTCGAGGAGGTCGAAGGGTACTTCGCACAGGGGCCGGTGATCCTCAAAGACTTCACCAAGTCGATGAAGCATTACTGGAATGAAGCCTGTTTCATTCCAGACATTGGTGAGCGGGCACACGCACGGCGGGTCGCTGCGCAGTTCACCGAATTACGAGGCGCTGTTTCTGGCGGGTACGTCCTGCGGCGATTCGAGAACTTTGTCGGCACCGAGGTGCGTTCGTGGTGGGTTGAGGGAAAGCATGTTCTCAATACTCCCCATCCCGATACCCCGAACGAGGCCGTTGATGACGTCTACACAGATCTCGGCTTCCTTGGCGAGGCCGTCAACACTCTGCAGTCGCGATTTGTGACTGTTGATCTGTCGTTGCGCTCTGACGGTGCAGTCCGAGTGGTGGAGGTTGGGGACGGCCAGGTGTCAGACATTCCTCGCGACGAGGGGTCGTTAACGGTTCTACTGTCGGCTTTGCAGAAGGCGACGCAGTAGAGCGTGCCCACGCTAACGGTGGAGTTGATCGACTATTGGGACTCCCGCCGAGGAAATAACGCGCGCTGCGATGAAGGTCCCGGCCCAACCCGGTGCTGGTGATGCCACCCGCGAAGCGAGCGCACGTTTCTGGCTAATATTCGCGCTGACGAATCAAAGGTTTTGGGCGTTAACGGCCCAACGATGTGCACCGAGGAACAGGGGTAGCTGTGGCTGACACACAGGCGGGTTGGTATAACGACGGAACCGGCACCATGCGCTGGTGGGATGGACGCGTTTGGACCGACAAGGTGCAGCCGCCGGCCCCCGCCCCGAGTAGTCCAGGGGCGTTGGTCGACAGGATTGCGGCCGAAGCCGTTGCGGGGGGACAGCCTCGTCCCGCGGCACAGGGTGCTAGCTACGTTGTGCTTCAGGTGGTGCTCAAAGAGAAATTCTTGGGAAATGGTTCGGGAAACCTGACCGAGTTGGAACGAGCGATCAACGCGCAGGCTTCGATGGGATATCGCTTGCACACGATCACCACCGCGTCATCGGGCAGCACCGGTTTCAGCGGCGGCGACCGTGTTCAGGCCACGATGGTTTTCGAGAAGCTCACCTAGCGGCTCGGACCCGCAGTCGCCAGCCCTTCCTGGCGACTGCGGGGGCAGCTGGATCGAGCGCTCAGCGGGGCCATGGTGCTCGACCGGACCATGGTGCTCGCTGGGATCACGGTGCTCGACGGGACAACGGTGCTCAGCTTGGCGGCAGCGCCAATTCGCGCTGGGGCACAGGGGCGTTGGCCCGCAAGGACCCCAGAGTGTCGTTGGGTTGACACCACGGCGCTGTAGGGTTGGCACCCCAGCGCGCTGTTCAGTAGCGACCAGCACCAACCTGTTTCACCCTGGTTTGGGCAGCTGCAAGACTCTCGCCCCCGGAATTGCCTTTCCATGGGTGCGGTGGAGTTTCAGGGTGGCGCTGGTGGCGGAGGGGCTTTCGTTCCCGGTCATACCGAGCTGGCGGGATGAATTGCGGCAACCCGTCACCGGCTATCTCCACTTGCCATTGATCGCGCAGTCCGTACCTTGCTGGCTCGACCAAACCGTGATGGTGATGACACAAAAGCGCCAAATTGTTGATCGACGTAGGGCCGCCAGCCCACCAGGGCTGAATGTGATGGGCTTCGCATTGGGTTGGTTGGACGTGGCAGCCGGGAAAGCAGCAGCCTCCATCGCGGGCGATCAGGGCGGTCCGAATAGGTGCAGTAACCAGTCTGGCTGCGCGGCCAACATCAAGAACTTCGCTGGCGCCTCCCAATACCGCCGGGATCACTTCAGCGTCGCAACAGGCACGGCGTAGTTCACCAGCAGATAGGGGCTGATCGTCACCGATTACGCCGGCCGCAGCGGCTTGGCTACGCAACTGCTGGTAGTCGAGTTTCACAATCACCCGGGCGGTGCCCACTCCTGGTGCCGGAGTGCTGTTCGCTGCCGCCTGGATGGTGGCGATCAGAGCGTCGGCGCGTCGCTGTTCGGCGGTAGCCAGTTCTGAGGCGGGGTCGCGTGCCTCGATGGCGGTGCGTCGCAACGCTTCGCTGTGGGCGTCGAGTTGAGCGATCCAGGTCTCGGCCTCCAGCCGGGGCAGCGAGCCATCGAAGCGCACGGAAGCGCCTTCGCGAAAGAACCGCAGTGAGCGTGCCCGTTGCGCGGTCTCGGCGTCGCGTTGGAGGCGGGTTTCGAGTAGTTCGTTGGCGGTTTCGGGTGCCACCTGGGCTAGTACCGTTCCGGCTGCTTTGGCCAACTGTTCGGCATCCAGATGCCCAGCCAACTCGACCATTACCTGTTCGGCGGCTGTTTGCTGGTTGGGGTCTAGCTGGGGTGCTAATCCATCGAGAACTTTGGTGATGGCACGAACTTGGCCGGCACCGACCCGTCCGGCGACTGCCGCCTCACCGACTCCGGGATGCGCTTGAAGGGTCTTACCTTGGGCTATCGCGCCGCCGGCCTCGCGGCGAGAAAGGGTCTCACCCATGCCCAGCCAAGACGACAAAGGCGTGCCGCTGGTGCGTTCAGCTGCCTGAGCCCGATCGGCTTCACCGATCAGCACACTCGCTAACGCTCCCACCCGAGTGTTCACTCGTCGCGCCTGCCGCACCCAGTCCAAACGCAACTTCGCATCTACCCCAGAACGGCGGGAATCGACCCGGTCAAGGAGACGCTCGATCTCGGCGAGTGCCTCGCCAGCCGGGATCAGCGTGTCGTTTTCCATGCCTCAATAATCCCACGAAAGCAAGCCTTATTCGAACACGGATGCGAATATGTGGATAACTCAAAACGCTTTCCACAATTCGGTGGACGGCACTCACAGACTCTCTGGTCGAAATCCGGTGCGTCCTCGGTGCGGGCATACCCGATCAGCGTGGCGCTGCCCATGGTGATCAGCGGCGGAATTGGTCGAATCTGCCCACGATTATGGAATCTGCACACAATTGTCGGCTGAGTCCGCCGGGGGTCGCGGCGGTGTGGTTAGTCGTGTGGTTGTTCGGACGCCAGGCGCGCCGTGCAGGGTCCTTCTGATTGAAGCAGTGAGAATGTGCGAGTGAAGACCTCTCACTACAGCGGTTTGCGCGCGCTGGCCAGCGAGTCTGCGGTGTACGGCGTGGTGTTGGTGTCTGGCCTGGTGGCGATCGTGACCGATACCAATCATGCCTCCGGCGAAGTGCTAGTAAAGATTGTCTCTACGGTGCTGGTGTTTTGGGCGGCGCACGTTTATGCCGGGGTGGTTGCCTACCCGCATGATGAGGCGTCCGCCACCAGCGTGACGTGGACAGGAGCGCTCAAGGCTTCTCTCAGTCATTCCTGGGGAATGCTGGTGGTGGCGCTTATTCCGTCGGTGGTGCTGCTGTTGGGAGTGTTGGGAGTACTCAAAGACAACGACGCCATTTGGGGAACTCTCTGGGTGGACGTTGGGTTGCTGGCGCTGATCGGCTATTTCGGCGTGGCTACGTGGTCGACGAAGATTTGGGCTCGGTTGTTGGGGGCGCTGGGCACTGCGGTGCTGGGTGTGGTGTTGATCGGGTTGAAGGTACTCATTCACTGACCGCTGGTGTTTCGCGACGGGGTCTGCATCGCCGGGGTCTCGGTATTCGGCTGCCCCAGTATCGACCGGGGACGACCGCTGGCAAGGTTTGCTCATGACTACCCCAAGATGGGCCCAGATCTCAGGCCTTGTCGTCGCGCTGACTCTCTTTGCGGGCTGCACCGGCACGGCGGCTTCGGCGCCATCGTCGTCCGCGAGTGCCAGCTCGGAGGCGACAGCCACTGGTGGCACCGGGGCTGGTTCCAGCTCGGACGCCGAACGGTATGCCGCAATCCGTCCCGGGTACGAAGCATCCTGGGCGGCCATTAATGCGCTGCAGGCCGCTGGCGGAGTCGGTGCGCCAACGCAGGCGATGAAGGACACTCTGACCGATTCCTACCTGGCCTACTGGAACGAGCGCGCCGCGCAGTGGCGGGCGGAGGGGCGCAGCTACACCGGAGAAAACCGGGTAGTGAACGACGAAATCACCGCCACAACGTTCTCGCCCACTACTGCTACCGCCGAGCTGAACGTGTGTGTCGACATGTCCGACGTCAAGGCTTTCAAGAAGGACGGTACGCCGATGGCCCGTACCACCAAACCCTTCATGGCCGGCACCGCCGAAATGATCTGGTCGGGCGGGCATTGGCGCGCGAATGGGTTCATTCGCGGAACCGGTGGCTACGTAGATCGCTGCTGAGGCACCGCACCCGCAGAGCCACCGCGCCCGCAGAGCCGCCGCACGCAGAGCCACCGGCACGCTCGCTGCTCCACCGCACCTCCACCGCGCCTCCACCGAAAGGCGGATACCGGTGAGGTCTGCGGCTGGGCAGGCTGAAGCTATGACACCAAGTCCGGCCTTGCGAACCAAAGGATTGCAGAAGCGCTATGGCGATCTGGAGGTCGTCAAGACCTTGGATCTAGAGATTGAACAGGGCGAGACTTTTGCCCTTCTCGGGCCCAATGGTGCTGGCAAATCGACCACTGTGGAGATGTTGGAGGGCTTCCGACACCGCAGTGGCGGTGAGGTTGAGGTGCTTGGGGTAGATCCCGAACACGGCGACCGGGTTTGGCGCTCTCGTTTAGGCATCGTGCTTCAGGACCTGCCCGAGCGCGAGGCGATGCATTCCTTCACCGTTCGGGAACAACTCAGCGAACAAGCCCGCTACTACCCGCAGGCACGTCGGGTAAGTGAGGTCATCGATCTTGTTGGGTTGGGCCCGAAAGCCAGTTCGCGCATCGGCACTCTTTCGGGCGGACAACGGCGCCGCCTCGATGTTGCTCTGGCCATCGTCGGGCGTCCGGAATTGCTGTTCTTGGACGAGCCGACAACCGGTTTTGATCCAGAGGCTCGGCGTGAGTTTTGGACGCTGATCCGCTCGCTGGCCAGTTCGGGCACCACGATCGTGCTCACTACCCACTACCTTGACGAGGCCGAACAGCTGGCTGACCGAGTGGGCATCATCGTTGCGGGAAGTCTGCGTGAACTGGGCCCGCCAGCAACCATCGGGGGAGCTGCGAGCCGAACCCCAGTGGTCACCTGGACCGATGAATACGGCAGCCATGAGCGGCGTACCGACGAACCAGCGAAGTTGGTGGCTGCACTTCGCGATCAGGCAGGCGGTGAGCCTCACCACCTGCAGATCCGGCGGCCAAACTTGGAGGACGTCTATCTCAGCCTGCTGAATCGGACCGGCAACGCGAAAGTTGCCAGCAGCGGCGCCAATCCCAACCAAACCGCCAATCCCAACCAAACCGCCAGTGTCGAACCAAACGAACCCCTCTTGGAGGCGACGGCATGACTACCGCTCAGCTCACATTGAAGAATCCGCTCTGGCCCTATCGGCTGATTCCGGGACGGATCGGCTACGAACTGCGCGGTTATGCCCGCCAAGGCGACACGGTGTTCTTCACCTTCCTGTTTCCGGTGCTCATGTACTCGCTGTTCGCCGTAATCTTCAGTGGTGAGATCAGCCCGTCCACCGCTTTGGGTGAGCCGCCAGTTGCTGGCCAGCCGGTGATTTCGATGGCTACCTACTATCTGCCGGGTTTGGTGGCGGCCGGAATGCTGCTTTCGGGGCTGCAGAATCTGGCTATCGACATCGCCCACGACAAGCACGGTGGCCGACTCAAGCTGCTTGCGGCCACCCCGATGAGCCCGATCACTTACCTGGCCGGAAAGCTGGGCCAGGTGCTGGTCACTGCGGTGGGGCAGCTGGTGGTGTTGCTGGCGGTCGCTCGGTTCGGCTTTGGTGCTGAGCTGCCCACTGACCCCCAACTTTGGCTTCGCTTCACCTGGGTGTTTTTCGGCGGACTGATGGCTTCGGCGATGCTCGGCATCGCACTGTCGGCGGTGCCGCGCTCTTCGCGATCCGCCTCAGCAGTGGTGATCCCGATCGTGCTGGTGCTGCAGTTTCTTTCCGGGGTGTACATCCCCAACTTCCAGCTTCCCGCTGCAGTGCAGGCCGTTGCGGGCTTCTTCCCGCTCGCCTGGCTGGCGCAGGGAATGCGTTCAGTCTTTCTTCCCGACGGGTTCGCAGCAGTGGAAAGTGGTGGGAGTTGGAACCTGCCTGCGGTGGCATTGGTGATGGCCGCTTGGCTGGTGGCCGGGGCACTCGTGGCGCGGTTCACCTTCCGGTGGGTTCGGCGCAACGCATGAGCGAGGGGACGATTCAGCGCGGGTCGCCAACCCGTCCGAGGCATCTTGCCTGGTATTCGGCGGCGACGATGCTGGTGTCCATCGGCACCAGCGCCCTGGCCTGGGGCAGTGCACCAGACACCGCCTGGATCACCACCGCCGCATTGGCCGGGGTTGTGCTGGCGCAGCTGATCCTTGGCCGATGGGTGTTCGCCGAGCAGGCGTCGTTAGGCCTCACTATGGGGTTCACTGCCTGGCTTGGGGTGATGCTGGGGATCGCCTGCTTTGGCACTCCGATGGCTGCGGTATTCCAGTTCATCGCTTATCCACTGGTGTGGGTGTGCGCCAAAACCTTTCGACAGTCAGTACTGGGCTCAGTGTTCGTGGCTGCCGGAGTTGGGGTTGGCTCGGCACCTGTCACCGGGTGGGCGGTGGCCCTGGGCACGGCGGCACTCTCGCTCACCTTCGCCATTGCCATTGGCAGTTGGATCAGCCATTGGATCAAGCTGGCTAAAGAGCGAGCGGAGCTGATCGCCCGGCTTCAGGCCACTCAGGAATCAGCGCGGGAGTTGGAGTGGCAGGCAGGTCAGCAGACTGAGCGCGCCCGGTTGGCCCGCGAGATTCACGACACCATCACCCAGAATCTCACTGGCATTGTGATGGCCACCCAGCGGGTGCGTCGCAGTGGCGCTGAGGTTGACGTAGCCGAGCAGTTTGCGGTGATCGAGAACCTGGCGGTCGCCGCCCTCGCCGATGCGCGGGCACTGGTTAGTGGCGAGTCGCCCACTGACACCGCAGATCTAGCTGCCACCATTCGGCGCTTGGCCGCAGACTTTCAACGTGAGACCTCGCTCACGGTCACCGTGGCCACTGATTTGGCCGAGCCGTTGACCACTGAGACCGGGGTGGTGTTACTCCGTTGCGCCCAGGAATCGCTTGCCAACGTCCGCAACCATGCCCAGGCGCGCCACGTCCGCATCGAACTGACAGCTACGCCCCAAGGCGCCAACTTGACCATTGCCGACGATGGCATTGGACGCGAGGCGGCTGAAAAGCCTGGCCCAGGGCACGGCCACGGCCTCAGGAACATGATTGAGCGGGTCGGCTTGGCCGGGGGAGCTTTCAAAGTTGAGGACGCCAACCCCGGAACTATCGTGCGGGTCAGCCTGCCCACGTCCCAGATCGACAGCGTTGGTTAGGGTGACTTTGATGACTGCCACGGAAATCTCGCCAACCTCGCGCCGACCCCCGGTGCGGGTGCTGGTCGTTGACGATCACCCGGTGGTGCGCGCTGGGTTGGTTGGGCTCCTGGGAGAGGAGCCCACGATGAATGTGGTGGGTCAAGCTTGCGACGGTGACGAGGCGGTGCACCTTGCTGCTGAGTTGGGCGTGGACGTGGTCTTGATGGATCTGCGAATGCCAGGAACCGACGGGGTTGCGGCCACTCGGCGAATCACTGATGCCAATCCGGCGGTTCGGGTGCTGGTGCTGACCACTTATGAGAGTGACGAGTATCTGCTTGCAGCCATTGAAGCCGGCGCGAGTGGCTATCTGTTGAAGGCCTCACCCCCAGAGGAAATCGTGGCCGGGGTGCTCGCTGCTGCGGAAGGCACTGCCGCACTTTCGCCGTCGGTGGCCACCCGGCTGGTGGCTCGGGCCCGCTCGGGCGGCAAATCAGAGCCTGCACCCGAGACTCAACCTGGGTTTTTGAGTCCGCGTGAGCATGAGGTGTTAGCCCTGGTGGCGGAGGGGTGCTCCAACCGACAGATTGCGCGGCGGTTGATGATCGGCGAGGCGACGGTGAAAACACATTTGTTGAATCTCTTTGCGAAACTCGAGGTTTCTGATCGCACTCGGGCGGTCACCCGAGCTCAAGAGCTTGGCCTTCGGTAGCCCGACAGCTGGCCGTTGACCGGGAAATCGACGGCCAGGCGGACGACCACGACGGCGAACGGGCCAGATCAGCGTGCTTGAAAGCGCTGTTGGGCCACCTCAATGGTGTGGTGCTCGAGCCCGTCGAGCTCTTCGTCTTGGAGAAGCGACTCACCGCGCGAATGACCAACTTGGACGCGCGTACGAAGGATTCAGCAATCAAGGACGGGCTGGTGTCGACGCGTACCCGGCTGTTCCAGATATCGCCGAGAGACGAGAGTCTGCTGTGGATTCCAGACCTCGTTTGTAGCGCCTACCGCCAAGAAATCGCTGGTCGCCGTCGCGATCTGTTTGATCGCATTAGTGCCATCTGCACGATTCTGCCGTAGAAAGAAGCAACCCCCGGCTGCCGCAGCTACACCGGGGGCCAACATCTCTCACCCGAGGGGAGAAGAAGTCTTGCTCGCCTTCTACGCTACCTCGGCTAGCCCCAGGGCTGGCTGAAATCGACGGGCCCGGCTGAGGATCATCGAACCAAGCTGCGGCTGCCTCACTCGCTGTTGCCCCGCACCGACCTCGCCGTCGCTGGGGGAATGCCCACCTCTTCAATGCCGTGGCCATCGCAGGGAGTCTTGGTCACTGCCGCATGCTCGATTCGGCTCAGACGGAACCAGCGGATCGCGTTGCGCAGCCGGCACCAGCCGATCAGGTACCAATGGCCGTTTGTGGAGCCGAACAGGATCGGCTCAACGTCTCGGGTTGTCACGCTGTCCTCACTGGAGCTGTACCGGATGCGTACGACGCGTTGGGTGGCCATCGCCTCTTCCAAGGCCGATCTGATTGCGCGAACCGGCGGCGATGGGTTGTTCACCCAGACGCGACCGGCGAGTTCGTCGGCTCTAGCGCGGGTCTTGGGGTCGAGGACGTCCAGGATCTTCTTGACTCCGGCTGAGGCGAGGTCGGCAAAGGGGGCGTCGGGGACGGCAGCGACGGCGGTGAGCAACGCCACGGCTTGGGCGGGGCTGAGGCTGATTGGTGGCAGATTTGCCCCGGCGGCCAGGCCATACCCACCGCCCGGCCCGGGGCGTGACCAGATGGGGGCGCCGCTGCTCTCGAGGGCGGCGAGGTCTCTCTTGACGGTTCGTACCGAGATGCCGAACTCCGCGGCCAGTCGTTCAGCGGTGCGTCCGCGGGTGCCGGAGCGACGCAGCATCTCCGTCAGTGCGTGCAACCGCTCGGTGCGCTTCACTTCTCCACCCGGTGGCAAATCATGACACAAATGGTGACACACAGTTGTCCTGGGGGCAGGGGAACATTGCGGTATGACGACGGATTCGAGCCAACCTTCCATCCTCTTGATCGCCGGCCACTGGCTAGGGGCCTGGGCGTGGGACGACGTGGCAGAACACCTGACTGCCGCCGGACGGCGAGCCATCGCCCTGACCCTTCCCGGCCTCGATGCCGACGACCCCGACCGGGCGTCCCGCACCCTCGACGACCAGGCGGTGGCGATCGAACAGGCTGCCGCTGCCGAAAGCCAGCCGGTTGTGATCGTGGCTCACAGCGGAGCAAATGCGCCGGTAAGCCTGGTGCTTGATCGGCGTCCCGAACTCGTCGAACGGGTGATCTGGGTTGATAGCGGACCGGTCTCGCCGGGAACCGTCTTCGCTCCCGACCTGCCTGCTGACATGGACGATCTGCCGCTGCCTCCCTTCGATGCGCTCTCGCAGCAGGCCAGTCTCGAAGGCTTGAGCGCAGAGGTGCTTGAGCGCTTCGGGGCGCGGGCCGTCCCGGAGCCTGGTGCGGTGCTTCGCCAGGCAGTCGAACTCACCAACGATGCGCGTCTGCAGGTGCCAACCACGGTGGTGTGCTGCTCGCTTCCCAGCGCACAGCTGATGGAGTTGGCCAACGCCGGGCATCCGATGTTCGCCGAAGTTGCGAAGCTTGAGCACCTCGACGTGGTTGATCTCCCAACTGGGCACTGGCCCATGTGGAGTCGCGCTCAGGATCTGGCCAAGGTCATCGCTGCCGAAGGAGCCCTCCGGGTGGGTTGAGCCGCGAACTGGAATGGGGACGGTTCCTGCGAGCAGCTCATGGGAACCGTCCCCGATGAGTGCCCGATGACGCGATGGCTCGCTCGAATGGCGGCGCCCCGATGTGGGCCCGTGTTGAGGTGGGCGGGTTGTGCGTCTGTTGTGACGCGGTGTGGGATTTTCGGGCCGAAGGGCTAGCCGCGAGTGGGGCAAAGCCGCGCGTCCTCATCGAAGTGAAGGACCGAATAGTCGCCTGTTTCCAATTCCAATCTATATCGTCACCGGGGGCTTGCCGCAAGGCCCCCCTCCTGTCGCATACTCGAGGCCGCACAACGCTGGCTAGGTGCCATTGACAAGGTGCGTTGTTGAAGTTCGTGAGGAGGATGCTGGTGATTCATTCTGCGGTGTTCGCATTGCCGCCACACCTAGGTGCCAAGTCGACCGCTGCGCTGATCGAGCGCGACGAGCAGCAGTTGGCGCTCATCGCTACCACGATCAATGAGCAGAAGGCATCGCTGACGGCGCAGCTGGAGCAACTGCGGCGAGCCCCTGGCGGACGGGGTCGCGGTGCGATGGATCGCGATCTGGAGATTCACCGGCTGTCGGGACGGCTGGGCGTCCTGCAGCGCTTCGGCCTGGACGTGTGCCTGGGTCGGATCGTCGCTCCGGGGCCGGAGGTGGTCTACATCGGGCGGATCGGCGTCTTGGGCCAGGCGGGCAACCCGCTGATTGTCGATTGGCGTACGCCCGCAGCTGAGCCCTTCTTCGCCGCGACTGCCGCGCACCCCATGGGTTTGGTGAGTCGTCGGCGCTACCGGTGGAAGGAGGGTTGCATCGTCGACTATTGGGATGAGGTGTTCGCCTCAGTCGGCGGCGAGGAGCTGGCCCTTGACCAAGACTCGGCGTTCATTGCCAGTCTCGGCGTGAGCCGATCGCCGAAGATGCGTGACGTGCTGGCCACGCTTCAGGCCGATCAGGACGCGATCGTGCGGGCCGATTCTGCGGGCGCTCTCGTGGTTGACGGGGGGCCGGGAACCGGCAAGACCGTGGTGGCTCTACACCGAGCGGCCTATCTGCTCTACGCCGACGTCCGCCTTGCTGGGGCGCACGGCGGGCTGTTATTCGTCGGGCCGCATCGCCATTACCTACGCTATGTCGCCGACGTCCTGCCCGGCTTGGGTGAAGAGGGTGTGCTCAGTTGCACGTTGGCCGATTTGGTGGCCGAGGGCACCTGGGCCCGTCTTGAACAACAGCCACAGGTCGCGCGGCTCAAGGCCGCAGCCCGGTTGCTCGACGCCGTCGAACCTGCGGTGAACCTCTATGAGGAGCGCCCAACCAAGACCATGGTCGTGGAGACACCCTGGACCGACGTGCGCCTGACGAAGGCAGATTGGGCTGAGGCCTTCGAGGCTCTCGATGAAGGGACGCCACACAACGAAGCGCGCGATGACATCTGGAACGCGTTGCTCGACATTGCCGTCGAAATTGGCATCAGCGCAGTTGACCAGGGTGTGGTTGGCGCCGACGAGTTGCGCGCCTCGTTGGCGGCCAACGAGGCATTTCGGGACGCCTTTCAGCGAGTCTGGCCGATTCTCCACGCGGCTGATCTGGTGAGCGATCTGTGGGCGGTGCCGGCCTATCTGCGTCGCTGCGCGCCGTGGCTCAGCGATGAGGACCGACGGCTGCTGAGGCGTGCCGAAGGCTCGGAGTGGACAACAGCGGATCTGCCCCTGTTGGACGCGATGCGGGCGCGCCTTGGCGATCCGAAATCGTCGCTGCGGCGGCGGCAGGAACGTGCGATTCTCGCCGAGGATCGCGCCTACATGGATCAGGTCGTGCAGAACTTGCTCGATGCCGACGATGACCCCGAAGGCTCAATGCCGCTACTCAACCGGCAAAGCGTGCGTGAGGATCTGATCCACGACGATGCGCTGCCTTCGGCTGAGCGGGATCCCCTAGCTGGGCCGTTCGCGCATGTGATCGTCGATGAGGCCCAAGAGCTCACCGATGCTGAATGGCAGATGCTGCTGCGGCGCTGCCCGTCGCGCAGTTTCACGATCGTGGGTGATCGCGCCCAGGCTCGAACAGGTTTTGCTGAGTCGTGGGAGCAGCGCTTGGGCAGGCTCGGCTTTTCGTCGGTCCGCGAGGCCACGTTGAACATCAACTACCGCACGCCCCGGGAGGTGATGGAGGCAGCAGAGCCGGTGATCAAGGCGGTGCGGCCCGACGCCAACGTGCCGACCTCAGTTCGGATCAGTGGTTCACCGGTGCGTTCAGGCTCGCTGGCTGAGCTGCCTGAGCTGATTGAGCGCTGGCTCGCAGCGAACGACAGCGGCGTCGCTTGCGTGATCGGTGACCCCTCTTTTCCGCCTAGTGAACGGGTGCAGTCACTCACGCCGGTGGAGGCGAAGGGCCTGGAGTTCGATCTCGTGATCTTGGTCGATTCGGTGGCCTTCACCGATGACGTCGCCGGAGCCGTTGATCGCTATGTCGCCATGACTCGCGCCACCCAACAGCTTGTCGTGCTCGGGGGCCACTAGGGCCAGCATGTGAACGCGGCTCCGCGGGCTAGGGAAGACGCAGGGGCCGTATGGGGGCTCTCTGGGCGGATCCGAACTGAACCACTGGGGCGCCCAGCCGAGTGTTGCGTCGAACGAGCCCCGCCGCGTAGCGTGCGCCGGGTGGCAGTGGTTTGCCTTCATGGCGCAGCGAGCCGAGCAGGCACCTGGGATCGGTTGCGTGCCGAACTCGAGCGGTATCAAGTCGAATCCCACGCATTCACCGCGCTGGGCCATAGCGGGGCCGCGATGCCGAGGCGGTACTCGTTGGTCGACTTCCGCGACGACGCGATCGCGGAGATCGAGCGCCTGAGGCTTCAGCGGGTCGGCGTGGTAGGTCATTCATTGGGTGGTTTAACCGCGCTGATGGTCGCTGCGGCAAGGCCCGACCTCGTCGATCGCCTCGTGCTTGAAGAGCCGCCGGTCCCTCCTCGGGATGCGAACGATGCCCGACCGTTCACTCGCGGATCGGAACTGTGGATGAGATTGGCCGCCCCGCTGGCGCGTCGTCGGTTGGACCCGCGGCTGCTAAATCAGGTGCTGAACCAACTGCTCGTGCCGCAGCCGAGTTGGTGGGAATCTCTGGCGCGCATCAAAGCACCGACCCTCATCGTGGCGGGCGGTCCGACCAGTCACCTCTACCAGGATCGCCTGCGGATGCTCGCCGATGCCATTCCCGATGCGCGACTGGTCACCGTGCCCGCGGGCCATCGGGTTCACACCAAGGAGCCCGACCAGTTCATCGACAGCGTCGTGCCCTTTCTTACCCGCAACGAGCCCGCGTCCTCGCGCTTAGCCCGCTGGATCGGGTGAGACGTGAAGCCGGTCGCGAGCAAGCTCTCTACTCCGGTAGGTCCTGCTGGTCCTGGGGTGAGGAGTCAGTGGCGGGGTTCGTTTCGTGAAGATCCCCAGCCTTCATCAAGGGGAACAGCACGCCGGGGAATCCAAACCGAGCGGCCGTGGAGTTGACTAGCTCGCGCACGTAGGGAATTACGGCCACCATCACCACCGATGCCTGAAACTCCTCGAGAACCGCTTCATCGGTAGACATTGGACGATCTGTGAAAGCGATGCTTACGGCCCACGTCGACTTCGTCGAGAAAAGAAGCCCGCCGTCGGCGCCATTAACCTCAGTTGTGTTTCGTACCCGATATTCCAGCTGAAGTGTGTCGGTGTCGTCGACCAAGTGGGACGAGTTGTCGAAACGGACCTTGATTCCTTTGGGCTCACCGAAGGCGGCGATGGAGGCTTCCATCTCGATCACGCGAAGGTCGGCGAGCATCGACTTTGCGGTGAAATCCACCAAGGCTTCACTGGGGCTCATCGGGCCATCCCCACAAAAGCGGGAGCCGCGGCGTTCAAGTTGAGGCAGAAGCTCTCAGTTGGTCCGAATGCGCTCGCTTCGAGCAAGGGCCGCGTCGCAACAGTGGGTGTTAGCTCAGCGTGGATCACTGGGCCGGACACCCAGTCGGTGGCTTTAGCTCTGGCGCTGCCAGACTTTTCCAAACTCAGGCCGAGCTCGAATCCCATCGCGTCGAGATAGGCAGCGATCGTGTCGATGCGAAGGTTGCCGTTACCGGCGAAAGCCTGGCTGACAGCGCTCTTGCCCACCTCAGCCTGCTCGGCGAGCTCGGATTGGTTCAGCCCTGACTGCGAAAGGGCATCGTGGAGCAGCGCCAAGACGCGGTAGCGAAGACGCGCCTTCGCGAGGTGGCGTTGCCCGCCTCGGGTCTGGGCGATGGCTTCGTAGAGGCTCATCTTTCTCACCTACTCCTGTCGGCTCGCATGATTGCGAGACCTTTACTGATTTGGGTTCGGGGGGTCTGCTGTTGGTTCTTGTAGAAGCCGTGGGTGCAACGTGTTGATCGGTACTCCTCACCGCTGTCATAGATTGGCACTCGCGCCCGCGGCACTTTGATCTCGAGTAATCCGGCGGCGGCATCCAGAGTGTTGAGTTCTCGAGGGACCGGTAGATGCCCGGTTTGGCAGTAAGCCTCAAATCGAATCGCCAGGTCTGAGAGGATCTCTAGCCGCGCGTCTCGTCCAAGACGTTGAAGCCAGCGGGGTTCGTCGTCCCAAGGCCCGTCAATGAGACGCTCGAACCACCCAAGAATCGGGTGATCGCCGTTGACGTCCCACGCAGCCTCGAGTCGTTTGCAAGGCCCCTCCTCAATCGTGACGCGTCCGCAGATGCCACAGGTAGACAGACAACTCAGCCATTGCTGATGTTTGGTGAGTTCAGTCATGACTGTACTCCTGTGGGGTAGGGCGTCAATATGTGCTACGCAACCTAAGCCGCGCCGCTGACAGTTTGGTGTGTGCTGCGGGGTGCGTCGTCGATGCCCTTCCCAACGGAGGACTGGGCACCGTGCCCGCAGGTCATCGGGGGTCACACCTGTCCGGCCTCAACGGAATTTAGACTGGGACGCGCTCACGGGCAGCAATCTGAGACGGCCGAGGTGTGGTGATATGGCATTGACTGGCGACTTGCAGCCCACGCCATCGCGCGCTCATGCCGATGGGCGCTCACTTCAAGCCACAGATCTGTCACGCTGTTGCGCGTGAGACAAGACGGACATCCGAGCCCGACCGACCCGACGATCGAAGACAACTGGCACGGCGGCTTCTACGAACTCACGATTAAGCTCGGCCCGGCCGACGATGCGCGACTGGACGCCGCGTTGGTCGCGCTCTGGCACGCAGCGTCTCTGCCGGAACCGTTCCGGAGACACTCTGACGCTGCGGTCGCCGTTTCGGGTCAGTCCCTCCTTGCCGGGCATCTGCACTCGGTCGCGACCATCCCCGGCCTCGGCTCGACGCTCTGCACTGTGCTTGTGGTTCGGGAAGAGACGCACGAGTCCGGTAGCACCCGTTACGGGGCCGATTGGCTGGACCTTTGTCTTCCCCTGGGAGCGCTCGGCAACCTGGATGGGCGCGTCGGGGCCTACCCCTTCAGCCAAGAGGCCGAGTCGAGAGGCTGGCGCGAACCTATCGAACGTTGGTTTGCAGTGGTGGCGACTGCCGTATTCGGCTCAGTTCCGTTCGTTCACGCCATCACTGGTGACGAGGTCTCCGGTATGGAACCGGCCGAGGTGCAGGAGGGCCGCCTGGGCGTGTTTCTTCACAACCCCACGGGAACTCTGACCATCGAACCTGTCCGGACTTGGTCCTGATAGAGCAAGTCACCGTGTCCGCGGGCCATCGGGTTCACGCCAAGGAACTCGACTAGTTCATCGACAGCGTCGTGCCCCTTTCTTACCCGCAACGCCTCCACGTCGTCGCGCTGAGCCCATGGGATCGGGTGGGACGGCGCGAAGCTGATCGCGCGGCAGCGGCGCCGATCGGACCTTGGGGCCCCTGGAGAGAGTCCAGTACCCTTCAGCCATGTACCGTCTTGCACAACGAAATTTGGGTCTGGGGACACTCTTTGTTCCCGCCCTTCTCTGTGCGGCGCTGGCTGGGTGTTCGCAGGCTGGCGCGGCTCCAACGGCCCTAACGACGCCAATCGAAGGCGTCACCTCTACGCCGACTGCCAGCAGCGCTGTTACGGTCGCACCGTCAGCTGGATGGTCTTCCGCATCGCGCCCGTGCCTAATGTCGAAACAGGAGGCCGACGGGGTCTTTGCTGGGTTGAAGGCGGGTCACACGCTCGTCATGGGGCCACCTGTGGAGGGCGAATGTGTGTTTTATGGCGGCAATGTGGATTCCGACCCACTAGGCGAGATCATCTTCGGCGAGCGGGAATACCAGGGCGCCGTCGATCGCAACATGACCAATGGGGTCCAGGTTGATGGGCCAGGGTCGTACGCGGCAGTTTGCGCGTGGGCGCGAAAGGACGCCGCACCCGACAAATGGTCAGCGGCGGATGATCAGCCTTCCGCAGTCTGCACCACCAAGTTTGGCGCGGCAGCGGTCTATATCCTCAATGGTGCTGGCTATACGGTCCATGGCTATGTCCTGCTGAAGAACCGCTACTGGAGATTTGCGCTGGAATCTTTCGAATATCCGCCCGACAAGTTCGGGCCGCAGACTGAGAAGGTCATTCGCACAATCGTCGCCCGCGGGGCCTGACGATCGCCCCGTCATCTCGGCGGGCGGTCACTTTGTCTGTGGCCTTAGTGGCCAGCGCGTGATCCCTATCAGGGTTGGGACGCGTCCGCCCGCCGCGAAGAGGCGCAGAAGCGCCAAGCGTCGACACCGGCGGGAGATGGGCCAGCTGTAGCAGGGCGAGACCGGCTTCAGTTGAGTAGGCAGCGCTAAAGGCTCATTTTGGCTGTCCAAGTCTCATTTCACCGCCTGCCGGACAACACAACTGTCTGGCCCGAGGGAAGGCGAGACTGGGACGGGCTCGTACCCGGCAATTTGAGACGGACGCGGTGTGGTGATCACGAGGCGGGCAGCGTTATGACACTCGCCGAGAATCTGAACCACACAACCCCCGTGTACTGCTCGCATCGGGTTGCGGAGTTGCGTCGATGGAAGTGGTTATCGCCAGCAGTAGTCCCGAGCCAGAGAGCCGTGCCGGTGCGTGCGGGCCGTTCTGAACGCCTTCGATGGGTGTGGCTTGTATGAAGATGTATGAGGTTTGTTTGTGGAGGTCGTTGCTCCACAGCCTCCTGCTAGGTTGATCGCGCAGACGAGCTGGGGGTGGGGAATGCGCAGATTCTGGTCGTTGATATTGACTGGCGGTTTGTTGGCTGGTTTGTTGGTCGGGTTGCCGTCGGCGGTGACGGTCGCTTCTGCTGCGCCGCAGCCATCAATCACTACTGTCCCGTCGGCACCGGTGCGTGGCGAGAAGTTCACGGTGAGCGGGAAGCTTAACTCGAAGGTTGTTCGCCCGGTTGAGTTACAGACCAAGGTGGGTAAGAAGTGGAAGAAGTCCGCTTCAGGCAAAACCAACAAAGCCGGGCGGTTCAGCCTGACTGGTTCCACGACTCTGAGCACCGTTACGGTTCGGGTCGTGGCGAAAAAGGTGAAAGTCAAGGGCAAGAAGTATGCCGCGATAACGACCAAGACCCGCAGGATCAAAACCACCACTCAGTCCGCGAAACTGACTATGCCGGTTTCGGCGCAGGTGAACGAGGGCGTGAACGCCAACCTGACCTTCACTCCGGCTCGTAGCGGGCGCCCGGTTCAATTGGAGGCCCTTGTTAGCGGTCGGTGGGCCAAGGTCGGTACCGGCTTTGAAACCGCGGCTGGCAAGACTTTGATTCAACTCACTGCAGCTGCTGAAGGCACTTACAGCTATCGGGGGGTGGCGCCGGCTTGGCATGGTGCTGCCGCAGTGGTGTCGAACACGGCCCAGGTGACGATCACCGCTAGCAAGGTCGTGACTACTGGCCCGGGCGAGATCCATCCGATCACTGCTGCTGAGGCCGCCACGGTGACCAGTTATGACGCTGCCACGGGCACGATCGTGTTCAGTGGTGCACCGGCCTCGGTGAAGGGCCAGGCCGCTGGGGTGGTAGTCGCCTTGCCACCGCGTGATGGTGCCGCTTCTGGTGCGTTGCGGACGGTTACTGGGGTTGTCACCAGTGGCACGACGACCACGATGACGACTGCTGATGCGAGTTTGCCGGAGGTGATTGAGAACATTCCCGACGACGCGACAGATATCGGTTTGAGTGTGCTGAGTTCGAGCTTCACCTCAGAGGATGGCGTCACCGCCCAGTCACTGCCAGCCAAGTCGGCCTCTGTCAAAGGGGCTGGGGTTCGGGCTGCGTCGGTGGGTGAGCTGAAGCTAGGTGTTTCCAAGACGTGGGAAAGCGCGGACAAGAGCGCTTCGGCGGCGGTGTCTGGTTCGATCTCAGTGGCCCCGGTGATCGACACGAGCCTGGACATTGACTGGTTCAAACTCAAGGGTTACAAGTTCGGTGCTGGCATTCAGGCTGCCAACGACCTGAAGGCAACATTTGCTTACACGGCTTCGGCAAGCCAGAAGTATCGGCTGGGTACTTTGAAGCAGGTTTGGGCCGGAACGATCGGTGCGGTGCCGATTTGGGTGGAGGCCAACTTCGAGATCTATGTGTCCTGGACGGTCAGTGGCTCGATCGAGTTGACGGCCGAGGTCACCCAGACCGGGAAGATCAGCGCCGGGGTCACCAACACCAGCGGTGATGATCTTGCGCCAAAGCTGTACACCACTACAGCCGCCGCTAACACCGCCCTGGCAGACCTCAAAGCCAGCGGCGAGGTAGGAGTATTCGCTGGCGCCGAGGCCAACCTGATGCTCTACAGCCTCGCCGGGCCGTTCGCCACCCTCGGCGCCGAAGCTGACGCCACCATCAACGGCAGCCTGAACGACGGTTTCACCTGCAAAGTCGTCTACGGCCCCCACGCAGAAGCCGGTCTGAAAACCAGCGACGCCATCAAGGCGCTCACCGGCAAGTCCTACACGCTGTCGACGAAACTCATCAAACCCACCACCACCAACAACCTCTGCCCGGCAGGCACCCCCACACCACCCACCCCGGACCCGCTGGCGATCAGCACCTCAACCCTGCCGGATGCCACCGTGAACACCGCCTATGCGGCAACGTTAACCGCGACCGGCGGCACCGGCCCATACAGCTGGTCGGCCACCGGGCTACCGGCAGGCCTCAGCTTGGACGTTTCCACCGGCTCCCTGTCCGGCACACCCTCTCTGGCGGGTGCCTACACACCGACCATCACCGTCACCGATTCGGCCAGCAAAACGGCCACCGCCGCGCTGACCCTTACGGTCAAGAGCGTTGGCGGGCAGGCAACGGCGACTGCTATCGCCGCCGGCTGGTTTCACACGTGTGCGTTGACTAGTGCTGGTGGCGTCAAATGTTGGGG
>DHWU01000030.1 GCA_002413345.1 Propionibacteriaceae bacterium UBA5174 | reverse complement strand
AAGGTCGAAGCGACGCTCGCTCAACTCACCGAGGAGAACGAGGCGCTCAAGCACCAGATTGGTTCGCTGAGTAGCAGCCAACCTTCGAGTGTCTTTGTCCCTAGTGATTCCGGTGACGGCGACCGTATTCGGGCAGATCTGCAGCGACGCGAGGCTGAACTAGCCGGCGTTCGCAACGATCTGGCCGGACGGGCCGATGAGCTGAATCGGCGTAGCCAAGAGCTTGGCCAGACCCGTGATGAGTTGGCTCGGGCGCAGTCCGAAATCGAATCGCTGCGTTCGGAGGTGAATAACCTGCGCCAAGCTGGACCAGCCGCATCGCAGATGCCAGTCGGCGGCAGCGTGATTTCCTCGGGCAAGATCGAGAACATCGTCGTGACTACGTCGGCGGAGGCTTCGCCAGCTGTCACCCGGCTATTGCAGATGGCCACCGAACAGGCTGAACGTCTGGTTGGTGAGTCGCAAGTCGAAGCACAGCGGATCCTTACTAAGGCGCGGGCCGAGGCCGAGACGGTCATCGACAGCGCCAACCGCAAGGCTCATGAGACTCTCACTGACGCGCGGACCCGAGCCGACCGGATCGAGTCCGAAGCCAGGGTCAATGCTGAGAAGCTCACTGCGGAAGCTCAGCAGCGCGCAGATGCCCTCACTACTGACGCTGAGACCAAGCGGTCGCAGATGTTCACCAAGTTGGAGGCGGAGCGGGATTCCCTGCGAATGCGGGTGGATCAGCTGCGGGCCTTTGAGAGCAACTACCGCAGTCTGCTGACCAACCACCTGCAGACGCAGCTGCGTTCGCTTGGCGAGGTACGGCTGGAGCCCAACGAGACTCCTGAGATCATGCGCGATCCAATGCCTGGATCAGCTACTCCTCGGCTGGATGCGCTGCTCGGCGAAGGCCACGGATAATCATCAACAATGCGACGCGCCCTGATCGGAAGATCAGGGCGCGTTTCGTTTGCTGGTACTCTCCCAGCTCAGTAATCACAGCAGGAGGGATTTGACCATGCCAGCTGCCAAGCATCGAGGAGCCACCCCCAAGGCTCCGGTATCGACTTTTCCAGTAGCCGAGGGCGAAGACCCATGGACCGCGGAAGAGATCGCGGAGATCCGCGAGGAACTCAAGGCTGACATCGCCAGGATGGAACGGGCGATTGAGGTCGCCGAGGCCGGACTGGCGGACCTTTTCGAAGAGGGAAGCGAGGGCGCGGGACGGGATCCGGCCGACGTCGGCTCTTCCAACTTTGAACGCGACCAAGAAATGTCGTTGGCTCAGAACTCCCGGGAGATGCTCGAACAAGCTCAGCAGGCCTATCGGCTGTTCGAATCGGGCAATTACGGGGTGTGTGAGGCCTGTGGCCAGCCCATCGGGAAAGATCGGCTGCAGGTGTTCCCCAGAGCCACCTTGTGTGTGGCCTGTAAACAGCGGGAGGAACGGCGATAGCCGAGCAACCAGCCACCAAGCAAGCGTCCAGCCGCCCACAGTGGGCGCTGGCGCTTGGCATTGGAATTATCGGGTTAGGAATTGATCAGTCGACGAAGGCTTTGGCGATCGCGAACCTTGACCCGACCAATCCGGTTCAGCTGCCAGGGGGCCTGATCACCCTGTGGCTGACCCGCAACCCGGGCGCCGCCTTCAGCATGGGCGAGAACATCACTGTGGTGTTCACCGCAGTTTCAATTCTCGCCTTGCTGGCCGTGGCGGTGTGGGCACTTCCACGGGTTCGGCATCGTGGTTGGGCGGTGGCCGCCGGGCTGCTGCTGGCCGGGATTGCGGGAAACCTGAGCGACCGGCTCTTCCGCGAGCCTGGACCGTTTCAAGGCTATGTGGTGGATTTCATTCAGCTGCGGTATTTCGCGATCGTCAATGTGGCTGACATCTTCATCACCTCCGCTGCGGTGTTGGTGGTCTGGCTGAGTCTGGTCAGCAAGGTTGGTCTGGACGGGGTTGGTTCGACGCCCGCAGTCGCTGCCGGGGCAGACCTACCTGAGCATCTCGATGGCTAGCGTCTGGCTAGTGCCTGACGGTCTAGATGGCGAACGTATCGATGCGGCCGCCGCTCGAATGACGGGGCTGTCGCGAAGCCGAATCGCCGAGCTTGCCGAGGTCGGCCAGGTATCGCTCAATTCGGCCCCGGTGACCAAGTCGCAACGAGTTCGAGCCGGTGATCTGCTCGAAGTTGAGGTGTTGACTGCGCCTCGACTTCAGGTAGTGCCGCAGGCGGTGGCCGGGATCGGAATCGTCTATGACGATGCTGATCTTGTGGTGGTTGATAAGCCAGCCGGGGTGGCGGCGCATCCTAGTCTCGGCTGGGACGGTCCGTCGGTGGTCGAACATTTGGCGGCGGCGGGTTTCAGAATCTCGACTTCGGGGGCAGCCGAGCGGCAGGGCATCGTCCAGCGGCTTGATGTTGGTACTTCGGGGCTGATGGTGGTGGCCAAGAGCGAACCGGCCTACACCGCACTCAAGCAGGCCTTCCGTGCCCGCGAGGTGCACAAGGTGTACCACACGCTGGTGCAAGGTCTCCCAGACCCGCTGGAGGGCACTATTGACGCCCCGATCGGGCGCCACCCGGGTGCTGACTACAAGATGGCGATCATCAGCGGCGGTAGGCACAGCATTACGCACTACCAGGTGTTGGAAGCCTTTCGGGCAGTCAGCCTGTTGGAAGTTCATCTAGAAACCGGCCGCACCCACCAGATTCGGGTTCATATGCAGGCCATCAAGCACCCCTGTGTTGGTGATCCGACTTATGGTGGCGATCCGGTGCTGGCCGCACGCCTGGGCCTGGAACGGCAATGGCTGCATGCTGTCGAGTTGGGTTTTGAGCATCCACGCAGCGGCGAGGCGATGACTTTCAACTCGGTCTATCCCCAGGATTTGGCGGACGCGCTGGCCACCGTGGGTAAGGGTGCTTAGCCGGCGGTGAGTGCTGGTCCACTAGCCTGGGCGCTGTGCGTAGAGCAAAGATCGTTTGCACCATTGGCCCGGCGACAGATTCGGCAGAGAAGCTTGTCGCCCTAGTGAAATCAGGAATGAACATCGCCCGGCTCAACATGAGCCATGGTGATCAGGAGTTGCACTCTGAACGGATCAAGTGGATTCGAGATGCCGCCCGAGTGGTCGGACGCCCAGTAGGCATCCTGGTCGACCTCCAGGGCCCGAAGATCCGGTTCGGAACCTTCGCCGGAGGTTCTGCGCTGCTTGAAGCTGGACAGCGTTTCGTAATCACCATTGACGACGTCCAGGGCACTGCCGTACGGGCCACGACCACTTTGAAGACGCTCACCGATGATGTCAGCCCGGGCGACCAGATCCTGGTCAACGATGGTGCTATTGAGTTGAAGGCGATCGAGGTGACCCCCACCGACGTGATCACCGAAGTGCAGGTGGGCGGCGTGGTCTCTGATCACAAGGGCATCAATCTGCCCGGGGTGCCAGTGAGCGTGCCCGCGTTGAGTGTGAAGGATGAGCAGGATTTGCGGTGGGCGCTGCGTCAGGGCGTGGACATGGTGGCGCTTTCGTTCGTTCGATCAGCAGCCGATATCGAGCCGGTGCTAAGAGTCATGGCCGCTGAAGGTCGTCGGGTGCCGGTGATCGCCAAGCTGGAGAAGCCGCAGGCCATCGAAAACCTTGATGCGGTTATTGATGCCTTCGACGCTTTCATGGTCGCTCGAGGCGACCTAGGCGTCGAACTGCCACTGGAAGATGTACCCAGTGTGCAGAAACGGATCATTGACGCTGCCCGAATTTGGGCCAAGCCGGTGATCGTGGCCACGCAGATGCTGGAGTCGATGATCACTGCTCATCGGCCTACCCGGGCGGAGGTTTCTGACGTCGCCAATGCGATCCTGGACGGTGCCGACGCGCTGATGCTGTCCGGAGAAACTGCCGTGGGTGACCACGCTATCGGTGCCGTGAAAGTGATGGCACGAATCATCGTTCGCACTGAGAGCGAAGGTTTGGACAAGATTCGAGCTTTGGAATGGAATCCGCACACCACCGCAGGAGTCATTTCCAAGGCGGCAGTGGAAGTTGCCGAACGGGTTAATGCCAAATACCTGGCGGCGGTCACTATCTCCGGCGACACCCCGCACCGGTTGGCTCGGCTGCGCTCCGAAGTGCCAATAATGTCGTTCACCCCGCTGCCAAAGACGGCGGCTGAACTCACCTTGTGCTGGGGTGTGCAGTCGTATGTGACCCCTGAATACACCAGCACCGATTCGATGGTGGCCTCCGTGCAGGAAGCCCTCACCGGCATGGGACTGGTTCAGCCTGGAGACCGGGTGGTGATCGTGGCCGGAAACCCAGGTCGGAACCTTTATCAGACCAACTCGTTGCGGGTGTATGAAGTGGCCTGAACTGGCCTGGGTAATCGCGGTTGGTGGGCCTCAGTAGTCATTCTCCGACTTCGGGACACCGGCGGTGAATTCCCGTCGCTGCGACCTGCTTTGGTCGTTGGCCGCTCGCCGACTAAAGTGTCGCCATGGCGCGCAGGGGGAAGCGCATATCGATTCGCGCTGCTACGGGGGCACTCAGCATTTTGGCTGGGTCATTGCTTGCGCTACGCCCATTTTCGGCACACACCTTGCTGGTCGTGGCGGTCGTGTCTTCATTGGCTGTTGCTGCTGTCGCTGAGCTGGTTCAAGGAACCCGGCAGTCCCCGGCTCGCTGGGTCTCAGGTGCGGCCTACCTGGTTGGCGCCCTGCTGATCGCGGTGTTGCCCGATATTCCGGTGTCGGCAATTGGATTAGTGGTGGGGCTGCTGCTGTTGTCCACCGGTGCGCTGGAAATCTGGTCAGCGCTGTTGTCCCGCACCCAACTGCCAGCCCTTCTCGTGGGCGCTGCGGATGGCGGGCCCTGGGTGGCGCTATTCAGTGGCGCGATCACTGCAGCTCTGGGCGTGGTTTCAGTGTTGTGGACTGACTCAGTGCTGCTGCCGATGACCGTCATTTTGGGGATGCGGCTATTGCTGGTGGGGGCTGGGCTACTAGTGGACATCTGGTACCCACCCACAGGCTACGGCGTGTCCACCGAGGGCTTGCGGCTGGTTTGGCGTTCGGTGGGTTTGCTGGTCGCTGTCGCCATCTTCGCTGGTGGGCTGAGCGCAAGTGGTGTCAGGTTGGCGCCGTCAGGGTTCTACCAGGCAGAGGTGCCTGCTGCGGCGGCAGCAGGGGACTTGTTGCGGGCTGAAACTATCAACGTGGGCGTCGAGGGTGGGGCGGCGGTCCGCCTGCTTTATGTCACTAAGGATCACTCTGGGAGTGTGACCGCGGCCAGTGCCGTCCTCTATGTGCCGGGGGCGACAAAGGGCGACGAACTGCCACTGGTGGTGTGGGCCCATGGCGAAACCGGCATCAGCAGTGGCTGTGCCCCCTCAGTGTTGGGCGGAACGGCCGGTGGGCTAACCGGGGTGCCGCAGCTGTTAGCCGCTGGCTACGCGGTGTTGGCACCGGACTATGTCGGGATGGGTGCTGACGGAAAGCCCAGCTATTTGGTGGGGGAGTCCGAAGGGCGAGCGCTGCTGGATGCGATCAGGGCCGCAGCTAAGGTTCCCGGTGCCCGGATCGGTGCGGCAGTCATTTGGGGATACTCCCAAGGTGGCCATGCCGCGCTTTGGGCCGGGCAACTTCAGTCCAGCTACGCCTCAGAGGTGAAACTGGCTGGCATCGCGGCCCAGGCTCCGATCTCGGATCTGGGTGCGGTCTTCACCCACCTGGTCAAATCGGGCACCGCAGACGTCCAGGGGGCGTATCTGCTGAATACCTACGCGCAGCGTTATCCAGACGTGAAGGTCGCCGATTATCTGAGCATTACTGAGCAGTTGCGCGCTGAGGAGACAGCAGCCCGATGTGGCGATACTGGCTGGGCGAGCAATAACTGGTCGGCGATTACCGGCGCCAATGGGTCCTGGGCAGCGTCGCCGCAAAGCGGCGCACTGGTTGCCAGGCTGGCTGAGAACACTCCCAGCGCCACTTTCACCACGCCCCTGCTGATCACTCAGGGGACAAACGACCAGGTGGTTCCGCCCACGATTCAGGACGCAGCCGTGGCGGCTCGGTGCGATCAGGGGCAGAAACTCTCCTATCGGATCTATTCGGGGATCGGTCACGATGGGGCTGCAGTGGCCGGATCGACCCAGTTTGATGAGCTGCTGCGATGGACTGCGGATCGGTTCGCTGGCAAGACCGCACCGAATACTTGCCGTAAATAGCCCGCAAGGCCCTGTCCGTATCAACTACGAACAGGGCCTTGACTAGGTCAAATCGTACCGGGAAGGGGAGTCGAACCCCTACGCCCTTAACAGGCAGACGGGTTTGAGCCGTCCGCGTATACCATTCCGCCACCCCGGCAGGGACTTGCCGATTCTGCCACAACTTGCCACCTAAGGTTGCCCACACGGTAACCTCTGGTCAAATCAGCAGTGACTACAACGCTCAGCAGGAAAGTGACCATGGTTGACACACCCGAGAACACTCAAGGCGAGAAGAGCCTGCGAGTCCTGGTCGCCGAAGACGAAGCGGTGATTCGACTGGACTTGGTTGAGCTGCTCACTGAAGAGGGCTATCAGGTGATCGCTGAGGCTTCCGATGGTGAGGAGGCGTTGCGATTGGCTCGTGAACTCAACCCCGATCTGGTGGTGATGGACGTCAAAATGCCCAAGATGGACGGCATTACTGCGGCCGCTCAGATCGCTGAGGAACGGATCGCTCCGGTAGTGATGCTGACCGCGTTCAGCCAGCGGGAATTGGTGGAGCGCGCGCGGGACGCTGGCGCCATGGCCTACGTGGTCAAGCCTTTTGACAGTTCAGATGTGGTCCCGGCGATCGAGATTGCGATTGGTCGGTTTGCCGAAATCCGTGCGGTGGAGGCCGAAGTTGCCGACCTCGAGGAGCGGTTCGCCTCCAGGAAGGCCGTGGACCAAGCCAAGGGGCTATTGCAGGAAGGTCTGGGGCTGACTGAACCGGAAGCGTTCCGCTGGATCCAGAAGACCGCGATGGACCTGCGAAAGTCGATGCGTGAAGTGGCCGAAGGCGTGATCGAGCATGCGAAGTCCGGCAAGGGACGGCAGCCGAAGAAGTAGTCCTCAGGACGCTGCTCTGCGCAGGTAGACGGTGATTCTGGCCGCGCAGATCTGCTCGCCGCTGTCGGCGGCGAGGAGCACGTCATAGGTGGCTAGGGTGCGCCCGATGCGGATCGCCGTGGCGGTACCGGTGACCCAACCCTCGGTTGCGCTGCGCAGGTGAGTGGCGTTGATGTCGACTCCGGTCACTGAGCCGGCTGGGCCAACCTCGGCTGCTGCGGCCAACGAGGCGAGGGTCTCGGCCAAGACACACGATGCGCCACCATGCCAAAGGCCGAATGGCTGGGTGTTGCCAGCTACCGGACAACGGCCAACTGCCTTGGTTGGGGTCACTTGAAGCAGTTCGGTGCCCATCTTGGCGTCCAAATCGCTGGTGAGGCTTTCGAACCAATCTGGAACAGTCACCTGCCAACCTTGGCACACGTGTTGGGCGGCGGCCACCGGTAGAGTTCGGCACTGTGACAAACCCTCCAGGCGCAGACCAACCCGGAACCTTGTTGTTGATCGACGGGCACTCAGTGGCCTATCGGGCATTCTTCGCTCTTCCAGTGGAGAATTTCGCCACTTCGACTGGTCAACACACCAATGCGGTGTACGGATTCACCTCGATGCTGATCAACGTCCTTCGCGATGAACAGCCGACGCATCTGGCCGTGGCCTTTGACGTGTCGCGGCAGACCTTCCGCAGCCAGCAGTACCCAGACTACAAAGCGAATCGCTCGGCATCGCCGCCAGAGTTTGGGGGCCAGGTGTCGTTGATCCAGGAGGTGTTGGACGCGCTCAACATCGTCCATGTTGAGTTCGATGGCTTCGAAGCTGACGACATCATCGCCACGTTGTCCAAGCAAGGCGAAGTTGCTGGGCTGAAGGTGCTGATCTGTACCGGGGACCGCGACAGCTTGCAGTTGGTGACGGATCAGGTCACGGTGCTCTACCCGCGCAAGGGGATGTCGGACCTGATCCGACTGACTCCGGAATCGGTCAGCGAAAGATATCTGGTGGCGCCCACGCGCTACCCCGAACTTGCGGCTCTGGTGGGGGAAACCAGCGACAACTTGCCAGGTGTGCCCGGGGTCGGGCCGAAAACCGCAGCCAAATGGTTGGCCGCTTACGACGGTTTGGAAAACCTGCTTCGGCATGCTGATGAAGTGAGCGGCAAGGCTGGAGAATCCTTGCGGGCCCATCTTGATGACGTGATTCGCAATCGTGAACTGAACGCCTTGGTTGGTGATCTTGAACTGGATGTTGCCGTACCTGAGTTGGCCCGCCAGGACTGGGACCGCGACAAAGTGCACACGCTCTTTGACGCTCTGGAATTTCGGGTGCTGCGGGATCGGCTGACTGAGACTCTGCCACCTGAAGACCTGACCAGCGCTGGCGGTTTTGAGGTTTCGGGCGAAGTCCTGGCCCCTGATGCTGTGGCTGCTTGGCTGGACGGCCATGCTCGTGCTGGGGTGGTCGGCCTGGATGTGACCGGGCATTGGCGGGCCGGCACCGGCGATGTCACCGGATTAGCGCTCGCCTGTGCTGACGGGGCGGCAGCCTGGCTGGATACCGCCGAACTGTCGGCGAGCGATGACCAGGCATTGGCGGACTGGCTTGCTGATCCGACGGTGCCGAAAGCGATCCATGAGGCCAAGGGGCCACTGCTGGCGATTTGGTCTCGTGGCTGGGAACTCGCTGGTTTGGTGTCGGACACGCAACTGGCCGCCTATCTGTTGCGTCCCGACCAGAGGGTTTATGACTTGGCCGAGCTGACCGCGCGGCATCTACGACGCGAACTCAGCGTGTCGGGAACCGATGCTGAGGCTGGCGATCAGGCAGCGTTCATCTTTGACACCGCCGAGGTCGGCACCGATGCGATGGTGCGCGCCCGGGCTGTGATCGATCTTGCTGCAGCCTTGGAAACCGAACTGGACGAGCAGGGCGGCGCCGATCTGTTGCGTGAGGTCGAACTGCCGCTCACCCGAACCCTGGCCGTGATGGAGCGGGTGGGGATCGCAGTGGATGCCGATTATCTGGATCAGCTCTACGCCACCTTCGATGCGGCCGTTGCGGCAGCTGAGGCCGATGCGGTGGCCGTCCTAGGTAGACAGATCAATCTTGGTTCGCCCAAGCAATTGCAGGTGGTGCTGTTCGATGAACTTGGCATGCCCAAGACGCGCAAGACCCAGACTGGCTACACCACAGATGCTGAGTCGTTAGAGACGCTATTCGCCAAGACTGAGCACCCATTCTTGGCCCACCTGCTGCGGCACCGCGACCAGATCAGGTTGCGCCAAACCGTGGAAGGTTTGCAGAAGTCGATCGCTGCTGACGGGCGGGTACACACCACCTATGTGCAGACCATGGCGGCCACTGGGCGGTTGAGTTCGACCGACCCAAATCTGCAGAACATCCCGATCCGCACTGAAGCTGGTCGGCGTATCCGGGAGGCGTTTGTGGTGGGCGAGGGGTATGAAACCTTGTTGACCGCCGATTACTCCCAAATCGAGATGCGGATCATGGCCGACGCTTCCGCTGATGCCGGGCTGATTGAAGCCTTCGCTTCGGGGCAGGATTTTCACACGATCATGGCCTCGCGAGTGTTTGCCGTCCCAGCCGATCAGATCGGCGTTGAGCAGCGAGCCAAGATCAAGGCCATGAACTATGGCTTGGCCTATGGACTGAGTGCCTATGGGCTCAGCCAGCAACTGAAGGTCGAAGTCTCTGAGGCAAAAGGCCTGATGGATGAGTATTTCGAGCGCTTCGGGCATGTGCGGGAGTACCTGCAGCAGATCGTGGCCGAAGCTCGCCGTACCGGCTATACCCAGACGATCCTGGGACGCCGGCGCTACTTGCCCGAACTCAATTCGTCCAATCGGCAACGTCGGGAGATGGCCGAGCGGGCAGCATTGAACGCGCCCATTCAAGGCTCTGCGGCCGACATCATCAAGGTGGCCATGTTGGATGTGGAGACCGCGTTGCAGGCCAACCAGATGCGCAGCCGGATGCTGCTACAGGTCCACGACGAGTTGATCTTCGAGGTTGCCGCGGGTGAACGGGTCGCTCTCGAAACCCTGGTGCGCGACAAGATGGGGCACGCGGTGGAAATGACGGTGCCGCTGGAGGTGTCGGTGGGGGTCGGTCATTCCTGGCACGAAGCGGCACACTGAGGTTGCGAAGTGGCCAGCGACGACACCGCTGCGGCGCAGCTTCGCTTCTGGGAGCAAGTTGCGGCCAGGTACGACCCGGCGATGGCATTGGCCGAGCGGTTCTTGATCGAACGCTGGCGCCGACGTTTGTTGTCCCGAGCTTCTGGTCGCACCTTGGAAGTGGGGATCGGCACCGGAGTGAACCTTCGTCACTATCCAAGTGGGGTGGAGTTGGTCGGGGTGGATTCCAGTCCAGCGATGTTGGCCCGGGCAGTGGACCGGGCGGCGGACTTGGACCGCGGGCTTCGTGCCGAAGTGGGCTTTGCTGATCGGCTGCCCTTTGGTGCCGCGGAATTCGACACGGTGGTGGCCACATTGCTGCTGTGTTCAGTACCGGACGTGGCGAAGTCCTTGGTCGAATTCGCTCGGGTGCTGAGGCCGCAGGGTCAGTTGCTGCTGCTTGACCACGTCGAGTCTTCGGCTGGTGTGATTAGAGGCGGCCAGTGGGCGGCCGACCGGCTGACCGCGGGCATAGGGGAGCAATGGCGTCGGCGTCCACTAGGACAACTCAGCGCAGCCGAGTTTGCGGTTGAAGAGGTCAAGTCTGGGCCGGGCCGACTGCTGGAATTGGTTGTGGCTCGGCGCCGTGGGCCGGATTGACCCTCGCGGGCGCCAAAAGATAGGCTGCAAGCTGCACTGTGACTGGTATGACCTCAGACGTAGTAGGTCAGCGCGCTTTTGTGCGGACCGCCCCAGGTCAGCCTGGAAATCCAATCGGAGCATTGGTCGCTGTGCAATCACCTGAAAATACCAACCCATCGGAGCCCTACTACATGACCTCAACTCAAGAGGCGACCAGCGTCACCGTCGACGACTTCGGATCCCCCGAAGCTTTCCTGGCAGCAGTCGACGCGACCATTAAGTACTTCAATGACGGCGACATCGTTACTGGCACCGTCGTTAAGGTCGATCGGGACGAAGTCCTACTCGACATCGGTTACAAAACCGAAGGCGTTATTCCTTCCAAGGAACTCTCCATCAA
>DHWU01000009.1:154076-154415 GCA_002413345.1 Propionibacteriaceae bacterium UBA5174 | reverse complement strand
GTTTGAATGGCGGGGTTTGAATGGCCGGGTCTGAGCGGGGCGGGCTAAGTCACGGGGCCCAAACAACGGGGCCCGGCACAAGCGTCAGTGCAGCGCCAGTCGCTGCGCAGTCAACGCGGCGCGGATCGGATCCTTGTGGGTGCCGCTACCCAGCTTGGTCTCGATCTGGCCAGTGAAAGTGCCCACCGATCTGGCCGGGTCCCGCAGGTCGTAATAGCCCTTGATGATCTGGTCGTAATCGGCCATAGCTAGGTGGAAGTTCTCGATGTCGGGGTAGATATCCACGGCGGTGGCGACCTCGCGGGGAAGTCGGGGTTTGAGCTTCGGCGCCTGAGCAGG
>DHWU01000009.1:133471-153743 GCA_002413345.1 Propionibacteriaceae bacterium UBA5174 | reverse complement strand
CTGCGGATTCCTAGTGATGCTGCCGAGATACACCGTGCCTAGGCCAAGGCTCTCGGCTGCCACCACCACGCTCTGCGCCGCGATCATGGCGTCTTCCACGCCTTGCAGAAACACCGAAGTCGATTCGAGAACATCAGCATCGGATCCGGCTTCTTCGCGCACCCTGGCATTGCGATACAGGTCAACCACAAACACCAGCAGTTCGCCGCGGTTACCACCAACGTAGGGCTGCCCGGACGCCGCGGCCAGCGTCTGCCGAATCGCAGGATCCTTCACCCGAATGATGGTGCGCTGCTGCAGGAAGCTGCTGGTCGGAGATTGGATCGCTGCCTGCAGCAAGGTGTCGATCACGTCGTCGGCCACCGGTTCATCACTGAACGCTCTGATTGACCGGTGATTCAACAAGGTGGCGATGGTGTTGTTCTTCGCCGAGGTCATTCCAGGGCTCCTTCGCAGTGTGGCAGCGAAAGTCACCTTACGCCGCGGGTGGGCTGCGACTTTGGCAGTCCCCATTGGTTGGTGTCGCGGCCGTTGGGCAGTTAGCCTCACCAAGGTACTCAGGCGAAAGCGAGAAGAACATGATCGACGACTGGCGCCTTCGGTTAGCAGGTCTGATCGACCACACCCTGCTCAAACCTGAGGCGACTCCGGACGATGTCGCCGAGTTGGTCAACCAAGCTCAGCGTTTGGGCACCTATTCGGTGTGTATTTCCCCTTCGATGCTGCCCCTGGTGGCAGCTGGGCTCAAAGTGGCGGTGGTCTGCGGTTTCCCTTCCGGCAAACACACCGCGGCAATGAAGGCTGCTGAGGCGCGCGAAGCGGTGGCCAACGGAGCTGACGAAATCGATATGGTGATCGATCTCGGTCTGGCAATCACCGAGAGCTTTGATTCGGTGCAAAGTGAGATCAGGGCCGTGCGGGCCGAGGTGCCTGCACCCAAGGTGCTCAAAGTGATCATCGAGTCGGCAGCCCTGACCGATGCCCAGATTGTCGGTTGCTGCCAGGCGGCAATGGCTGCCGGGGCAGATTTCGTGAAGACTTCCACCGGTTTCCATCCTGCTGGCGGTGCCAGCGAGCACGCAGTCGCTTTGATGCGACGTACTGTGGGCGCCGAACTGGGTGTCAAAGCCAGCGGTGGCATTCGTACCGCTGAACAGGCCTTAGCCATGGTGGCTGCCGGGGCGAACCGGTTGGGTATGTCGTCTGGCGCTGTCGCGCTCGCTCAAGACATCACGCCCACTACTGAGCAGATCTTGGCCCTTGATGCGGCCAAGCCTTGAGTCGGTCGCTGGGCAACTCAGCCGAGTGAATAACCCACCAGGCGCCCAATCCAGTAGGTGATCCCCATTGCGATCAGGCCGCCAGTCACATTGCGCAAGATGGCCCGCAGGATCGGGGTACCGCCCGCGCGAGCACTCAGATAGCCGGTCAGGATCAACGCGAGCACTACTGCGGCAACCGTGGCCAGGATCTTGATCTCAATCGGGAACAGGATGATCGCCGCCAGCGGCAGCACTGAGCCCACGGTGAATGACACAGCCGAGGAGATCGACGCGATCCAAGGATTAGCCAGTTGGTTAGGATCGATGCCAAGTTCAGTCTCGGCATGCGCAGCCAGCGCATCATGGGCATGCAGTTGTTCGGCCACTTGCATGGCAAGTTGTGAATCCAGACCTTTGCCCTCATATAGCCCGGCCAGTTCGGTCAGCTCTTCTTCGGGCATCTCGGCGAGTTCGCGGCGTTCCTTTTCGAGCAGGGCCTGTTCGGTGTCTCGCTGGGCGCTCACCGATACATATTCGCCAACCGCCATCGATAATGCGCCAGCGGTTAGACCAGCGACGCCTGCAGTCAGGATCGCGAACGGTGCCAAGGTTGCACCAGCTACGCCAATCACGATGCCAGCGGTGGAAACGATGCCATCGTTGGCACCGAGCACCGCTGCACGCAGACTGTTCAGACGTCCTGCGTGAGAGCCGGACGCTGCCTCAGCAGCCTGAAAACTTGCCGGGTCGTCGCCCGCTAAAGTCTTGTGTTTTGCCACACCGACATTCTGCCCACATTTGTGAATGCACTGGCAAAAGTCTGCCAATCCATCGGTGTTGAAGCAGGTGGATCGATCGGACGGGCAGCAGGCTTGCGCCTACCGCTCGTCCGATCGCCGTGGATCAGAGTCCGCGGATATTGGTTGCCTGCGGGCCCTTGGGGCCGCGCTCGGTGTCAAACTCCACCTTCTGGCCTTCGGAGAGCTCGCGGTAGCCGCTACCGGTGATCGCGGTGAAGTGCGCGAATACATCAGCAGAGCCGTCGTCGGGCGCAATGAAGCCGAAGCCCTTTTCGGAGTTGAACCATTTGACAGTGCCAGTGGCCATGTCGTCTTTCCTTTGTTTTCTTGAACCACGAACTGCGGTTCTGCTTTCCACGCCGACGGCGCCGGCATGGGGATCTTGGGTGTGGCGTCCCAAGTGGGGACGCAAACGCGTGCCGCAGCGATGAAGCTGGGCTGGGTTAGTGGGATGCAAGGCGTGCTGCGCCTCGTGGAGCTGACGGTAGCTACCCAGCCGCTGGCCGAGTGATCCGTGAAGTCGATAGTGACCGCCAACCACAGCAATGTAGCCGGCGAACTCTCCAGCCGCAGCGGCCGAGTGCACGTCAGAGGAAGCCCGTCGCCAGATGATCGGCAGGGGGTGTTTATCAGGTGTTGCGATGTTGATGAAGCAGTCGTTTCGTAAGCGTGGAACCGTTTGTGAGGCGATTCGGGAGGAGCGGATGGAACGGTACTGACCAAGTCGAGCTTGGCTGCACCACGGTGGCGGCTTGTCGAAGCCTTGCGGCGATCGAACTTTACAGAATGGACAATGAGGCATCTTTCGATGCGCCATCACTGTAGCAGTGGTCGGCCTCAGTGGTCGCTTCCTGCCTTCAGTGAACTGGCTATTCACCCAATCGTGGTGTTGATTTCCACTTCAATCCGGTGGTCGAAAGGGGGCGAACAATCACCTTCCGACTCCCAAAAGGCCTAGCAGTACGCACTTGTTGGATCCATCAGATGAGAGGGTTTGGCTCGCCTGTGCGATACTGGCTAAGAGGGCGCGAACGTCGCAGCCCCTGCATCGCACCACATTTCGACGCGCCGGTAGGTTTTCAAACCGCCTGGGACGCGAGCGGACTTGGACCGTGGTGAACCAACTTTTGAAAGCAGTCTTGTGTCTGAAAGCAATTCCGCTCAGGTGAGCTTTGTCTCCTTGGGTCTCCCCGCCGTGCTGGCCGAATCTTTGGCCCGCGGTGGTATCGAAACACCTTTCCCGATCCAGACCGCGACCTTGCCTGACACCCTGGCTGGTCGCGATGTATTAGGCCGAGGCCGGACCGGCTCCGGGAAGACTCTGGCCTTCGCCCTACCGATGGTGGCCTCTCTGGCCCGGCTAGTTACCTCAGAAAAGCACGTGTCAGCGCGCACCCAGCCGGGCCGTCCCCGGGGCTTGATCCTGGCTCCGACTAGGGAACTGGCTAACCAGATCGTGGCCACTCTCGATCCGCTGGCCAAAGTTGCTGGCCTGAAGGTAATGACCATTTTCGGTGGCGTGGCCCAAGGCCGTCAGGTGCAGCAGCTGCGCGCCGGTGCCGACATCGTGGTGGCCACTCCGGGCCGCTTGGAAGACCTGATCAAGCAAGGGCATGTGCACCTCAATGCCGTGGCGATCACGGTGCTGGATGAAGCCGACCACATGGCTGACCTAGGGTTCCTGCCCGGCGTCACTCGGATTTTGGCCGCTACCCCGGCCGATGGCCAGCGGATGTTGTTCTCGGCCACCTTGGACAACGGCATCGACAAGTTGTCGCGGCGGTTCTTGCATCAGCCGCTGGTACACAGTGTCGATTCGGCCGAATCGCCGGTGGCCGCAATGACTCACCACGTGCTTCTGGTGTCGGACGCCTCGGCTAAACGCCAGATCGTGCGCACCTTGGCTGGCGGCTCGGCGCGTCGGTTGTTGTTCACCCGCACCAAACACCAGGCCCGCAAGCTGGCTCGCGAACTCACCGCTGACGGCATTCCGGCAGTGGAGATGCACGGGAACTTGTCCCAGAATGCCCGTGAACGCGGACTTAAGGCCTTCGCTGACGGCAAGGTGCGCGTGATGGTGGCCACCGACATCGCGGCTCGTGGCATCCACGTTGACGACATTGAGTTGGTAGTCCACGTTGACCCGCCAGCCGAGCACAAGGCCTATCTGCACCGTTCCGGACGTACGGCTCGGGCTGGTAACAACGGTGACGTGGTCACTTTGGTGTTGCCTGAACAGCGCCGGGACTTCCAGGCTTTGGCACGGGCAGCCAAGATCACCGCTCAGCCGACGCCGATGAACGCTGGAGACCCGAAACTAGTTGCTTTGTCCGGGCATCAGGCCGTCTTGGTCGCAGCCGCTGACGCTCCGGCGGCAGCCGCTCGGCGTGAGTCTGGCCAGCCCTCGAATGGCAGTGGCCGTTCTGGTTCGGGCAATCGCGGCCAATCTGGTGCCAGCAACCGCAGCCATTCTGGCTCAGGGAATCGCAGCCAACGCCCCGGCAACAGCACTGGGCGACGTGGTGGATCAGCCAATTCGGGCGCTCCTCGGGTAAACACCGGGGTCGGCGCGGCCCGCGTTTCTGAACAAGGCAACCGCCGCCGTCCCACCGGACGTCGGGCAGCGCGACTGTCGGCATAACTTCGGTTCGCCCTTGGCGACCGCGAACTGCCCCGGGCTTGGTAACGAGCCTGGGGCAGTTTTTCGTAGCGGGGATGGGCTTAGTGAACCTCGGTGAAACCGGCAGCGAGTAACTCGGCGATCCGGGTCGGATCATTGGTGCGCACCTGAAGACTGCGGGCATCCAGCCGCGCTGCCCACCAGGCTGCGGCAAACAGATCGACCTCCGCTGGTGCCGTGGCCCACTCCCGATCCACCCGGACGCCGGTCGCGGTGCCCAACTGCGGCGGCTGAGCGTCCAGTAGCTGGGACAGTCTGACCACGAATACTCGACCAGTCACCCCGGCGATGTCGGCCAGCTGATCAAGCTCTGTGACTGGGGTACGTAGGGGGTCACGGCCACGGGCCACACCAACGGTGCGCCAAGCCTGAATCTGGGCCCACGCAAGGGCCTTCTCGGCATGGTCGCGGGTTCGTAGTCGTAGGCCATCAGCATCGGCAGCCACCACAAAGCCGACTAGTTCGGTCGACTCATTGTCGGTGTTGGCATACCTGATACTGATTCGGTTACCTATCTCGGGAGAGCGTCTATCCACTACCTTTGCCCCTCGTAGCTCGTACAGTTGCCCCAGGACCAGTATTTCGGAGTGAGGAATCCCCTATGGCTTATGTGATCACCAAGCCTTGCGTAGACGTCAAGGACAAGGCATGTGTTGAGGAGTGCCCCGTCGACTGCATCTACGAAGGCAATCGGACGTTGTACATCCAACCTGAAGAATGCGTCGACTGTGGCGCTTGCGAACCGGTGTGCCCGACTGAGGCCATCTTCTACGAAGACGACGTTCCTGCCGATCAGGCTGAGTACGTTGGCATCAACGCGCAATTCTTCACCGAATTCGGCTCGCCCGGCGGCGCTTCTGCCTTCGGTGCTCAGGACTACGACCACCCCAGCATCGTCGCCCTGCCCGCTAAAGGCGAGTGACCGGACTGGCCGGGCGTCTGCCCGCCTTTCCTTGGGACTCATTAGCTGCGGCCCGGAAACGGGCCGCAGCACACCCAGACGGGCTGGTTGACCTTTCGGTGGGGACGCCCGTTGATCCCACCCCAGAAGTCGTGCAAGCCGCGCTGGTGTCCCATGCGGATGCTCCCGGCTATCCGACCACCTGGGGCACGGTTGAGCTTCGCTCGGCCATCATCGACTATCTGAGTCAGCGTTGGCAGTCGGTCGTCTTAGGCCACGCCAATGTGCTGCCGGTGCTCGGCACCAAAGAACTCGTGGCCTTGCTGCCATTTCAGCTGGGTCTAGGGGCTGGCGATGTGGTGGTGATCCCGACCACCGCTTACCCCACCTACGACGTGGGTGCCAAGTTGTGCGGTGCCACTGTGGTCGCCAGCGACGATCCGTCCGCTTTGGCGGAACTGGCCCCGAAGCTGGTCTGGATCAACTCTCCGGCCAATCCGCACGGCCGAATTCTGGACGCCGCCGAACTGCGTGCCTGGGTTGAAGCTGCCCGGTCAGTTGGCGCGGTATTGGCCTCGGATGAGTGTTACGGCGAATTTGGCTGGGACGCCGAGCCGGTATCGGTGCTCAACCCAGACGTCAACGACGGTTCGTTGACCGGGTTGTTGGCGGTGCATTCCTTGTCGAAGCGGTCCAATATGGCTGGCTACCGGGCTGGTTTCGTGGCCGGGGACGCAGAGTTGGTGGCTCCCTTGCTGGAAGTGCGCAAGCACTCGGGAATGATGCTGCCCACCCCGGTGCAGGCGGGGATGGCCGCGGCTTTGGCCGATCAGAATCACGTTCAAACCCAGCGGGAGCGCTACCTGCGTCGCCGCGAACTGCTGCGTCCGGCGTTGCAGGCGGCGGGCTATCAGGTGGTGCACTCGGAAGGCTCGCTGTATCTGTGGTGTACCCGTGGCGAAAGCTGTCGAGCCAGTGTTGACCACCTGGCCGGGCTGGGAATCCTGGTTGCTCCTGGCGACTTCTACGGCCGAAGCGGCACCGAGTTCGTACGGGTGGCGCTGACTGCCCCAGATGAATGGGTGGCGGCTGCGGCATCGAGACTATTTGCCGAGGCGACCCCAGTTCTGTAGCCAAGGCTCGCAGCGCGTCTGCGCTTGAATATCCGGGCGGTGAAGACTATTTGGCCGTGGCCGTAGTGAACCCCAAAGCTACTTCAGTGGCTTCGCTGGGGGATGTGCCCGACCAAGCGGGCAATGCTGTGGTCGACCGAGCCCAACTTGAGGTGCCAATGTTCACTGTGAGCAATCCGTAGTCCGACGCTGCGCCGATTGCCAGGTGGGCGACTGCCCAGGCGTTTTGGGGAGTCTTGGTGACTACCTTCAAGCCCGTGTCTGTAGTGGTGATGGTGGCCGTAGCACCCAGTGACTTACTCAAGAAAGTCTTCATACCCGCTGCGTCGGAGGCTGCAGGCGAGTTCGCGACACAGCTGAAAGACGCTGGGGTTTCGCCAGTCAATGAACTAGCTAACACCTTTGCTTTGGCAACGTGCTTTCGATAGGCGTCGGGGTACGCGCTGCGTTGTACCTTCTGCGCGACGTTGTTGATGTCGCCGGTCTGCCAGTTCTTCACCTTCACCAAGGCCTGGTAGAAGGCTTTGGAGGAATACCACGGATCCATTATCTGAGCGGTCGTGCCCCAGCCCTGTGAGGTTCGTTGCTGGAACAGCCCCAGCGAATCGGAATGTCCATAGTCGAGGTTACGAATGTCGGATTCTTGATAGGCCGTGGCCAAGGCGATGCTGGCTGCTCGAGGTTTCAGACCGCGCTTGATCGAAACGCCAGTGATGATTGCGGCGTTGCGGGCCTGTTCAAGATCGACCGTGGTGACCTCGCCGTTGACCGTAGCCTCGCAATGATCCTGGACCGGGATCAGCGGGATCTGCTTAGAGTTGGCCCACAAGGTGATGACCCCCGCGACTAGGCCTGTCACTACCACCAGGATCAGTGCGGCGACTGCAAGCGCCTTGGATGCCTTCACTAGACGCTCAGTTGGCGTGCAATGCGGCGTTGAGTTCCACGCCTACCCGGTTGCCACGCGGTTTCGCCAGCACCGCTCCCGAGACCGAATTGCGCAGGAACAGCAAGTTGGATTGCCCGCTGAGCTGGGCAGCCTTAGCTACCACACCGTCAGCCAGAGTCACCTTGGTACCAGCGGTGACGTACAAACCGGCCTCAATCACACAGTCATCACCCAGCGAGATACCCAGTCCGGATTCGGCGCCGAGTAGGCAACGCTCACCGATGGTGATCTGCTCAGTGCCACCGCCCGAAAGAGTGCCCATGATGGACGCACCGCCACCGATGTCAGTGCCGTCGCCGACCACCACGCCAGCGGAGATTCGCCCCTCGACCATTGAGGTGCCCAAAGTGCCAGCGTTGAAGTTGACGAAGCCTTCGTGCATCACCGTGGTGCCCTCGGCCAGGTGGGCACCAAGCCGCACCCGGTCGCCGTCGGCGATCCGGACCCCAGACGGAAGCACGTAATCGACCATCCGGGGGAACTTATCCACTCCGTAGACGGTGACGATGCCGCGCGTCGATCGCAGCCGCAGCCGGGTCTGTTCGAAGTCTTCAACTGCGCAGGGGCCGGCCGAGGTCCACACCACATTAGGCAGGACGCCGAAGATGCCGCTGAGGTCTATGGTGCGAGGCTGACACAGCCTGGCGCTGAGCAGATGTAGCCGGAGATAGGCGTCCGGCACCGAAGCTGGTGGGACGTCCAGATCGATCTCGACCAACACAACTTCGGAGTGCACCTGGCGAGCGTCGTCGTATTCGGGGGCGGCTACTAGCTGCTGCGGTGCTTGGTTGCCTTCGGCAGCTCCGAGCGCGGGGGTGGGAAACCAGGTATCGAGGACTTGGCCGGATTCATGGATGGTGGCCAGGCCCCAGCCGTGTGCGGGTCGGGTCATGCGACCAGCCTACCCGGCGTCAAGCGCGCCGCAGCCGTGGCCCAATCGTCACCGAAGTAGGCTGACCGGCATGAGCCTGGACCTCGCCGGTGATCTGGTAACCCTGTTTTGCCAAGTCCTCGACATCGAATCAGTTAGCGGCAATGAGACTGCACTGGCTGATCTGGTGGAAGCGGCGCTTCGCCCGTTGCCGCAACTGAGCTTGATCCGCGACGGTGACACTGTGATCGCCCGCACCGACCTGGGACGCGCCGAGCGGGTAGTGATCGCCGGGCACTTGGACACCGTGCCGCTGGCGGGCAACTTTCCGTCCTGGGTTGACGGTGCGGTGGTTTACGGCCGCGGCACGGCCGACATGAAAGGGGGAGTGGCAGTAGCCCTGGCCTGCGCGGCGGCATTGACCGCACCCAGTCGCGACATCACCTGGGTCTTTTACGACCACGAAGAGGTCGAAGCTGAACTTAACTCGCTCAATCGGATCGCCGCGACGCACCCGGAATGGTTAGCTGGCGACTTCGCGGTGCTCATGGAACCAACCTCGGCGATGGTCGAAGGTGGCTGCCAGGGGACGTTGCGGGCTCAAGTGAGCACTCACGGCCAGGCTGCCCACTCAGCTCGTTCCTGGTTGGGTCACAACGCGATTCATGATGCCGCTGAGGTCCTTGACCGGCTTCGAGAACATCAGGGGCGAGAAGTCATGGTGGACGGCCTTGTCTACCGGGAAGGCCTCAATGCGGTGGCGATCACCGGTGGAATTGCCGGGAACGTGATTCCTGATGCCTGCACAGTCACGGTGAACTTCCGGTTCGCCCCTGATCGGGACCAGGCAGATGCGTTCAACTATTGCCAGCAGATCTTCGACGGGTTCGACCTGGTGTTCACCGATTTTGCGCCAGCGGCACGGCCTGGCCTAGACCGGGCGATCGCGCAGGAATTTCTCGCCGCAGTTGGCGGGCAGGCCCGGGCCAAATACGGTTGGACCGACGTGGCTAGATTTGCGGCCCTTGGTATCCCTGCAGTGAATTTTGGCCCTGGGGACCCGGGAAAGGCTCACGCCGACGACGAACACTGCGCGATCAGTGAACTATTCAGCTGCCGCGACGCGCTGTTGCGTTGGCTGGCCTGAGCAGACCAACTCTTGCCGGTTCAGTCCTCGACGGCACCCAGGTAGAACCAGCGTCGGTCAACTTCGACGAACTTGGAATGCTCGCGGATGAAGCCACGGCCACTGGGGCCAATGAACCGAGCCACAAATTCCACCTGATCCCCGGTGGCCTCGATCACCTGTAATGAAAGCCAAGCCAAATCATTGCCCAGATCCACCGAATCCGGACGAGTACTGGGGTGCCAGGTGGCGAGCAGATAATTGGAGTCATTGACCGCGAAAGCGCTATAGCGCGAGCGCATCAGCTGTTCCGGCGTGCTGGCATTGACCTCGCCGCGATGCAACCGCCCGCAGCAATCGTGGTAGCTGAGTGTGCTACCGCAAGGGCAAAGATCCAACCCGTCCATGGCTTGACCCTAGCGCCCGATGGCCGCTGAGTCTCGCGGATCCGCTTTGGCAATCGGCCAACTTGCCGCAAATCCGAACCTGGCCAGGGTGGTTCGAGTTACTCGGGCAGGCGCCGAGCTTGGGGTTTATCGGTGGTAACCACTCACCCAGATAAGGTGGGCACATGGAGTTCGGTATCTGGATCCTGGCCGTGGTGGTGCTAGGCATTGCTGCTTTCGCTGCAGCTGGTCGATTTGGGGAAATGCCGGCCACGGTGACCGATACCCCACACCCGCAGCTTCCGGTCGGTCAGCTGACTTCGATGGACCTGCGCGCCGTTCGGTTCGCCGTGGTGCCACGTGGGTACTCGATGCAACAGGTGGATGAGTTGCTGGACCGATTGGCCACCCAACTTGGTTCAGCTAACGCAACTAACGCTGAACAATCCGGGTGGTATTCGACTCCTGAACCCAGATCCACTAGCGAAGAGGGTTCATCGGCGCGGCGTTGGGCGGTCGACGAATCTGCCGATCGCAGCCTCGATCCAGACTAAGCGCAGGGGCGAGTGCGTCAGATGTCGGCGCGGGGTGGAATAATAGAGGAAGTTGGATCCGAACCAGCCGAGAAACAGGGGTATGCGATGGCAGCTATGAAACCACGAACCGGGGATGGGCCGATTGAGGTGGCCAAGGAAGGCCGCGTGATCGCAATGCGCATTCCAGCCGAGGGTGGTGGCCGCCTCGTCATCGAGTTGAATGCAAGCGAAGCTGCTGAGCTCAAAGCAGCGCTAGAGGGTGTAGTAGTCGCCTGAAATTAGTTTTGAGTAGCAACTGGCCCCTGGATGATTCCAAGGGGTCAGTTGCTGTTTTGTTGCTGGCCAGGGTGCAGTTGGCCGGTGTTGGTCGGTCACTGGGACTGGTGGAACTTGATTGCCGATTCGTAGACCGCAACCGTCTGAGCGGCAATCGTGGACCAGGAGAACTCATCGATGCAGCGTTGCCGTCCCGCCTTACCAAAGGCGCTGGCTAAGCCCGGATTGCGGGTGAGCAGATTGACCTGCTCGGCAAAGCGAGACTCGAAATCGGCCACGAAATCCGGATTGTCGGCCTGGGCTGGGTCGTAGGCGACCAAGGTGCCGGTCGTTCCGTCCACCACCACTTCGGGAATGCCGCCTACAGCCGACGCCACCACTGCAGTTTCACAAGACATCGCCTCCAAGTTGACGATGCCTAATGGCTCATAAATCGACGGGCAGGCGAATACCGTGGCGTGGGTGAGCACCTGGCGCACTGAAGCCCTGGGCAGCATCTGGGAAATCCAATTCACCTTGCCCGGCCGGTGATCAGCGAGTTCGGCGAAGGCCGCCTCAAACTCGGCCGCGATCTCGGGGGTATCGGGGGCACCGGCCAACAGCAGCAGTTGGGTATCGGGATCGAATTGTTGAGCGGCTCGCACCAGATGCACTAAGCCTTTCTGGCGGGTGATTCGGCCGACAAAGACCACCAGTGGCTGCTCTCGATCCACCCCCAGAGAGTCAACAACATCGGTGGCGTAGTCGGGCCTGAACTCATCGGTGTCGATCCCGTTGCGGACGACGAACACCCGATCCGGGTCAAGCTCGGGGTAAGAGTCGAGAACGTCACGACGCATCCCGGCGCTCACCGAGATCACCGCGTCGGCGTCAAGAAAGGCGGTCTTCTCTGCCCAGCAGGAAACTCGGTAGCCGCCGCCAAGCTGCTCTGCTTTCCAGGGACGGTGTGGCTCCAGCGAATGCGAGGTGACCACGTGAGGTACATCAAGGAACTTCGAGCCGATCAGCCCAGCAAAGTTCGCGTACCAGGTGTGAGAGTGGATTACGTCAACCTCGCCGATGGCCGCCGCCATTGCCAGATCCGTGCCCAACACTCGCAGCGCAGTGTTCGCACCTTCGGGAAAAATCTCCGGATGGGCGGTGGCGTCGTCACGCGAATCTCCCATGCACTGCACCTCAACGCTTTGGGTGATCTTGCGCAGTTGTGGCACCAGTTGGCCGACGTGGACGCCGGCACCGCCATAGATGAACGGGGGGTATTCGCGGGTGAGAATGGAGACGCGCAGAGCCATAACGCGATCGTGTCACACCTTGCCTCCGACTGTGGTGTTGTGCTGCTAGGTGTGGAATATGCCTAGTTGGTAAAGAACAGGCAACCAATCTGTGAGTTCGCTTGTGGCGGTCACCCACCTGCTCTAGGTTCGAGGCATGAGCAGCGGGCCGAACGTTCTGTCCATCGTCCTGGCTGGCGGCGAAGGCAAGCGGTTGATGCCGCTTACCGCAGATCGCGCCAAGCCTGGGGTTCCGTTCGGAGGTACCTACCGGCTGATCGACTTCGTGTTGTCGAACTTGGCCAACTCCGACCTGACCAAGATTTGTGTGCTCACTCAGTACAAGTCCCATTCGTTGGACCGGCACATTTCACTGACTTGGCGGATGTCGAACCTGCTGGGTAGCTACGTCACCTCGGTGCCGGCGCAACAGCGCACTGGCAAACAGTGGTACCAGGGCAGCGCGGACGCCATCTTTCAGTCAATGAACCTGATCAATGACGAGGACCCCGATTATGTGGTGGTCTTTGGGGCCGACAACATCTACCGGATGAACGTTGAGGATGTGGTCAATGCCCACATCGATTCAGGCATGGATGCCACGGTGGCCGGGATTCGAGTTCCGCGCAGTGAAGCGTCCGCGTTTGGGATCATCGACGCCGCTGCCGATGGCAAAATCAACCGATTCTTGGAGAAGCCCGCAGACCCGCCAGGGCTGCCAGACAGTGCCGAGGAATCATTCGCGTCAATGGGCAACTACGTGTTCACCCGCAAGGCCTTCGTCGAAGCCCTTAATGCTGACGCTGCCGACACCGACTCGCGTCATGACATGGGCGGGAACATCATTCCGAACTTCGTTGCCCAGGGCAGTGCCCAGGTGTATGACTTCAGTGTCAACAATGTGCCAGGTTCAACCGACGCTGATCGCAACTATTGGCGCGATGTTGGCACCATCGAGTCATACCACGCGGCCCACATGGATCTGGTGTCAGTGGTGCCCGAATTCAACCTCTACAACCGCAAATGGCCGATCTGGACCTCCCAGGCTCAGCTGCCCGGAGCCAAGTTCACGCTTAGAGGCACCGCCGAAGACTCGATAGTCCCAGCCGGTTGCATCATCTCCGGCGGTGACGTCGACCGGTCGGTGCTTTCGCCTAACGTGATGGTCGATAAATGGGCGAAGATCGAAGAATCGGTGGTCTTCCAAGGATGTCGGATCGGCCGAAATGCGGTGGTGCATCGCGCGATCTTGGACAAGAACGTAGTGGTGCCAGATGGTGTCGAGATCGGCGTGGACCCTGAGCACGACCTAGCCCGTGGTTTCCATGTGGAGAATGGCATCACGGTGGTGGCTAAGAACGTTGCCGTCCCCGGGAAGATGTAACCGAGTCGGTCGGCCCCGGTGCTGTCCAGCGCTGCCTGAGCGGCTAGCTACGCCTCGCTTGGCGGTGTTGGTGCAAGAGTGAAGCGTCCCAGACTTGGTCCAGGGGTCAGTTGCGGACAGCCACCAACAGTCCGTCGCCGATCGGCAGCAAAACCGAGGTGAAGGTGTCGCCGTCCAGCACCACATCGAGCGCCTCGCGAATGATTAGCGGCTCGTCATCCTCGTTGCGCTCATCTGCGACTAGGCCCTTCCACAGCACGTGGTGCACCACCAGCACTCCGCCGGGACGCAGTAAGCGCTCGGCCTGGGCGATGTATTCCACATACTCCAGTGGGTCTCCATCAATGAAGACCAGATCGTAGACGCCGTCGCTTAGCTTGGGCAGCACTACCAACGCTTGGCCAGCGATCAGGCGCACCCTACGGGTAGGCACTCCTTCAGACGTGAGTACTTCCCGGGCCACCAGCTGGTTCTCGGCCTCAGCATCGATACTGGTCAACACCCCCTCGGGCGCCATGCCAGCGAGAAGCGCATTTGCCGCCACCCCAGTGCCGGTGCCGACTTCCACGGCGGTGCGGGCCGCGACGACTCTCGCCATCATGGTTAAGGTTGACGCGACACCAGTACTGATGGCGTCCAAACCAAGCTCCTGCGCACGCCGTCTGGCGATGCGACCGCCTTCAGTCTCGCCGACGAAACACTCCGCAAATTCTTGCGGGTTCGTCCAAAGACCGGCGCGTCCCGAATTATTCCCAAGTGGGTTCACGTGCCTAAGCCTATCGTTGCCCTTAGGCTTGCGTCCCATGAGTTATGTGGTTGTCGCAGAGTTGGTTGCCAATGTGTTGTCGATCGAAGTCGAACCAGGGCAGCAGGTCGGTCCCACCGATGCCGTCGTGGTGCTGGAATCGATGAAGATGGAAATCCCAGTCCTGGCCGAAGTTGCGGGCACCGTAACCGAAGTTGTGGTGTCGCCGGGGGCCGTGGTGCGAGACGGCGATCCGCTGGTCGTGGTCAAAACAGCCTAGGCTGTGCCCATGATTACGCCGCCTTTCGGACGCTTGATCACCGCACAGGTGACGCCTTTCAATCCCGACGGTTCGCTCAACCTCGACCAGGCACGCAAACTTGCTGCCCACCTGGTCGACGTCCAAGGTAACGATTCGGTGGTGATTAACGGCACCACTGGCGAGTCTCCGACGACCACTGACGCGGAGAAGCTGGCGCTGTTGGAAGCGGTAATTGCCGAGGTCGGTGACCGGGCCAAGATCATCGCCGGGGTGGGCACTTTCGATACCGCGCACACCATCGAGTTGGCCAGGCAGGCTGAGCAAGCCGGCGCTGCCGGATTGCTGGTGGTCACCCCGTATTACAGCCGTCCGCCGCAGGACGCTGTGGCCGATCACTTCCTCACTGTGGCTGATGCCACCGCGTTGCCGATCATGATCTACGACATTCCACATCGCTCGGGGATTCCGGTCGAGACCGCCACCCTGATTCAGGTCGGCGCTCACCCCAAGATCGTTGCGGTGAAAGATGCCAAGGGCCAGCCCGTCGCCTCCTCCCAGGTGATGAAGGCCACTGGCTTGGCTTACTACGCAGGCGACGATGGTATGACGCTGCCGCTGATGGCCGTCGGCGGAGTTGGTGTGGTTGGTACCTCAACTCACTTCACCGGCCAGGCAACGAAGAAGATGATCCAGACTTTCTTGGCCGGCGATGTGGCTAGTGCGGCCGCGATGCACGCCGAGCTGTTGGAGGTTTACACCGGCGTGTTCGCCACCCAGGGCTGCATGCTGGTCAAGGCGGGCCTGGCCGCCCGTGGCTTCGTTCCTGGGCCGGTGCGCAAGCCGCTGCTGGACGCTTCACCTGAGCAGGCGGCCACATTCGTGGCGACCCTTGATGCTGCCGGGCTCTGACCGACAGAAAGGGCCTAGACGGTCATGATTGATTTCAACGCCTCTGAGATCATCATCTTGGTGGTGCTTGCGGTCATCATTTTTGGCCCAGAAAAGCTGCCGGGCTTGGCCCGCAAAGCCGCGCGGGTGATCAATTACGTGCGCAACATCGCCAACGACGCCCAAGGCAAGCTTCGCGAAGAACTTGGCCCGGAATTCGCGAATCTGAATCTGGCTGATTTGAATCCCAAGGCGCTGATCGCTTCCACGCTGATCGATCCAGTGAAGTCGGAGATGACCACCGTGCGCACCACGATCTCCGAGACCGTAACCGAGGTTACGACCGAAGTGGAGGGGGTTGGTGCCGAAGGTGATGGTGCCGCCGACTCACAGTTGGCCTCGGTGGTGCCCTTCGATCCCGAAGCCACCTAGGCAGCCGAAGATTCAAGGCCACAGCTATTAGGGGCGTCTACGGCTAATCAGTCACTTTGACGCGGTAACCTCGACCGCGTGAGCGCGACGTCATCGATCTTCGTATCCCGGATCAAAGGTCTGCCCATGCTCGATCCCCGGGGGGATCAGGTGGGCAAAGTGAAAGACGTCGTCATTCAGAACCGATCAGCCAATCGCCCACCAAAGGTGAAAGGGCTGGTGGTGGAGTTGTTTGCCCACCGCAGGATCTTTCTTTCGATGGAGCGGGTCCGCTCCATCGACCCCAACCAGGTGATCGTTTCCGGGCTGGTCAACACCCGGCGTTTCGAGGCTCGAGAGCGCGAAATGTTGGTGGTCGCTCAGGCATTCGACCGGACGGTAAGACGGGCTGAGGCAAAGTCTGCCGAGACCATCTTTGATGTGGCGATCCATCATCCGCGCAGCCGAGACTGGGAAGTGGCCGAGGTTGCGCTGCGTGAGGTTGCCCGCCGTCCGTTTCAGCGTCCGCACATCACCATCGTGGATTGGGCCGAGGTGCCCGATTTCATCGAGGTCACCGCACCCAGAGATGCTGAACAGCAAGCAATGCGGCTGAGTGAGCTCAAGGCGGCCGACGTCGCTCGAGAGCTACACGACATGGATCCACCGCTGCGCGCCGCAGTTATTGAGGCCATGGATGACGATCGTTTGGCCGAGGCTCTGGAGGAGCTGCCTGAAGACGAACAGGTGGACGTGATCGAAACCATGGACACCGAACGCGCCGCTGACGTGTTGGAAGAGATGGACCCCGACGACGCTGCCGACCTGATCGCCGAACTCGAGCCGGGTTTGGCCGAGACGATTCTGCAGCGGATGGAACCCGACGAGGCTCGCGACGTCCGAACCCTGCTGAGTTACGACGCGGCTACCGCTGGCGGTCTGATGAACCCCGAACCGGTGGTGCTGGGCGCCGATGCCACTGTTGCCGACGCCTTGGCCCAAGTGCGGCAAGAAGAAGTGACCCCGGCGATGGCGGCGCTGGTTTTCATCTGCCGTTCCCCGCTGGACACTCCGACTGGTCGTTATCTTGGTGCGGTCCATATCCAACGGCTGCTGCGGGAACCTCCGTCGGCCTTGGCGGCGGCGCTGATCGATCCGGATATCGCCCCGTTAACCCCGCAGAGCAATATCGCTCAGGTGAGTCGCTATTTCGCCACTTACGACATGGTCTGCGCGCCGGTGGTGGACGCTGAGCAGCGTCTTATTGGGGCGGTGACCGTTGACGATGTGCTCGACCACATTCTGCCCAGTGACTGGCGTGGGCTGCAGCTTGATCGGTTGGAACTGGAGGTGACTGATGGCTGAATCTGACCGTCTCGACACCCCGGGGCGCCGACGAAATGAGTGGCTGCCGCGAATGCGGATGGACAAGGACACTTTCGGCAGCTTCGCCGAATCGTTTGCCCGGCTGATGGGCACCGCCGGGTTCCTGTTTTGGATGACGCTGCTGATCATTGCCTGGTTGATCTGGAACGTCTTCTTTCAGGGTGCGCCAGATCCGTTCCCGTTCATGTTCCTTACCCTGGCGTTGTCGCTGCAAGCTTCCTACGCTGCGCCACTGATCCTGTTGGCGCAGAACCGACAGGAGGCGCGTGACCGGGTCAGCCTGGAACACGACCGTGAAGTGGCAGCTCAGTCCCGAGCTGATATGGACTTTCTCGCCCGCGAGATTGCCAGCTTGCGGATGCGGATGAACGACGTCGCTACCCGAGACTTCATTCGCTCGGAGTTGCGTGATCTGTTGGCGGAGCTGCAAGTTGAGGAACAGGACGGCGAGTCCGCCTGAATGCTGCGCAGCTTTCGGTAGGTGTGCTTCGGTCGGTTAACTTGGCTCGCTCACCGTGGCTAGGGTAGGCGCCATGTCTGAAGAAATTGTTGCGGCGATTAGTGCTGCCCTGGCGACCGTCATCGACCCGGAGATTCACCGTCCGATCACTGAGTTGGGCATGGTTGAATCGGTTGGCGTCGATGACGCTGGGGTAGCGGCGATCACTGTCTTGTTGACCATCACCGGTTGCCCGATGGCCAACACCATCGAGGCCGACGTTCGCGCCAAGGCCGGCGCGGTGCCTGGGGTGAGCGGCGTGGATCTGACTATGTCGACAATGAACGACGAGCAGCGGGCAGCGCTGAAACTCAAGCTTCGCGGTGGCCAGGAGGAGCGCGAGATTCCCTTCGCCAAGCCAGAATCGCGCACCCAGGTATTGCTGATCGCCTCCGGCAAAGGCGGAGTGGGCAAGAGCTCAGTGACGGTTAACCTGGCCATGGCGCTGGCCGGGCTCGGCCGCACCGTGGGGGTGCTGGACGCCGACATCTATGGGCATTCGGTACCGCAGATGCTCGGGCTGATGGAGGCTGGCCCCACGGTGGTCGAAGGCATGATCATGCCGGTGCCGAGCATGGGGCTGAAAGTGATCAGCATCGGCATGCTGAAAGAGAGTCGCGACCAGGTGATCGCCTGGCGTGGACCGGTGCTGGATCGGGCGCTGCAGCAGTTCCTGGCCGATGTGTACTGGGGCGACTTGGACTTCCTGGTGGTAGACCTGCCCCCGGGCACTGGCGATGTGGCGCTGTCTCTGGGGCAGAAACTACCTAACGCTGAGGTGATCGTAGTGACCACCCCGCAGCAGGCCGCGGCTGAAGTGGCCGAGCGTGCCGGCACGATGGCTTCGATGATGCAGCAGAAGGTGTTGGGCGTGGTCGAGAATATGGCCTATCTAGATTTCGTCTGCCCAGACTCCGGCAAGACCCACCGCATTGACGTGTTCGGCTCTGGTGGCGGAGCCGAAGTGGCCGCCACCTTGACCACGCGGTTGGGCTACGAAGTGCCAGTGTTGGCCGAAGTTCCGATGGACACCAGCGTGTCCACCAGCGGCGATGAGGGCGTGCCCTTGGTGGTTAGTGATCCGTCCCGGCCAGCGGCGACGGCGATTCTCGGTCTGGCAAAGACCTTGTCGGCCCGCAAGCCGAGCCTGGTTGGCAAGAATCTGGGCGTTACTCCGGTCTGAGGCGGTGCATTTTGCACCGACTTCGGTGGGAAATGCACCGCACAGTCTGGGCGCAATAGGCTTGACGGGTGAGTGAAACTAGCCGAGCAGTGCCCCGCCGCACGATTTTGGCGGTTCCGGGGTCATCTGACCGTTTCATCGAGAAGGCTCGCACCCTAGAAGTGGACGGGCTGTTCCTCGATCTGGAAGACGCGGTTGCGCCTGCGGCGAAGGTCGAATCCCGGCGTCGGATCGTGGCTGCACTCGACTACGGAGCGGGGTTCGCGGCGGGCTTGATCACGGTTCGAGTGAATGGGTGGGAAAGCCCGTGGACTTATGCCGATGTGATCGAGGTGGTCACCGGTGCTGGAGCCATGGTCGATGCGCTGGTGCTACCGAAGACCACGTCAGCAGCCGAGATCAAGGCCCTTGACCTGTTGCTCACTCAGGTAGAACACGCCGCCGGGTTGCCGATCGGACGCATCGGGATCGAAGCGCAGATCGAAGACGCCATCGGGCTGCTTCATGTGGCCGAGATCGCTCAGGCCAGCCCCAGGTTGGCTTCGTTGGTCTTCGGCCCAGGTGATTTCATGGCCAGCCTCGGCATGGGTGGGCTCAACGTCGGTGCCCAGCCAGCGGGATATCCGGCCGATGCTTTTCATCACGTGCTGATGTCGATCCTGATCGCAGCCAGGGCAAATGGTCTGCAGGCCATCGATGGACCATTCGTGGCAATTCGCGATGTCGAAGGTTTTCGCCGTTCCGCCGAGCTCAGTGCGGCGTTGGGTTATGACGGAAAATGGGTTCTGCACCCAGGCCAGGTGGCAGCCGGAAATGAAGTGTTCTCGCCCAAGGCCGCCGATTTTGAGCGGGCGCAACGGATCATGGCCGCCTACGCCACGGCAATCGACGCCGCAAATGGTGCAGTGGGGGCGATCGTGGTTGATGAGGAAATGATTGATGAGGCCGGGGTTAAGCTCGCCGCGGCGATTATGGCTCGCGGACGGGCCGCGGGTATGGAGGTCAACTGATGGCTCGAATCAATCCGGTGAAGATGAGCAACCTATTCCAGTTGGAGTACCCGCAGTCGGTGGGGGTTTATCACACCTATGAGCAGGCCCAGAAAGTGGTCGACTACTTAGCCGATCAGAAGTTCCCGGTGGAGAACCTGTGCATCGTGGGCACTGAACTCCGCTCGGTTGAGCGCGTCTTGGGTCGCCGCACTTGGGGCACGGTGCTTGCAGGCGGGTTGCAGAACGGCATCAGCACCGGCCTGATCTTCGGCATCTTGATGATGTTGCTGGTCCCCGAGGCGGCATCGAATCCGCTGATGCTGGTGGGCTA
>DHWU01000009.1:104848-133150 GCA_002413345.1 Propionibacteriaceae bacterium UBA5174 | reverse complement strand
CGGCGCTTTACTGGGCGTCCCGCGGTAAACGGGATTTCACCTCGGTGAGCCAGACAGTGGCGACCAAATACGAACTCTTGGCCGAGCACAAGGTTGCCGTCGACGCCAGAGGGCTGGTGTCCAGGATGCCGGGAGCTTGGGCGGCGATGTTCACCCCAACCCCGAATCCGCAGCCCAATCCCGGCCCAGCGCCAGCGAACTATCCCTGGCCGGTACCCGCGACGATCCCACCGGTCCCGCCTGAGGCACCGCCGGCGCCCGAACCGCCAGCGCCCGAACCAGCAGCTGAGCTGAACCCCGAAGAACCACGTCCATAGCGTTGGACACAAACAGGGCGGTCGGATCCGGATCCGACCGCCCTGTTTGCATTTAGTCGTTTAGCTGTTTTCCATGCCGCCAGAGAGGAACTCGGCGTAGGCTGGCAGGTCCAGCTGGCCAGAGCCAGACACGCCAATCACGATCACCGGGGATTCGCCAGCTTCGGTGGAGGCCTTGGCCTGGCGGATGGCGCCAGCGATGGCGTGGTTGGATTCCGAGGCTGGCACGATGCCTTCGGCGCGGGCGAAGACCACGCCAGCTTCAAAAGCTTCCAGCTGACCGATGGCAATCGCATCGATCAACTTCTCGTGGTAGCAGTGGCTGACCAGTGGCGCCATGCCGTGGTAGCGCAGACCACCAGCGTGCACGGGATCCGGTACGAAATCCGGGCCCAAGGAGTACATCTTCAGCAGCGGCGTCAGATGCGCGGTGTCGCCGAAGTCGTACTTGAACTCGCCTTCGGTGAGCGAAGGCGCGGCCTTCGGCTCGCAGGCCACGATCTTGGTCGCGGCGCGACCTTCGAGGTTCTCTCTGATGAACGGGAAGCTGATTCCGGCCAAGTTCGAACCGCCACCAGCGCAGGCAAACAGATAATCGGCGGGGCCTTCGTCGAAGAGCTCCAACTGCTTCAAGGTTTCTTGGCCGATCACCGTTTGGTGCAAAGCCACATGGTTCAGCACCGAGCCAAGCGAGTAGCTGGCGTTGGGATCTTTGGCCGCGGCCTCGACCGCTTCCGAAATGGCCATACCCAGGCTGCCGGTGGTGTCGGGGAACTGCTCGCGGATGGCCCGGCCAGCCTCAGTGAGCTCGGACGGGCTGGCCACCGCGGTGGCCCCGAAGGTTTCCATCAGATAGTGCCGGTAGGGCTTGCTTTCATAGGAGGAGCGAACCTGCCAAATGTCGCAGGTCAGCCCGAACACCTGGGTTGCGAAAGCCAAAGCTGAACCCCACTGGCCGGCACCGGTTTCGGTGGTCAACCTGGTGCGGCCCGCAATCTTGTTGAAGTAGGCCTGGGGCACTGCCGAGTTGGTCTTGTGGCTGCCGACCGGTGAGGCGCCCTCATATTTGTAATAGATCTTGGCAGTGGTGCCCAAGGCGGCTTCCAGCCGGCGGGCCCGATAGAAGGGAGACGGACGCCATAGCCGGTAGATGTCATGGACCTCAGTGGGAATCTCAATCCAACGCTCAGTGGATGCCTCCTGCTCGATTAGCCCCGGCGGGAACAGCGGCTCCAAATCGGCCGGGACCAGCGGCTGGCGGGTGCCAGGATGCAGGTGCGGTGCTGGCGGAGTGGGTAGGTCGGCGACGAGGTTGTACCAGTGCGTCGGCATCTGGGATTCGTCAAGCACCACCTTGGATTGTTTGGGGTCTGACATTGAGCTTCCTTCACCTATGAGTACCAGTGGATCGCTCTTTCGACTGCGATCCCGGGAGGAACTCTAGGCCGTTGTGTCCATTGAATGGCACACCTGGAACCAACTGATTTGTTGGAGTTCATCACCGGTGGTGGTCCGGTGCTGTCGAACGGTCACTATCGCGACAACGTGATCGTCGAACTGTCCGGGGTGATCGGCAGCTAGATCAGGCCTTCGCCGCCCAAATTTTGGCGATCCACGCCTCGACCGCGTCTGGGTCTCGGGGTAGATGGCTGGACAGAATCTCGCAGCCGGTGTCGGTGATCACGATGTCGTCCTCGATCCGCACTCCGATGCCACGGAATTCTGGTGGCACCAGCAGGTCGGTGGCCTTGAAGTAGATGCCGGGTTCGACAGTGATCACCATGCCAGGCTTTAGTTCACCGTTGCGGTAAGTCTCCTGTCTGGCCTGGGCGCAGTCGTGGACGTCCAGACCCAGGTGGTGGGAGGTGCCGTGCACCATCCAACGGCGATGCTGGCCACCGGTTTCGGGATCCAGAGACTCCTCAGGTGTTACTGGCAGCATGCCCCATTGGTGCAGATACTTGGCCACCACTGCGATGGCTGCGGCATGGACATCGGAGAACCTGTTGCCAGGTTTGGCTGCGGCAAAACCGGCCGCTTGGGCCTCCAACACGGCGGTGTAGACCTGGCGCTGGGCAGGGGAGAAGCGTCCCGAGACCGGCAAGGTGCGGGTGATGTCAGCGGTGTAGAGCGACTCAGCTTCGACGCCAGCGTCCAACAGCAGCAAGTCGCCGGGGGTGATATCGCCGTCGTTACGGATCCAATGCAAGGTGTTGGCATGATCACCAGCGGCGGCGATGGTGTCATAGCCAACCGCATTGCCAGCGTGGCGGGCATGAAGCCCGAAGATGCCCTCTACCCAACGTTCGCCGCGGCCCCGGCGGATTGCCTCGGGAAGGTCGGCCACCACAGCTTCAAAGCCCACGGCAGTGTCGGCGCAGGCCTGGCGAAGCTCGGCGAGTTCGAAGGCGTCTTTGACTAGTCGCGCTTCTGACAAGGCAACTTCGAACTCGGCGTCACCGGCTCCCGCCTCGGCCAGTTCCACTCCAGCTTGAAGGCGAAGGGAGTCGAGAATCAGGCTCAACTGGAAGTCTGCCTCCCGCAGCAACCGGATCGGGGTCTTGGCCAGGTCCTTGGTTAGTGCGGCCTGAAACTCGCCGATCGGTCGGCAGGACAAACCGGTGAGTGCCTCCATCTCGGTCAGCGACTCCCTGGTTCCCACCCACATCTCCCCATAACGGGAGTTGGCGTAGAACTCACGATCAGTTCGGGCCGCTCGGGGCTTGAAGTACAAGGTGGCTTCACCGGCTGGCTCAATCAGCAACACCGCATCCGGTTCGCGATCACTGCCCAACCCGGTCAGCCAGGCGAAGGCAGAATGCGGCCGGTAGCGAAAATCAGTGTCATTGGCACGCGTCTTCAGTCCGCCTGCCGGAACCACCAGTCGCTCACCGGGGAAGGCTGCCGCTATTCGGGTACGCCGATTAGCGGCAGCAACGGTTGCTGGCAGTGCAGCTGGTGGCTCGACTGGATACGGCGCCCAAGACTGCGGAATGAACTCGGTGAAGGCCGACGAGAACGGACTTTGACGATTTGGGAGCTGGGGCTGCTCATCGCTGGTCATGGCTTCGATGTTATCCCTGCGGACGTGGCGATCCGTCGTTGCGGAGGTTATGGCGCCGTTGCGGAGGACGGGAAGCGCTGCATCCATCGGTCGGGGCGATATCAGCCTGATTCGGGTCTTCATCACGGGCTTGGTGATGGATGGGAGTCCAGAGGCCATCCGTAGGTGGCTGATAAGTGGCTAAGTGATGGTTGCCAGTAGAGTCGGTGTCCACAACTGAAGGAGGCCCAGATGAAAGCTGCCGCTTCGGCACAGCTGAGACTCCTCGACCTACAGGCCGAGGACACTGCGATTGCTCAGCTAAACCACCGTAAGACCGCGCTGCCTGAGCATGCCGTCATCGTTGAGGGCAAGGCTGCACACGCCAAGCTGGGCGCCTCCTTGGTCGGAATCCGGACGCAGCTCAGCGATCTGAAGCTTGAGATGGAGAAGGCTGAAGCTGATCTGGTGCCGGTCCGTGAACGATTGACCCGAGACATCAAACGGCGTGACGACGGTCTAGTGACTGACCCGCGAGGGTTCGCCGCGCTCAACGACGAGATCGAACACCTGGGCAAGCGCATCTCCGACCTCGAAGACACCGAACTTGAGGCGATGGAACAACTCGACTCGGCGACCGCTGAGGAGTCCCGGCTCGCTGACGAAATCGCCGAACTGGAGCACTCGCTGCGGGCAGTGATCGCGGCCCGTGATGAGCAGATTGCTCAAGCCAATGCTGAGATCGGTGAGCGACAGACCAAGCGCGATGCAATCGCTGGCCAGATGCCTGCTGATCTGGTTGTGCTGTATGACCGGATTCGAGTCAAGAGTGGCGGTCTGGGTGCTGCCGAGTTGAAGGGGCGGCGCTGCGCTGGTTGCCAACTCGAAGCAACCGCCAGTGCCCTGGCTGGTTACACCTCCGCTGCCGCTGACGAAGTGGTGCGCTGCGAGGAGTGTGAGCGGATCCTGGTGCGGGCTGCGGTGGAGCGCTGATGGCGCGTCCGCCTGTGTCCCAAGAGGGGCCATCCATCTTTGACCCCGAGGGTGGCGAATCGCCAACCCGCCGGCTAGTGATCGAGGCGGACGGGGGTTCGCGGGGCAACCCCGGCCCAGCGGCGTATGGGGCCTTGGTCCGCGACGCCGGTACCGGCCAACTGCTGGATTCAGAGGGACTCACCTTGGGGGTGGCCACCAACAACGTGGCCGAGTATTCGGGCTTGATCGCGGGCCTGGAGATGGCCAAAGCGATTGATCCAAGTGCGGCGGTGGAGGTTCGGATGGACTCCAAACTGGTTGTCGAGCAGATGGCCGGGCGGTGGAAGGTGAAACACCCCGCAATGTTGCCGCTGGCCCGGCGCGCCCAAGCGCTGCGTCCAAGTGAGGTTAGCTGGACCTGGGTGCCGCGCGAAGCAAACAAAGCTGCCGATGCCCTAGTGAATGCCGCTTTGGACGGCGATCCGAAGGTGCGAACCGGCGGAAACTGAGGCTGCCTTAGCCTGGCTAGCCCAGCGGCGAACCAGGGCCAGCAGCCCGGCGGCGGCGATTTCGACTTGGCGCGGCGCTGTGATATTGAATTGAGATGAAGTCACTCAACGATGCCCTGCCCTCGGCAACCGCTCTTATCTCAGCTGCGGCCCGCGCCGCCCACGCACTGGTAGACAACTCTCCACGGTTGCTTCTCGATTCCGACGCTGGAGCACTTTGCGCCCTGTATGAACCGTCTCCGTTGGACTTCCAACTGGCCTATTCGAGTGAACCGGTACTGGCCGCTGCGCGGGCGTCCACGGTGATCCGTAGCTCTTTTGCTCGACGATTGCTTCACGACAGTGGCCTGAAGCAGTGTGTGTATCTGGGGGCAGGCCTGGACACCTCGGTCTATGCCGACACTGCCGCGAAAGTCTGGGTAGTCGACCGCGGTGAGGTCTTGGCGTGGCGTGAGGAGTTGTTCACCGACGCAGGGTTGACAGATTTCGCAGTGCCGGTGTCGGCCGATTTAGCCGCCCCTGGGCTCTTGGGTTCATTGATTGGTGCGGGATTGGATCGGTCGCAGCCAGTTGGGGTGATCGGCCTGGGGTTGAGTATGTACCTGACCCCGCAACAGAACCGGGAGTTGCTGGCGCAATTGGCTGAGCTGCCGATCGGTTCGGAGTTGGTCTTCGACGCACTGTTGTCCACCGAGCTCGCCGACGAGGCCGGACGCGCCTACGCCGCGGCGATCACGTCGCGCAGCGGAAACAATGAGCCCTGGCAGTCGCGGTTTACGCCACAAGAGTTGGCTGACGGGTTGGGCGAATCTGGCTGGCTATTACAACACGACATCGCAGAAAGTGAAGCGGCACCGAGTGCGTTCTGGGCGGCCAACCCACAGCTGAACCCGATGCGCCTAGTGCGACTGGTTCACGCGGTGCGCCGCTAGCTGAGGTTGCGCTGCTACTCGACTTTGCGGGCGCCACCGTTGGCCACCAGAGTGGCGATTAGCAACATCAGCAGGGCGAGGATGTAGGCCACCAAGGCGACCAGCACCACCGTCCAGATGGCCGAGGCGGTGGGCACTACCACGAAGGCAGTGATCAAGATCATCACCGCACCGAGCAGGCTCATCACGCCAGCCGCCGCAATCATCGGGGCAGCGGCGCGATGTCCAGCAGCCCAAGCTGCTTCGGAACGGGTGGTCTGAGCTGTGCGGAGTCCCCACTTGGTGTCCAGTGGGAAAGCGTTCGCTTGCGCCAAGCGGCGGGTTGTTCCAGAAAGGCCAGCCAGGAAGAACAATCCGAAGGCCAGCACCATCGCTGTAAGCATCACCCTAGAAAGGTTAGTCCTGCCTGCCTGGTTCGGTAAGCTACTTCGCGGACGAGTCGGTCGGGTGATCGCGGCGCAAGTCGAGGAAAGTCCGGACTCCACAGAGCAAGGTGGTGGGTAACGCCCACCCGGGGTGACCCGCGGGAAAGTGCCACAGAGAACAGACCGCCCACGTGAGTGGGTAAGGGTGAAACGGCGGTGTAAGAGACCACCGCGCTCCAGGTGACTGGAGTGGCAAGGTAAACCCCACCTGGAGCAAGACCAAGAAGGGTGCCAAGTCTTCGGACGCGGTGCCTGCGGACACCGTCTGAGCGCTGCTCGTGCGAGGTGTCTGGGTAGGTTGCACGCTGGCAACGGCGAAGGCGGTTGGCAACAACCGTCGCAGATGGATGATCACCGGTCTTTCGGGGCCACAGAATCCGGCTTACAGACCGACTCGTCCCCATCTGGCTCGTCGACTGCGGTGGCTTTCGAACACAGCAGCCAACAGTTCAGGCGACGGTCAATACTTCGGCGCCATCATCGGTGACCACCAGGGTCGATTCCCATTGCGCCACCCGACTACCGTCATTGGTGACTACGGTCCAACCGTCGTCCCAGACGTGGGAGCGCTGGTCTCCCATGGCCAGCATCGGCTCGATGGTGAAGGTCATACCCGGCTCCATCACCTCGGTGTAGTACGGATTGTCGAAGTGGGGGATCACCAAGCCAGAGTGGAATGCGCTGTGCACCCCATGGCCGGTGTAGTCGCGCACCACTCCGTAGCCGAACCGTTTGGCGTAGGCCTCGATTACCCGGCCGATCACGCTGATCTCGCGCCCTGGACGCACTGCTCGGATGCCGCGCTCCATGGCCTGCTTGGTGCGCTCAGCCAGCAGTCGGGATTCCTCGTCAACTTCGCCGACTCCGTAGGTGGCGCAATTGTCACCGTGCACGCCATCAACGAAAGCGGTGACATCGATCTTGATCAGATCGCCATCCTCGAGTGGACGGGCATCGGGGATGCCGTGGCAGATCACTTCGTTCACTGAGGTGCAGCAGGCCTTCGGGAAACCTCGGTAGTCGAGGGTGGAGGGATAGGCGTTGTTGGCGATCAGGAAGTCGTGGACCACCTGGTCGATCTGCTCGGTAGTGACTCCGGGGGCGACGATCGCGGCGCCCGCGTTCAGCGCTTGGGCGGCGATACGTCCGGCCACCCGCATCTTGGCGATGGTCTGGGGGGTTTGTACATGCGAACCCGAATACTGCTCGGGGCGATCATTTCCTACGTATTCAGGGCGCGGAATCGAGGTGGGAACCGCTCGCATGGGTGAGACTGGGTATGGCTTAACTGAGGTCACGATGCCGATCATAGTTCTGCCGTCCGGTGTGGGTCCCCAGGAGTCGTCATGTCAAAGTGGTCATGGTTCGGGCAGTCAGCCAAGACTGTCGAGGAGGCGGATCCGCGCGGCCCCTGGTACTACTGCCTCAAACACCACGCGGTCGAGACCTACGAGGGGTGCAAGGCGCTGGATCGGCTTGGTCCCTATGAGCTACGTGAGGACGCCGAACATGCGCTGGCGCGGGTGGCGGAGCGCAATCAGGAGTGGGATGGCAAACCTGATCCCGAGGAGGAATCGTGAGTTGTTATTGGACTGGCGGTGGCTGTGGCGCGACGAAACCGTCCAGCCAGCAGATTCCAGGCTGGCCAGCGGCAAGTTGTAACCAAACTGAAACACAATCGCGGGCAGACTGATCGTATGGATAAGCAGACCGAATTCGTGCTCCGCACCATGGAAGAACGAGACATCCGTTTCGTGCGACTGTGGTTCACCGACGTGCTCGGATTTCTGAAGTCAGTGGCGATCGCTCCAGCCGAACTCGAAGGTGCGTTCAGCGAGGGGATCGGTTTCGACGGCTCGGCGATCGAAGGCTTCGCCCGAGTGTATGAATCCGACATGGTCGCCCACCCCGACCCGTCCACCTTCCAACTGCTGCCCTGGCGGGGTAGTAGTCAAGGGACGGCGCGGATGTTTTGTGACATCCGACTGCCAGATGGCGCCCCGTCCTTCGCTGATCCGCGCTATGTGCTGAAGCGGACGCTGAAGAAGGCTTCGGAGATGGGGTTCACCTTCTACACCCATCCAGAGATCGAGTTCTACCTGTTCAAGCAGCCAATCGTGCCTGGCGAAGTGCCGACCCCGGCCGATCAGTCCGGCTACTTCGACCACACCACCACCAGCCCCGGTGCGGATTTTCGCCGCCAGGCAATCACCCTGTTGGAGCAGATGGGGATCCCGGTGGAGTTCAGCCATCACGAGGGCGGGCCGGGCCAGCAGGAGATTGACCTGCGCTACGCCGATGCGCTCACCATGGCCGATGCGATTATGACCTTCCGGGTGGTGGTCAAAGAGGTCGCGGTGATGCAGAACCTGTTCGCGTCCTTCATGCCAAAGCCAATGACCAACCACCCCGGTTCGGGCATGCACACGCACGTGTCCCTGTTCGAGGGCGACAAGAACGCCTTCTATGACGCCTCTGCCGAGTTTCACCTTTCCAAGACCGGGCGCCAGTTCATTGCCGGACTGCTCGCGCATGCTGGCGAGATCACTGCGGTAACTAACCCGTGGGTGAACTCCTACAAGCGGCTGGTGGCTGGCGCTGAGGCACCGAGTTTCATTTGCTGGGGACGCAACAACCGTTCTGCCTTGGTACGGGTACCGATGTACAAGCCGAACAAGGGTGCCTCAGCTCGGGTGGAACTGCGTTCCATCGATTCGGCAGCCAACCCTTACCTGGCCTACGCCATGGTGCTGGCGGCAGGTCTTTCGGGGATCGAGAACGAAATGGAACTTCCCGAAGGCGCCGAGGACGATGTGTGGTCGTTGACCGATCGCCAGCGGCAGAGCCTAGGCATTTCTCCACTGCCGCGTAGCTTGGGCAATGCAATCGATCTGATGGAAAACTCCCAACTGGTGGCTGACACCCTTGGCGAGCACGTGTTCGACTTCTTCCTGCGCAACAAGAAGGCCGAATACGAGTCTTACCGCAGTGAAGTCACCGAATGGGAGTTGCGCCACGGGTTGCCAGCCCTGTAGCCCTGGGTTGACAGCAAAAATTCAGAATAAACCTCGCTCCAAAGGGTGTAAAAGCGGGGCTTGAAGCGGTTGAATAGAGCCGGTCGGGGTAAGTCTTAATGGCTTCACGGGCCCGAGGGGGCGTCTGCGGGGGGCGGACAAGCTCACGGGAAGTGCCGACGAGCGGGTTCGTCGAGGTTGCAGGGGTGCATCTCGACGGACCCGCGTCCAATTCAACTCACTTCTTGGTCGTCTGCGATGAACTCGATGACTTCGATGAAGACGATCTGTTCTGGCTGTTGGAGTTTGACGGAATCTCCGCTTTGCGATCAGCGATAACCACGACCTGCCCAGCGCTAAGCCCTTGGCTGATCTCGATTACGCCGCCGCCGACAGCCCCAGTCGAAACCGTGGTGGTGGTCGGGGTGGAGGAGCCCGAGGCCAAGACGCTAACCGTGCCGGTGCCAGTGCCGGTTGGGGTCAGTGCCGAGATCGGGACGGTCACCACGCCAGTTGCTGACTTCACCGGAATCGAAACTGACGCCTTGGCGCCGCTGGCCAACCGTCCATCCGGGTCAGAGACTGCGATGGTGGTGGAATAGGTAGTCGTGCTGCCACTGGTACCGCTGGTCTCCAACAAGCTGATGTTGGTTACGGTGCCGGTTAGCGGAGTGAGGGATCCCGCCGGTGTCACCGTGGCTTCGACCCCCGTAGTCAACGCGGTACGGGTGGTTAGCGGTAGCTCAACTGTCACCACTGCGGCACCGCTGCCAATAATGGTGATCGAACCAGACGAACTGGTGCCTGCGGTTATCCCAACTGCTGCGACCGTGCCCGAGACCGGGGCGAGGAGCTTAGCCGAGTCCAGATCGTCTTCGGCTGATTGCAGCTTCTGTTCGGCTTCAACGACAGTGGCTTTGGCTGAGGCGACCGCTGAAGCGCTCACGGTCGTCGAAGTGCCCGAGGTCGAGCCTGATCCAGTTGAGCCAGTGCTCTTGCTGGCCGCGCTCAGAGCCTGTTGCAGATTCTTATTGGCGGCGCTCACCTCGGCCCGAGCGGTGGCACAGGTCTTCAACTCGGTCAGCGTCGGCTCGGTGGAAGTGCTTGGTGAGGCCGAGGCGGTGGTGCTGGATAGATCGTCCGACAACCAGGCCACAATCGAATCACAAGCACTGGACTCGGCGGTTACCGCAGTATTCACTCTGGCAACCGCCTTGTTGATGGTGGTTAGATCGACGCTGGTGGAACCGGTACTGCTATTCGAACCGCTCGAGTTTGAACCACTTGAAGAACTCGGGTGCTGTGCGTCGTAAAGGGTCGATTCCGCTTTGGCAAGGGAAGTCTCGGCGTTCAATACGGCGAGTTTCAAATCGCGGGTATTTACTGTTGCCAGGACGTCGCCGGCGTTCACCTCAGTGCCCACTGACACAGACACCTTGTTCACGGTCCCACTAACCGAAAAAGACGCCGTGGCGGTGTTTTTTCGGGTCACGCTGCCGGTGGTGGTGTAGGTCTGAGTCACATCGCCGGTGGCTGCAGTGGCGGTGGCCCAGCGGTCGCTGGTGGTGGCCGATGCCGTGGCGACGCCAATTCCGACGCCAGCCAGTACCACCAAGGCGAGCCCGGCGATCCCGATCACGCGAATGCGTGGATTCTTGATGAAGTTCATCACTCACTCCTCAGTGCGTCGATCGGCGCAAGCTTGGCGGCTCTGGACGCTGGGTAGACCCCGGCGCCGATCCCGATGCCTAGTGAAACCACCAAAGCGATCATGGTCGCCGGAGCCGAAATCAGTACCGTCATGCCCAGAACTGGGGTCAGGATCGCCGCCCCGATGAAGCCAAGGGCAATGCCGATCAAACCGCCGAGCATGCCGAGGATTCCAGCCTCGACCAAGAACTGCCGTCGGATGACACTGGGTGTCGCCCCCAGTGCTTTACGTAGCCCAATCTCTCGGACGCGTTCGCTAACCGAAACCAGCATGATGTTCATCACTCCGATGCCGCCAACCAGCAGCGAGATCGCTGCGACCCCGCCGAGCAGCAGAGTCAGCACCCCAGTGACTGAGGTGGCAGTCTCAACCAATGACGCCTGGGTGCTCACCGAGAAGTCCGCATCGTCGCTAGTCACCTGGTGGGCGGTTAGAAGTGCGGTCTTCACCTCCTGGTAGGCCGCCGACAGGCTGTCGGCATCGCGGCCCTCGACGTAGATCGAAGACACGCTGTTGGTGTTGTCCGAGGTGGACAGCTGGGCGGCGTAGGTGGTGATTGGTACCACCACGGTGTCGTCCTCATCGGTTGACAGTGAAGACCCCGCTGAGTCGAGCACCCCGATGATGGTGAACGATTGGCCGTTGATAGTGATCGTCTGACCAATCGGGCTACCCGTGGTGAACAGTTCGGTAGCGGTTTCGCTCCCGATCACGGCTACGGCAGCTGAGGAGTCAACTTCGGATTGGGTAAAGAATCGCCCCGACGCCAGCGTTCGAGCACGGACGCTCTGCCAGTCCGGCACGGTGCCGACCACGGTGGAAGTCCAAGTGCTGTCAGAAGACTGCAATGACCCCGACACGGATGAAGTCGGTGCAACCGCAGCCACATCAGGTGCGACCGCAGTATTGGCTAGCAGTGCCGCATCCTGAGTGGTCAGCGTGGACGCGCTGCCACCGCCGCCGCGAAACCCGCCAGAGGACGTGGTCTGGCTTGGCGTGACAATGATCAGGTTCGAGCCGAGCGAGTTGATCTGCTCGGTGATCTGGGCTTGGGCACCTTGCCCGAGCCCCACGGTCAACATCACTGCGGCGATCCCGATCAGGATGCCAAGCATCGTCAGCAGCGATCGCATTCGGCGTGCGTTGAGCGCTGCAATCGCTGTGCGAACGGTTTCGGCCCAGTCCATCATTTGGCGGCTCCTGCACCGATCGGCTCGTCACGCAACTGTCCGTCATAGATGTGCCAGGGGCTGGTGGCGTGAGCGGCGACATCGGCTTCATGGGTGATCATCACAATGGTTCGACCAGCTGCGTTGAGCTCGTCGAATAGGTCCAGGATCTCTGCGGTGGAATGCGAATCCAGGTTGCCGGTCGGTTCGTCGGCCAGGATCAGTGCCGGGTCGGTGACCAAGGCTCTGGCCACCGAGACTCGCTGCTGTTGGCCGCCAGACAGTTCGCCGGGACGATGCTGCACCCGGTCGGCCAAACCGACCTTAGTCAACGCTGCCATTGCCCGCTCTCGACGTTCAGCGGCCGGAGTGCCGGCATAGACCAAGGGGAGTTCAACGTTTCGAAGTGCAGACAGGCTGGATAACAGATTGAACGCCTGAAAGACGAAGCCGATCTTTTGATTGCGCACTTCGGCCAGTTCCTTCTCGGTCATCGACGACACGTCTGTGCCATCGAGTTCATAGGTGCCAGCGGTAGGTACGTCCAGACATCCGATGATGTGCATCAGGGTCGACTTACCTGAACCGGACGGTCCCATGATTGCCACATAGTCACCGGCCAGCACATCCAGGTTGATGCCACGAAGCGCATCCACCTGAACGACTCCGGTTGAATAGGTCTTGCGAACTCCGGTCATCTTCAGCATGTGGGTCATCCGTTTGGCCCTCCGCCAGCACCGGCCGGTGGCTGTCCGCCGCCGCCCCCGCCACTACCAGTCAAACCGCCCAGGCCGCTCATGCCACCGGAGCCGGAGTCGCTGCTGCTCGAACTTGAACTCGTGGTCTGTTTCAAGGTGACTTGCACTTTGTCGCCTTCACTCAGCCCACTGGTGATCTCGGTCACATCGCCAAAGACTCGTCCGATCTGCACCGTGGTTACCGTCGTGGAGCCATCACTATTGACCTTGTCCACCACTGTGGAACCGTTCTGGCTGGTGATCGCGGCGGTGCTCACGGTCAACACATCGGCATAGGTGCCGGTGGTGATTTCGGCGGTTGCGGTGGTCCCCGAGTAGAGCCCGGTTTGAACATCGGTGATGTTGAGTACTACCGGGAAGGTGGCTGACCCGTCAGAAGTTGAAGTGGCAACGATGCCCACCGAAGCCACTGTCGCCGCCAGCTTGGTCGAATCGACAGTCACTGTGGCTGCCTGTCCGGCTTTGAGGCTGGACAGATCGGAGGCTCCAACGGTGCCGGAGACTTTCCATTTCGCGGTGGAAATCACCACGATTTGGGATGAGGAGCTCGAGGAGGTCGAGGAGGTCGAAGTGGAGCTGGTTCCGGTTGCCCCAGCCGAGCCCGAACTCGAATTTGATGAACCAGAGGAGCTGGAGGCGGTGACCGAATCGCCGACTGCCACATCGATACTCGCCACGGTGCCGGAGATGGTTGAGGTCAAAGCAGCTGCAGCGAGATCCTCCTTGGCGCTGGCTAATGATGCTTTGGCCGAATCGACCTGGGCGGCAGCAGCCTTGATTGCGGCGCTGGTGCCGGAATCAGAGACATCGGAGTAGTTGGCTTTCGCACTGGTCAGATTGGCCTTAGCCAGGTCGACGGCGTCTTGCAGTGAAGAGTCATCGATTGTGGCCAGCGTCTGGCCCTTGGTTACGGTCTGGCCCACTTTCACTTTAAGCGTGGTCACCGTGCCGGAGACCGAGAAGTTCAGATCAGCCTCGGTCTGGGGGCTCAGGGTGCCGTCCAATGACACTGTCTGGGTTTGGGTGCCTTTGGTCACCGACACTGTCTGGGTTCGGGCGCCGCTAAAGGTGCGTGGCTTGAAGAGGAAGTATGACCCCACCCCAATCCCGGCCAACACGGCAACTGATAGCCCAACAATCAGCCAGGTCTTCGGCGAACGCAGCACCCTCCTCGGACGGTGTTTCCCAGCCTCGGTCGGCTCTTCCGGCTCGGGCGGCAGTTCTTCTGTGCTCATCGGTCTCCTCACGGCGCGATTAGCGGCTCGCAGTCAACCTAAATGGCACCCCTGTGCCGATTCCTAGGTGAACCTGTGGTTGCGCTGTGGGCCGCTCACTGCAGTTCGAGCAATGGCCAGACTTCAGTTAGGTCAGAGGCGATTCCGGATGCCTGCACCAGGTGATCAGCGCGGGCGTCTGCCCAAGAAAGGGTGCCTGAAGCTAGTTTCAATAAGGTGATTGGGTCGGTTTCGACCACATTCGGTGGAGTGCCGCGAGTGTGTCGTCCCCGATCGCCTAGGCCCAACTGCACCGCGGCATAGGGCGGCACCCGCAGTTCGACAGTGCCTCCGGGGAACCGGACGGCGAGGAGCGCGCAGGCCGTTCGAGTGGCCGCGCCTAGATCGGCGGGAGGAACTGGGTTGGGCCGTTCCCTGCTCAGGGCGGCTACGACCGCAGCGAGCTTTGCCACTTCTACTTGCGAGACCGGTTTTGCCACGGTCAAGACGCTAGCATCGCCGGTGTGAGTCGCATCGGGAGTCAGTCCGGACGCTTGGCTCGTCTGGGGTTCACCGACACTGCCGCGGCGGCAGAGTTGGTGCAGGCGTGGGCCAAGCACGCCACCGGCGAACAGATCGATGCGGCACTTGCTGAATTACAAAGTGCTGCTGACCCGGATCTGGCGTTGGCTGGGATGAATAATCTGGTGCTCGCACGTCCTGACCTATTCGATCTGCTGGCCAATAGCCAAGACTTGATCAGTCGCCTTGCCGCGGTGTTGGGCGCCAGCGCCGCACTCAACCAGCACCTGTGCGCCAACTCCAATGAGCTTGAAGTGTTGTGCGACAGTTTGGCGCGTCGCAGCCTGGACCAGCTTCGCGCCGAGTTGCTGACTGCAGTCGGGGCGGATCCCGACCTCAAACAGCCAGTAGCAGATCCGGCTCGCTCCGACGACTTGCGACGTGGATACCGCCGAGCATTGCTGCGAATCGCGGCCCGCGATCTGACTGCCGTTGACGCCTTGGCTGTACTGCCCGAGGTAGCGGGCGAACTGGCTGACCTGGCCGATGCCACGGTTGAGACGGCCCTGGCGTTGGCTCGCGGAGAAGTGCCCGATTGGGCTTTGACCAGACTCGCCGTGGTCGCCTTAGGCAAGACCGGCGCGGGGGAGCTGAACTACGTCAGTGATGTCGATGTGCTCTTTGTGGGTGAACCGGCCATTGGACCCGACGGAGCCCCAGCTTGCGAACCTGGCATTGCGGTGAACCTGGCCACCAAACTGGCCAGTGCGGTGACCCGGATCTGTTCAGCGCACAGCTCCGCTGGCACCATCTGGCCGATCGATGCGGCGCTACGTCCGGAAGGCAAGGCGGGCGCCTTGGTGCGCACCCTGGCCTCGCATCGGGCCTACTACGAGAAGTGGGCGAAGAACTGGGAGTTCCAGGCGATGCTCAAAGCCCGGCCGATGGCTGGCGATCTGGATTTGGGCGAGGAGTTCGTCGACCTAGTCTGGCCGATGGTCTGGCGGGTGGCTGACAACGATCAGTTCGTGTCCGAAACCCAGGCGATGCGGTTGCGAGTGGTTTCGTTGTTGCCCAGCCGGGAAGCCGACTACGAAATCAAACTAGGTGCTGGTGGCTTGCGTGATGTCGAGTTCAGCGTCCAGTTGCTGCAATTGGTGCACGGACGCTCCGACGAACGTCTGCGGCTGCGCGGGACTTTCGAAGCGCTGGCCGCGCTGGTCGATCACGGCTATGTCGGCCGGGCCGACGGGTTTGACCTAGGCACCGCCTACCGGCTGCAGCGATTGTTGGAACACCGCATCCAGCTCTATCAGCTTCGGCGCACTCATCTGATGCCAGCCGACGAGGTGAACCAACGCTGGCTGGCCCGCAGCATTGGTCTGGCCGAAACCAGGGAGCTGATGCACCTTTGGCGAGCCACCGCCCGGCAGGTGCAAAACTTGCACCAGCGACTGTTCTATTCGCCGGTGCTGGCTGCAGTGGCCCGGATCCCGGCCACCGAAGCTGCGCTGACCAGCGAAGCCGCTGAGACCCGGCTGCGAGCTTTGGGATACGCCGACCCAAGAGCTGCATTGCGACATATCGAGGCCTTGAGTGCAGGCATGACTAGATCAGCCGAGATTCAACGGCAAATCCTGCCAGCCATGCTCGGCTGGTTCACGGCAGGACCCAACCCCGACCATGGATTGTTGGCATTTCGGCAGGTCTCCGAAGATCTCGGCGCGACACCGTGGTACCTGCGCACCTTGCGTGACGGTGATGCGATGGCCGAACATCTGGCGCGGATTCTGGCGTCCTCTCGGTATGCGGTGGATCTGCTGCTTCGCTCTCCGCACAACGCCTCGCTGCTTGGCGACGTGGACGGGCTGAAACCGCGCAGCCGCGAGCAGATCGTTGCCGAGATGAGCGTGGCGGCACACCGCCACGATGCTCCTGAAGAAGCGGTGGCCGCGATCCGGGCGTATCGGCGTAGCGAACTGTTGCGATTGGCCATGGCCGATCTGCTCGGCGAGATTGAGCTGGCCGACCTGGGGTCGGCGCTGAGTGAGGTCACCTCGGCCACTATCGAAGCTGGTCTGGAAGTGGCTTCGAGAGGATTGCAGTTGCCACCGATGGCAGTAATCGCGCTGGGCCGTTGGGGTGGTGCGGAATTGTCGTATGCCTCTGACGCCGATGCGATCTTTGTCCTCGCTGACAGTGGCCGCTCCGACGCCATAGCGAATGCCACCATGGCGATCAGTCGACTGCGAACGCTATTGGGCAAAGCGGGTCCAGATGCATCGTTGGAAATCGACATTGACCTGCGTCCCGAGGGTAAGCAAGGGGCGATCGTGCGCAGCCTGACGTCCTACCGGGCCTACTACCAACGCTGGTCGTCCACCTGGGAGGCACAAGCCTTGCTGCGTGCTGCCTATGGTGCCGGGGACGTCGATGTTGCCGAGGAGTTCCTTGCGGTGATTGACCCGGTTCGCTACCCAGAAACCGGCTTGACCACGGCCCAAGTTAATGAGATTCGCAAGCTGAAGGGACGGATGGAGGCCGAACGGGCCCCGCGCAGCGGTAGCGCATCGCGCAATACCAAGCTGGGTCCAGGCGGACTCAGTGACGTCGAATGGGTGGTGCAGTTGCTGCAATTGCGCCACGGTGCTCAGTTGCCAGGTTTGCGTACCCCCTCCACCATGCTCGCTCTGGATGCTGCTGCCGCCGCCGATCTGCTCACCGCAGCGGACGCTGAAGTGTTGCGTCAGGCTTGGACTCTGGCTAGCGAGATTCGCAATGCAGTGATGCTGCATCGCGGACGCGCTGCCGACTTCTTGCCCAGCGATGTTCGAGAGCTTTCGGCCGTGGCCCAGATTCTCGGCTACGCCAAGGGCGAATCGTCGCTGCTGGTCGAAGAGCAACTGCGCCGCGCGCGGCTGGCCCGGCAGGTCATGGACCACACCTTCTGGAAAGCCGACTGATGCTGAACGATGGCACCGCTTCGGCGATCCATTGTCTGGCTCGCTGAGAATCTGAAGCAGTCGACCGGTTACTCCACCGGGTCAGTGGGCAGGCCGATGGTGACTTCGTCGGCATTGGCCGGGCGTCCATGGATCAACGGCACGTGGCCGGTCAGAGTCGGTAGTCGCAGACCTTGACCAAACAACGGAATTCGAACGGGCTCGTGGCCGGTCACCTCAATTTCTTGGCCACGGACGCTGACTTTCCCGCCAGGACCAACTTCAAGAGTGAGGATCAGTTGGTTGGCGGTGAGCTCTGCTCGCACCCGGGATCCTCGCAACTTGAAGGCGAACCGAAGCGCTTCCCATCCTTCTGGTAGCCGCGGATCAAAGGTGATGTCTCCGTTGTGATCGCGCAGACCGGCGAAGCCGTAGACCAAGGCGTTCCAGACGCCACCAGCGGAGGCAATGTGTACCCCCTCGCCGGTGTTGTGGTGCAGGTCGGCCAGATCGACGAAGGCGCCCTCCATGAACGACTCCAAAGCGCGGTCCTGATAGCCAACCTCAGCGGCGATGATCGCTTGTACCACGGCCGACAGAGTTGAGTCTCCGGTAGTGATTGGCTCGTAGTACTCGTAGTCAGCGCGTTTCTCTTCCGGGGTGAAGGACTCCCCGGCCAGGAACAGCGCCAGGATTGCATCGGCCTGTTTCAGTACCTGGAAGCGATAGATCACTAGCGGGTGGTAATGGAGCAGCAGAGGCAGCTTTTCGATTGGGGTACCAGCCAGATCCCACACCTCACGTTTGAGGAAGTCCTCATCTTGGGGGTGGACGCCGAACCATTCGTGATAAGGGATATACATCGCAGTGGCGGCTTCCTGCCAGCTGGTCACTTCGCATTCAGTGACGCCGAGTTCGGCGGCCAAATCAGCGTATTTGCCAGGATCCACCTCGGCCAAGGTGAGCACCGCCTGGGCGGCTCGCATCAGGTTCATCCGGGCCATCAGGTTGGTGTACAAGTTGTTGTTTACCACCGCGGAGTATTCGTCCGGCCCGGTGACCGAATGAATGTGGAAGCTTCGTTCCGGGCCACGGAAGAAGCCCAGGTCGACCCAAAGTCGGGCCGTTTCCACCAGCACCGGCAGGGCTTCGGTGAGCAGAAAATTCTCGTCAGCGCAGACGTCGGCGTACTTGCACATCGCGTAGGCGATGTCTGCATCAATGTGGTACTGCGCTGTGCCCGCGGCGTAGTAGGCGCTGGCCTCTTGGCCGTTGATGGTGCGCCAGGGAAAAAGCGCCCCACGTTGGGACAGGGCATGGGCTCGGGCGCGGGCCGCGTCAAGGATGCCGATCCGGAACCGCAATGCTCGGCGGGCCAAAGCGGGATTGGTATGTGCCAGGAAAGGCACCAGATAGACCTCGGTGTCCCAGAAGTAGTGGCCNNAGGACCAGCGGGTGGTAGTGGAGCAGCAGCGGATACGCGTCGGGCGGGGTGGCCGCGAAGTCCCACTCCGGCAGCCCCAGGTACCCGTCGTCCTGGGGCGTGACGCCCAGGCGCGGGTCGTAGGGCAGGTGCATCCGGTCCGCCGCCCCGATCCAGCCCGCCACCTCCTCGGCCGTCAGGTCGAGCCGGGCGGCCAGGTCTCGCCAGGCGTCCGGATGGTCGCACTGGAGCCAGTCGGCCAGGCTCGCCGCGTAGCGGAGGTGGGCGCGGGCCATCAGGTTCGTGTAGGCGTTGTCGTTCACCAGCGCCGCGTACTCGTCGGGCCCGGTCACGCGCTGGATGCAGAACGCGCCGTCATGGGCCGGCGAGTAGGCCCCGAGCGATGCCCACAGGCGGGCCGTCTCGAGCACCACCTCCGCCCCGCCCGCGAGCAGCAGGTCCCGGTCGCCGGTCGCGGCGACGTAGGTCCGGATGCCGAACGCGATGGCGGCGTTGATGTGGTACTGGGCGGTGCCGGCCGGGAAGAAGGCGGACGCCTCGTCGCCCCCGATGGTGCGCCACGGGTACAGCGCCCCGCGCTCGCTCATCTCGGCTGCGCGCGCCCGCGCGCGGTCGAGCGTCGCGATCCGGAACTCGATCAGCGAGCGCGCGATGGCCGGCTGGGTGTACGCGAGGAAGGGGAGCGCGAAGATCTCGGTGTCCCAGAAGTAGTGGCCCTCGTACCCGCCTCCGGTCACTCCCTTGGCGCCGATGCCTCGACCGTCGGCACGGCCGGTGGCCTGGGCGAGTTCGAAAAGACACCAGCGGACGGCCTGTTGCAGCCCCGGAGGGCCATTCAACAATTCGACGTCGGCATTCGACCAATAATTGTCAAGCCAATCGCGTTGTTCGCTGACTAGTAGCCGCAGTCCCACCGACATTGCGTCGTCAAGGGTGAGTTGAGCGAGCTCAGCCAGGTTAGTCACGTCGGCGTTCGCCGGCCCGTCCACATAGGCCACCCACTTGACTAGGCGAATCGGTTCGCCGGATTTTGCCTGGATCCGGTAGGTGCGGCGGCTTTGGTTGGCGTTGATTCGGGACTTGACCGAGTGTGGGTTAGCCGTGAATAGCTCGTGGTCGACGCTGAGGGCTAAGCCGAGTTTGGACTGGGCGACGCGGTAGCCGAAGGTCATTCGGGTCTGGTCTTCGGATTGCAGATGGCACTGCAACACCCGATCCTCGAGGTAAGCGGCCCGGCGGGGATCAAAGCCGGACGCCGGACGGGAGGCGTCGCCTTGCCGGTTCTGGACCTGGGAGCTGATGATCACTTCGGCGTCGCCGTCCAAGACAGTCACATCGAAGGTCATCACCGCCAGATTTCGCCTGGTGAAGGAGACCATTCGAGTCGATTGCAGCGCTACCCGAAGGCCCGACTTGGTCGTCCAGACCAAGTCGCGGTGCAGGATGCCTTCCCGGAAATCGAGGCTGCGTTGGTAGGACTCCAGCCGGGACTTGTTCAACACCAGGGTTTCGCCATTCACCGAGATCGAAATCACCTTGGCGTCAGGTACGTTCACGATGGTCTGGCCTGCCTTGGCGAAGCCGAATGCTTCCTCGGCATGTCGGATCTGCCAGGTCTCATAGAAGCCGTTGATGAAGGTGCCGTGCGCGTAGGCGTCGGAGTCGCCTTCTTCATGGTTGCCACGCAAGCCCAAATAGCCATTACCAACGGTGAAGATTGTCTCTCGGGCACCGAGGCCTTCGAGATCGTAGGTGGTTTCGGCGATGCCCCATTCCCGGATCGGGAATCGGTCACGATCGACTGGGTCGGTGTTTAGTGACCTCATGGGGTCAACTCAGCCAGATCGGTGATTACCAGGTCCGCGCCCGCTTGCCGCAGGGCATCAGTGCCAACGCCGCGATCAACGCCCACTACCAGGCCGAAGCCGCCAGCGCGTCCGGATGCCACTCCGCTGACTGCATCCTCGATCACCACAGTGCGATCTGGGGTCACGCCGAGTAGCTCGGCACCGCGCAGATAGGTGTCGGGGGCTGGTTTGCCTGGCAAATGTTCGGCGGCCGCGACTTGGCCGTCGACGACAAACTCAAACCGCTCCCGCAGCTTGGCGGCACGCAGCACTGCTTCCGCATTTGCCGAAGATGACACCACAGCTAGCTTGAGTGGAGTGCCAGCCAGGTAATCCAACAGGGTCAACGAGCCGGGATAGGCGGCGACCCCGTCGCGGGCCAGAACCGTAGTGAAGGCCAGGTTCTTGCGATTTCCGAGCCCGCACACAGTGTTGGCGGTGGGCGGGTCGGCTGGGGTGCCTTCGGGCAAGTTGATGCCCCGGGCGGTCAATAGTTCCCGGACCCCGTCGTAGCGGGGCTTGCCGTCCAAGAAAGTGAAGTAATCGGCTTCGGTGTAGGCGGTGGCGTTGTAGTCATTGAGGAATGCGGTGAACATTTCGCTCCACGCGCGTCGATGAGTATCGGCGGTGGGCGTGAGCACACCGTCGAGGTCAAACAGAACAGCGGCGTAGCTGTTGATGGCGGTGCTGACGTTGCCCACTTAAGCATGCTAAAGCCAAGGCCGGTGCCGTCGTGGTTAATCGGGCCAGCGCGCTAGGCTGAGTCGCGATGACTTCCTCGACTTCGAACGATTTGCCGACAACGACTGTCACCCTGACCGGCTGGGGACGGACGGCTCCGACTGCGGCTCAATTGCTGTCTACCCCTGAGGTGGACCAGATCATCAAGGCAGTGGCCGCTGTGGCCGAGGCCAAGACCGATCCCAAAGCTCCTTCTCATCTGCGGCGCGGCATTGTGGCGCGCGGGCTGGGGCGTTCGTACGGCGATATTGCGCAGAACGCTGGCGGCGTCGTAGTGGACATGTCGGTGCTCAACCAGATCCACTCCATCGATCCCGACAAAGCCAGCGTCGAAGTGGACGCCGGAGTGAGCTTGGACCAGTTGATGCGGGCCGCGCTGCCTTATGGGTTGTGGGTGCCGGTATTGCCCGGAACTCGCCAGGTGACAGTCGGCGGTGCCATCGGTAGCGATGTGCACGGCAAGAATCACCACAGCGCCGGGTCTTTCGGTAACCATGTCGCCTCAATGCAGCTGCTGGTGGCCGATGGGCGAGTGCTCAACCTCACCCCGGGCGGGTCGGCTGACGATCCGGACGCGAGCATCTTTTGGGCCACGATCGGCGGCGTCGGGTTAACCGGCATCGTGTTGCGTGCGGTCTTGAACATGACCCGCACCGAGACGGCCTACTTCATCGCCGACGGCGTCGTCACCAACAACTTGGAGGAGACGATCGCAGTCCACTCCGACGGCTCCGAAGCCAACTACGACTACTCCAGCGCCTGGTTTGATGCGATTTCACCAGCGCCAAAACTGGGCCGGGCGGCGCTGTCACGAGGTTCACTGGCCACCTTGGACCAGCTAGCCGAGTTCGCACCCAAGCTGGCTGCCGATCCATTGGCGTTCAACGCCAAGCCTTTCTTCGACCTGCCGGATGTGTTCCCCAATGGTCTGGCCAATAAGTTCACCTTCGGTTTGCTGGGTAATGTCTGGTACGCCAAGAGCGGCAACTACACCGACAAGATCGAGTCGCTGACTGGCTTCTACCATCCCCTCGACATGTTCGGCGAGTGGAACCGGGCCTACGGGTCGCACGGTTTCTTGCAGTACCAATTTGTGGTGCCGCCGAGCGCAGTGGCCGAGTTCAAGCAGCTCATCCGCGATATCCAGGCCTCTGGGCACTACTCCTTCTTGAATGTCTTCAAGCTGTTCGGTGATGGCAATGCGGCGCCGTTGAGTTACCCGATGCCGGGCTGGAATGTGTGTGTGGACTTCCCGATCAAGGCTGGCCTGCACGAGTTCTTGCATGGCCTGGACGCTCGCGTCCTGGAGTTCGGCGGCAGGCTGTACACCGCCAAAGATTCCCGCACCAACGCAGCCACCTTCCACGCCATGTACCCCCAGCTTGATTCCTGGATCGCTACCCGGCGCCGGATCGACCCAGATGGTGTCTTCATCTCGGATCTGGCCCGGCGGCTAGAACTCGTCTGACAAGGAGTAATCGTGATCGATGCCACTGGCAACCCGCAGACCATTCTGCTACTTGGGGGAACCTCCGAGATTGGGCTGGCGATTGTGGGCGAATACCTCGCCAAGCAGCCGCTGCGGGTGATTCTGGGCGTGCAGCCCGGCGATGAATTGGCCGCGGCGACGGTGGCCAATCTCAAAGCGGCTGGGGCCAGCGAGGTGGACTCGCTGGAGTTTGATGCCACCGCTTTTGACAGCCATCCGGGCGTGATCGAGGCAGCCTGGCAGATTGCCGATGTTGATGTGGCGATCGTGGCTTTCGGCATGCTCGGCGATGCTGAGGAGCTTTGGCAGGACCAGGCTAAGGCGGTATTGGCGGCCAATATCAACTACACCGGCGCGGTGAGCGTCGGCGTGCTGATCGGGCAGAAGATGAAGGCCCAGGGCTATGGCCAGATCATCGCGATGAGTTCGGTAGCCGGTGAAAAGGTGCGCCGTTCCAACTTTGTCTACGGCTCCACCAAAGCTGGCTTGGACGGCTTCTACCGGCTACTTGGCGAGGCGCTGGCACCGTTCGGGCCAAAGGTCTTGGTGGTTCGTCCCGGCCAGGTGCGTACCCGGATGTCGGCAGGGGTCAAAGAGGCCCCGCTCACCGTTGACAAAGAGCAGTTGGCCACCCAGGTGGTTGATGCCGCACGTAAGGGTCAGAAACTGATTTGGGTGCCAGCGCAATTCAAGTTGGTGATGTGGGTGTTGAAGCACATCCCGGCGCCGATCTTCCGCCTGCTGCCGCTGTAGCTGGGATTGGCTCAACTACCGACAGGTAGCCGTAGCACCGAGCCGTCACTGAGCACTTCGGCGCCGATGTTGGCCATCGCTTGGCGCAACTCGGCAAGCGGGGGATTGTCATGGCCCAGATGGATTGGCACCACCAAAGTGGCGGCACCGATCGCGCCCGCTTGGCGTAGTTGCGCCACCGTCGTAGCAAAGGTGTCCAGATTGTGATGCTGGTCGCCCTTGTCGCTGGCGTTGCCGAAGGTCTCCTCCAAGAGCACCAGGTCGACTTGGCGTCCGGCCACTGCGGCGATGGTGGCGTCGGGCAACACTCCGGTGTCGGTCAGATAAAGCACCGACGCCGAGTGGTCGCTGATTCGATAGCAAAGCGCCTCGCCGTAGGCGTGATGGTTGGCTGCCAGGGCATCGATGGTGTAGCCCTCGGCTTCGATCACCTCGCCTGCGGTCAAGGAAGTGAAAGACACGTTCTGCTGATCGGGCTCCAGCCAATTCGCCGCACACTCGACCACCGGCGCGGGGCCAAGCACCCGCAGCGCAGCGTTGCTCACCCAGGAGCGGTGCATCAGCAGCGAGGCGTCCAGATGATCGTTGTGGGCATGGCTGACCAGAATCGTCGGGCAGTTGATCAGGTCATGTCCCAAACGGCTGACCTGCAGCGGGGATTCTGGACCCGGATCGATCAATAGTCGGTTATCAATCAAGACTGAAGTGGGGGTACGCAGCTCGCCTCGATTGCGGTAATCGGCGCAGGTTGGGCAATCGCAAAACACATTGGGAATTCCGTCGGCGGCCCCGGTGCCCAGCAGCAGTACTTCCATGGCCTCAGCCTGCCGTACTTCGCCTGAACAGGGGACCGGCCCCGCTGTAGCTAGGACAACGGGACCGGTTGCTGAGAGGGAAAGTGCTTGCTTGCCTCCATCTGCCTCCTGTGTCCGTTGAACTGTTCTTGATCTCTACTTAAGCCCCGCACCCTGTGGTGGCGAGTTGGTGAACCTGTGAGGTTCCCTTGAGTGTGGATTGGCGATCGTCGCAGCGCTGCGGATGGTTTTCGGACACCGGTTAGCCCAGCTGCAAATCGCACCGTATTCTCTGCGGGTGACTTATCAGCAGGGGAATCAGATGCCATTCAACCCGGGTTTTGGACAGCCGCAGCAGCCGATCCAACCCGGGCCACCAGCTACTGCAGGCGGTTATGGTGCCGCACCGGTTCCGACGCCAGGTTCGCTGCCTGGACTGGCTCCCGGCAATGGCCTTTTGAAGGTCAACCTTCAAGGCAGTGTGATGACCTCCAGCATGATCGTGCCCAAGGTGCTGCTCAACGGTTACCTGGTCTCTGCCCAATACGGGCAAAACATCTACCAGGTGCCCGCAGGGCAGCAGCATCTGGAGTTTTATGCCCAGTGGATGCGTCAATACGGACAGGCCCAGATTGATGTCAGCGTGCCCCTCGGTGGTGTCGCTGAGGTGTTCTATGCAGCCCCGCTGCACCAGTTCGCCACTGGCAATGTTGGCTATGTCAAGCAGTCACCAAAGGGTGTGCTCTTTATGGTCGCAGTACTCGCGGTGGTCATGGTGGTGCTGGTTGTTGGGTTGGCGTTGACGGTTCTGAACTGAATTGAGACCGGGAGATAGTCAGATCGCGATTTGTCGCGACATGCCCGGCCGATTCGATCCCGGGCTACCGCCTAGCTTTTGGTTTGGGACCTAGCATTGATCCAGGGCCGCCACCCGATCTCGTCGTTGGCGGCTGGGAAGAGGTCAAGGTGACTCAGATCAGTCGTAGAACCGCCATGGTTGTGATGCTCGGCGCAGCTGGTGCGACCGCCGTGGGCTGCGCGGCGGCTCCAACATCGACACCTGCCGGTGAATCATCGACGCCGACTCCGACCGGTGATACCCGGCCACGGGCGCCGCTGACCGGTGAACTGGTGACCGATACCGAAGCGCTGAACCATGCTGCGGTGGCCTTGAAAGTATCTGATGTGAAGGCTTCGCATCCACAAGCGGGTTTGAATCAGGCCGACATCGTGTTTGTGGAGCCAAACGGGCTGGCGTACACCCGGTTGTGCGCGGTGTTCCACTCCCAATTGCCAGAACAGGCTGGTCCGGTGCGCTCGATTCGTCCAGTGGACGTGCCACTGCTATCGCCGATGAAGCCGGTCTTTGGTAACACCTCGGCGGCGATCTGGGTGATGAACTATGTGGCCGCCAATAGCAAGTACATCGAAAACCTGTATTACATGAAGGTTCGTGGAACCGGTTCTTATTTCATGCTGCGGGGGCGGGCCGCCGAGAACGGAGTGTTCTGTCATCCGAAGGTCCTGTTGAAGCAGGCCAAGGTGATGAAGTCCCCACCGGCCGACCCGTATCTGCCCTTTGCTACCGGCGATGACCAAGTCTCCACTGCTATCTCCGGCAAGGACGCAATCAAGATTTCGGTGCCGTGGGGCACCGGGAATAGCTTCAGCACCGGCTACACCTATGACGCCAAGACCAAGCAGTACCTGCGTAGCGAGCCCTGGGGTAAGCATGTCTTGATCGACGGAAAGCGGGTCACCACCGACAACGTGTTGGTGGTGCGAGCGAAATGGAAGATGGACAAGATCTTCACTGGCAGCGGCGGCAAAGATCCGGTGGTTGGCATTGTCAATGGGAAAGGCACCTTCTACTACCTGAACCAGGGCAAATGCGTGACTGGCACCTGGACGAAGGGTGCGGTCAATGAGTTGTTTCAGTTCACCCTTGATGATGGATCTCCGCTCAAGGTAGCGCCGGGCCGCACCTTCTTCGAGCTACCCCAGATCGACGCCAAGGTGAAGATCACCGCCTGAATCTTGGCGAACTGTCGCTGCTAGGGCTCTCTGGGCCGCGGCGAGCTCCGTCTTTCGCGCACGCTTCCTGGGGGGCAGGTCGTCACGATTGTGTCGGCCACCTGAGACATTCCGGTTTCGGCTCAGATCTCCGGCCGGAGGAAGCCTGCGGGACCTAGCATTGATCCAGGGCCGCCACCCAATGTCGTCGTTGGCGGCTGGAAAGAAGTCAAAGGTGACTCAGCTCAGCCGTCGCGCTGCTGTGATGTTGATGATCGGATCCGCTGGCGCGGCCGCGTCCGGATGTGCAGTGAACTCATCCCCGGTCGCTAACCACCTGGCTGACGCGGCAGCGACCCCGGTAGCCGCCGCTGGCACTTTGGCGCGGGCACCACTCACTGGCAACGCAGTCGCTGATGCCGCCACGCTCAACCATGCGGCAGTGGCGGTGAAGGTGTCCGATGTGCGCTCCGCCCACCCGCAGGCTGGCCTGAACCAGGCCGACATTGTGTTCGTCGAGCCTAATGGGATCAGCTACATCAGGTTGTGTGCAGTGTTCCACAGCCAATTTCCGAAAGCAGTTGGACCGGTGCGCTCGATCCGTCCAGTGGACGTGCCGCTACTGAGCCCGATGAAGCCGGTCTTTGGCAATACTGCCGCTGCGGGTTGGGTGATGAACTATGTGGCCGCCTACAGCGAGTATTTGGAGAATCTCTACTCGTTCAAAGCTGGCGTCCACGGTAAGGGTGCCTACGAGACCTTTCCGCATCGCGCCCCCGTCCATTCGGTGTTCTGCCATCCCGACGCGTTGCGCAAACTGGCCAAGAAGATGAAGTCGGCGCCGACCCAGCCGTACCTGCCATTCGCCACCGGAACTGAGCAGGTCTCGACTTCAGCGTCGGGTAAGCCAGCCGCGAAGGTTTCGGTCCCTTGGGGGCCGGGGGATCACTGGAACACCAGTTACGACTATGACGAAGCGTCCAAGCAGTACCTGCGCAACGAACCCTGGGGTAAACACGTCTTGACCGACGGCAAGCGTGTCGCGACTGACAACGTGTTGGTGGTGCGGGCCAAGTGGAAGATGGACAAGATCTACGGCGGTAGCGGGGCGGTGGATCCGGTGGTGGACATCATCAAAGGCAAGGGCACCTTCTACTACCTGAATCAGGGCAAGTATGTGCAAGGCACCTGGACCAAAGGTGCGGTCAACGCACCGTTCAAGTTCACCCTCGACGACGGCAGCCCACTCAAGGTCGCTCCCGGACGGACCTTCTTCGAGCTACCCCAGATCAACGCCAAAGTGAAGATCACTGGCTGAGTCGCGAGGTGGTCTGGCCCGATCCAACCAACGCAGGAAAGACCAGATGGCCCCAGCGCAAGCGCTGGAGCCATCTGTTTGTCGAACGAGTTTCGACTCAGATCACATGTCGAAGTACATCTCGAACTCGTGTGGGTGCGGACGAAGACGGATCGCGTCGATATCGGCGCGCTTCATCTCGATCCAGGTCTCGATCAGGTCGGGGGTGAACACGTCGCCTGCGAGCAGGTAGTCGTGGTCAGCCTCGAGCGCGTCGAGCACGCCCTCCAGCGAAGCCGGCACAGTCGGAATCTGTGCATGCTCCTCGGGAGGCAGTTCGTAGAGGTCCTTGTCGACCGGGGCCAACGGCTCGATCTTGTTCTGGATGCCGTC
>DHWU01000009.1:87807-104510 GCA_002413345.1 Propionibacteriaceae bacterium UBA5174 | reverse complement strand
CGATGCGCTTGGCCTTCGGGTTCGAACCGGTGATCGGAATGCGGATACATGCCGAACGGTTACGAGCGCTGTAGACCAGGTTGGTCGGAGCCTCGAAGCCGGGCACCAGACGGTGGTAAGAGTTCACCGTCGGGTTGGTGAAGGCCAGCAACGAGGGGGCGTGCTTTAGCAGGCCACCGATGTACCAGCGAGCGGTGTCAGACAGGCCGCCGTAGCCAGCCTCGTCATAGAACAGTGGGGAATCGCCGTTCCACAGCGACTGGTGCACGTGCATGCCCGAGCCGTTGTCGCCGAAGATTGGCTTCGGCATGAAGGTGACAGTCTTGCCCGCCGCCCAGCCGGTGTTCTTGATGATGTATTTGAACTTCATCACGTCATCGGCGGCAGCCAACATGGTGTTGAACTTGTAGTTGATCTCGGCCTGGCCAGCGGTGCCCACCTCGTGGTGTGCACGCTCTACCTCAAGGCCGACATTCTCCAGGTGTTTGACCATGGTGTCGCGCAGGTCGCCGAAGTGGTCAGACGGAGCTACTGGGAAGTAGCCGCCCTTGTACTTCACTTTGTAGGCGCGGTTGCCGCCCTCTTCTTCACGACCGGAGTTCCAGGCGCCAGCCTCGGAATCGATGTAGTAGAACGAAGCGTTCTGCTTGGTCTCGAAGCGAGCCGAATCGAAGATGTAAAACTCGGCTTCGGGAGCGAAGAACGCCTTGGAGGCGATGCCAGTGGAAGCCAGGTAGTTCTCGGCCTTGCGCGCAATGTTGCGCGGGTCGCGGCTGTAGGGCTCCTTGGTCAACGGATCGTGCACGAAGAAGCTGACCACCAAGGTCTTCGCCTCGCGGAACGGATCGATGAACGCGGTGGACGGATCCGGCAGCAGCGCCATGTCCGATTCGTGGATCTTCTGGAACCCACGGATCGAGGAGCCGTCGAAGGCCAGGCCATCTTCGAAAACCTCTGGACCAAAAGACCCAGCCGGGACGGTGAAATGCTGCATAACACCAGGCAGGTCGCAGAACCGGATGTCGATCATTTCGACACCCTCGTCCTTGATGTAGGCCAACAGGTCGTCGGCGCCTTGGAACATGTGTCCTCCAAAGTCAGTGGAATGATACGGATCAAACGCTACGGACCGGCCGTAACTGGACGGTTGCGTCCATGTTTCAGCCGGGTTACACGGCTAGCCCCAGATGAGCTATCGAGGTAGCCGCTTACACCTACGCTAACGTCGGCGTCATGCTGCGCTATCTCGGCAACAGGTTACTGGGTTATTTGGTGCTGTTGTACGTCGCGACATCGCTGACCTATCTGCTGGCCGCCAGTCAGCTCAATCCGCGTTCCCAATTCGAACTGCGGCAGCCGCCGATCCCGGGGCAAGTGGTGTCAGCTCAACTTCTGAAGTACAACCTCAGTGATCAAGTGCCCCTGGCGCAGCGGTACTGGACCTGGTTGGTGAGCGTCCTACAGGGCAACTGGGGCTACTCCCCGCTTGGAGTGAGCGTGAATGCTCAGATCGGCGACCGAATGTGGGTCAGCCTGCGCCTGGTAGTGATCGGCACCCTTGCCGGCCTTCTGGTGGGCGTGCTGGCCGGTGCTTGGGCGGCCACCAGGCAACATCGGCTTGGTGCGCGCGCGATCGCGGCGCTGTCCTTGGTGGTTGTGTCCACGCCAGTCTTTGTGATTGCCCAAGTCAGCCAACAGGCCGCCACCAAGATCAACGACACTACCGGGCTGCGAATTTTCGAATTTGTTGGCGAGAGCGGGGATGCTGGCAGTTCTGGACTGGCAGTGTTGGCCGATCGGTTGCAGCACCTGGTGTTGCCCACTTTGGTGCTGGTCGTGGTGGGGGCGGCATCAATCGCGCTGATTCAGCGCAATCTGATGCTGGACGCGCTCAGCGCTGACTATCTGCGGACGGCTCGCGCTAAGGGGCTGCCTCGGCGGCGGGCGGTCTTGCGCCACGCTTTACGTACTGCGCTGGTTCCGATCAGCACCTACGTGGCGATGAGTGTGGCGACCATGTTCGTCGGGTCGGTCTTTGTCGAGCGGCTGTTCGCCTTTGACGGGATCGGGCAATACGGTGTGGACGCGATCACCACCCAGGACGTCAACGCTGTGGTAGCAGTGACCGCCTTTGCTGGCGCCTGCGTACTCGCCGGGGCGCTGTTGTCCGACATCTTGGTGGCGATCCTGGATCCACGAGTGAGGCTGAAATGACCAGCGCTGCGCTGCCAACTGGACGGCGATTCAGTGGCTTTCGACGAGTGTTGATCCGCCTAGCGGGCAACAAGTTGGCCGTCCTTGGTGTCATTGGGATCTTGGTGTTGGGACTGGCCGCCAGTTTCGGGCAGCTGCTGTGGCATTGGCAGTTCGACCAGATTGACCCGCAGGCTTTCCTCAGCCCGCCCAGCCTGACGCACCCGTTGGGGACGACCCAAACCGGCCGTGACCTGCTGGCTTTGACCCTGCGCGGGCTGAGTAGATCGATGTTGATCGGCCTAGTGGCAGCGGTAGCGGCCACTTCCGTGGCCGCCCTAGTGGGGGCTTCGGCCGCCTACCTGGGCGGACGCTACGAGAAGGTGATGCTGGTGATCATCGATCTGATGTTGGTGGTGCCGAGCTTCTTCCTGATCGCCGTGGTCTCCCAAAACCTGCCCGGCGCTGGTGGCTCGTGGCTGATTCTGGTGTTGCTCTTGGCTGCCTTCGCCTGGCCATTCTCGGCGCGGGTGGTGCGCTCTCTGACGCTTTCGCTGCGCGCGCGGGAGTATGTTCTCGCGGCGCGTTTCATTGGCCTGTCTCCTTGGCGGATCATCTGGCGGCACATCTTGCCCAATGCGGCTTCGCTGTTGATCATCGACGCGACTTTGGGGGTGGGTTACGCCATCTTGTCTGAAGCTGGTCTGGCCTTCTTCGGTTTCGGGGTGCATTCTCCGGACACTTCCTTGGGCACCTTGCTTGCTGAGGGGTCACCGATGGCCACCAGCTTTCCTTGGCTGTTCCTAGGTCCAGTTAGCGTGCTCGTGGTCTTGGTGGTCTGCGTCAACGTGATCGGTGACGCGCTGCGGGATGTCTTGGATCCGGGTTCGGTAGTTGGGAGCCGCGCATGAACTCCTCGCTGCCCAGGCCGGGCCCGGTGCTCGAAGTTGATGATTTGGTCGTCACCTTCCCCGGCGTGCGGGGACCCATACCGGTGGTGCGGGGGCTGAGTTTCGCCTTGTCCGCCGGACAGACGCTGGCCATTGTCGGTGAATCTGGTTACGGCAAGACCACTACCTGTTTGGCTGCGATGGGATTACTGCCGCCTGAGGCCAGGGTCACCGGCTCGATCAAACTGGACGGCCAGCAGCTACTGGGCATGGGTGATGCTGAGCTCTGCGGTATTCGGGGCAAGAAGATCTCGATGATCTTCCAAGATTCGCTCTCGGCGTTGACGCCGGTCTATTCAGTCGGGGAGCAGGTCGTCGAGGCAATCACGGCGCATCGGCCCCAACCCAGAGCCAGGGCTTGGGCTCGAGCACTGGAACTGCTTGAACTGGTCGGGATTGTCGACCCGTTGGTCACGGCAAGGGCCTTTCCGCACCAGCTTTCCGGTGGGATGCGGCAACGGGTGATGATCGCCATGGCGATTGCCAACGACCCCCTGGTGATCATTGCTGACGAACCCACCACCGCCTTGGACGTGATCACTCAGGCGCAGGTGTTGGAGGTCCTGGCTCGCGTTCAACGCGATACCGGCGCGGCCATGGTGTTGGTCACTCATGATCTCGGCGTGGTCGCTGCGCAGGCAGATCAGATGGTGGTGCTGTATGCCGGACGTGGCGTCGAGACCGGCGCCGTCGAAGAGGTCTTTGCTCAGGCGAAGATGCCCTACACAATCGGGCTACTAAGCACCGTGCCGCGTCCGGATTCACCGCGCACCGCTGCTTTGCCGGTGCTTGGCGGCGATCCGGTTTCGATGGCCGAACTGCCTCCTGGCTGCCCGTTCGCTCCGCGGTGCCCAATCGTCGAACCAGAATGTGAGGCGGGTGAACCGGAGTTGGTGGTGGCCGGATCGCCGACGCACTTCGCAGCGTGTCGCCGCTGGGCTGAACTCTCCGCGATGGGGGAGTTGTTCGTGGCTGCAGAGTCGGTGGGCCCGCAGCGTCCGCCCCGACTGCGGCGTCCGGTGGTCTTGGAAGTTGCCGACCTGAAACGGAGTTTCCCCTTGTGGAGGGGCACTATCTGGCGACGCAGGGTTGGCTCGGTGGGGGCAGTGAACGGGATCGATCTGGAGCTTCGCCAGGGGGAGACTCTCGGTCTGGTCGGGGAATCGGGCTGCGGTAAGACCACCACGGTGTTGGAGGTGCTGAACTTAGTAAAACCGGCTGCGGGCACCGTCCGGGTGCTCGGGCGTGACACCGCCGGGTTGACCGCAGCGGAGCGAACGGCGCTGCGTCGCGATCTGCAATTGGTATTCCAAGACCCACTGTCGTGTCTGGATCCCCGTCAGCAGGTCTTTGACATCATCGCCGAACCGTTGCGCGTCCATGGTTTTGCGAAGTCAGGCATTGCTACCCGGGTGTACGAGCTGTTGGACCTCGTCGGCCTGCTGCCCGAACAGGCCAGTCGTTACCCTCGGCACTTTTCCAGCGGTCAACGCCAACGAATCGGGATCGCTAGGGCATTGGCGGTCGAGCCGAAGGTATTGGTTCTAGACGAACCGGTGTCGGCGCTGGACGTGTCACTGCGCTCGGGGGTACTCAACCTGTTGAAGCAGCTTCAGACCGAACTTGATCTGTCCTACCTTTTCGTTGCCCACGATTTGGCGGTCATTCGCCAGATTGCCGACCGGGTGGCGGTGATGCACCAGGGGCGAATCGTGGAAAGTGGTGGCGTTGAAAGCCTGTGGGACAACCCCCTGCACCCCTACACCCAGGCGTTGTTGGCCGCGGTCCCGATCCCCGATCCGGTGTTGGAGCGCGATCGCCGACGGATCGTGCTGCCACCCGATCCTGGTGGGGCCACCCGCACTGTTGGATGTGCATTTCGTGGACGATGTTTTCGTTACAAAGACCTCCCGAAAGTGGATAGGTCGCGCTGCGATCAGTGGGTTCCGCTGTTGCTGGAATGTGCTAACGATCATGAAGTCGCCTGTCATTTTTCAGAGGCTGAGAGCGTACGAACCTGACTTTCGGGTCGGATTTCATCATCCAACTATCGGTATGGACTGGGTCAGCCGCTAGCCTGTTGCAAAGCTCGAGTCTGTGCCGCCGCCGGGGTGCTGTGATCGGGTTGGATTTGCGGAGGAAAAGTGAAGGCTTCAACAGCCCTGAAGTCGGTCGTGGCCGCTGGCCTAGCGATGGTGTTGGTCGCTTGCAGTAGCCCGGCTGCGAGCACTGTGCCCGCTGGACTTGCGAGTAGCGGCTGGGCGATCAATGAGACATCGCGAGCTGAGTTGGTCTCGGGCGAGTTCACTGGGGCGATCACCGAGCCGCTCACCAACTGGAACACCTACGCAGTTGGTGGATTGTCGCAAGAGGTTGCTTTTCTTCAGGCGCCGATTAATGCGTCCTATTACGACTACAGCGGAGTCGGCGACCCTGTCCAGAACACCGACTATCTGGTGGAAGTCAAGACCGAACTCAAACCCAATCTAGTCGTCACTATGGAATTGAATCCGAAGGCGGTTTGGAACGACGGGAAGGTGATCGGTGCGGATGACTGGATCGCTACCTGGAAAGCCTTGAACGGAAGTAATCCGCAGTTCGAGGCGGCGTCCACCGATGGCTGGAGTGAGGTGGCCTCGATCACCGCCGGAGCTACTCAGTTGGAAGTGGTGATCACGTTCAAGTCCACCTATCCCGATTGGACGGGCATGGTTGCCGGTGGCCCGATCCGGGCCGAGGGTGCAGCTACTCCTCAAGCCTTCAATGAGTGGAAGCAGTACCCCGACGCCTATTTCACTGGACCCTTTCAGGTGTCGTCCTGGGATCCGACTACCGGAACGGTCACTATGGTGCCCAACCCGCGATGGTGGGGTGCTAAGCCGTTGTTGACCAAGATCACTTGGAAGCATCTGGGCTCGGACGCGATGGCTGCAGCTTTTGCCAATCAAGAGATCGACTATTACGACATCGGCACTGATGCCGACGGTTACGCCAGAGCGAGTGGTGCGGCGAATTCCGTAGTGAGGGTTGCTCCAGGGCCGGGATACCGCCAGATCACCTTCAATTCGGGATCGCCAAATCTGGCCGATGTGAACGTACGGCAGGCCATCGTGATGGGCTTGGACCGGGCCATGATTGCGCAATCTGATTTGGCCGGTCTGCCGGGCAGTAAAGATCCGTTAAACAACAATCTGTACCGAGTGGGACGCCCGGGATACATCGATGAGGGCCAGGCAACTGGCCTTGACTACAACGTGGACAAGGCCAAACAGAAGCTTGAAGATGCCGGCTGGAAGCTGAACTCAGCCACTGGGTTCCGGGAGAAGGACGGCCGCCGCCTTGACCTCACCTTCGTCGCCTACAGCGATGTTGCATCCTCTCGAAATGAGGGTTTCCTCACCCAGTCGATGCTCAAGGAGATCGGCATCAACGTCACGGTCAAGCTGGTAGCCGACGCTGATCTGAGCAAGCACGAGTTCGATCTGATCGCCTTCACGTGGAGCAATTCGGCCTATCCGTTGGGGAGCCTGGGCCAGCTCTACGGGGGCACGGTGACTAACGGCGTCTTCACTCCGAGCGCCTCGAACTTCGCCCAACTCAAGATTGACAAGGTGTTGGAGTTGCGGCCACAGATCGACACTGAGGTTGATCCGGGCAAACGAACCGAGCTGGGGCAGCAGGCTGCTCAAGCCATCTGGACTGCGGTGCACACTCTGCCGCTGTACCAGCGTCCGATGTTGATCGGGGTGCGAACCAAGCTGGCCAATATTGGCGCGATGGGGATGGCCAGGATTCCGAAGTGGGAGAACGTCGGCTATACCAAGTGAGTCGGCCCTAGTCGGCGCAGGACTTGGGCGGGGTGTGCCAGCCTCGGATCAGCCCAGGAGCGCTTCGATACTTTGCACGCCCAACTGCGGGCCGCCGGCGGTGCGGAACGACTCGGCAAGCGCGGGGAGCCCAGCCAGAGTGCGAGATTGGTCGAGAATCGCCTCTGCGGTGGCTCGCATCTTGCCGGGCGTGACTTGGTGCGGGGCTACGACTGCCGCAGCGTCTAGATCCTGCAGCCGATAGGCATTGAAGAATTGGTCGCCGCCCAAGGGGGTGATCACCAAGGGAACCTTTGCCAAGGCGGCGTCAGTGATCGTGCCAAAACCGCCGTGGCTGAAGCACAGGTCGGCTTCAGCCAAGACATCGGCCTGGGGTAGGAAGCGGGAAACCAAGATGTTGTCAGCCACTGGTCCAAGCTTGCTGGGAAGGTCCGTGCCACCGCCGGTCATCACTACCAAGGCGTCGCTGTTGGCGAAGGCTTCGGCGACCCGTTTGAAGTAGCCGGTCCAGCCACCGTAGATGGTTCCCAGAGACACATAGATGACCGGGCCGCGGTGGTTGCGCAGTCGCTCCAACGGGAAGGCTGGATCTGGAGTGGCCATAGTTGGCGTTGTGCCTAGATAGACGCAGCTTTCGTCGAAGTCGTCGGCGCGAGGCTGCAGGAAGGACGTGCTGACGGTGAGGTTCAAGGTCGACGATTGGGGACCCAATAGGTCGAGTACGTCGCGGCCGTGATTTCCCAACATCAACCGTCCGACCACCTGGCTGGCTGCCCGCCGCAGCGGCGGCGTAGTGAGTCCGGCGCGGACCAGCGCGGGCAGTGCCTTGGCATTGGTCATCAAATCCCGCACGGTGCGATCGTTTTGGAAAGGCATTGGCGAGAATCTGACCACTGGGACTCGGACGGCGCGCTCGATCTCGGCGAATTGTGGCTGCAAACCGGTGGCAACGACCACGTCGTAATCATTGCCGATCCGGACTAGCTGGCCGGTGAGCTCGTCGAACAGACGGCGAGCACCGAGGGCTTGACTAGGTTTGGCAACTGGCCGTCCGTGGAGAAAGCTGGCATAAGGGAGCAGAGTCGCGCCGCAGCGTTCGACGTCGGCGCGGAAAGCCTCCGGCATCAAGTAGTCGACCCGGTGCCCAGCCTCGACTAGTGCGGTGGTGAGGGGCCAAGTGGGGTTGGCCTGCCCGAAGGTGGGAATGCCAGCCAGGAGAATGCGAGCCATAGGTGAGCTACTTCCGCGGGATTCAAGCGTGCGGGGTCGGGTTTGTGCGGTGGTTGTTACGCAGTGCTTTTACGCAGGCAATTGTGCTGGGGCACAACGGTGGCCAGGACCGGGATCGAACCGGTGACCTTTCACTTTTCAGGCGAACGCTACTACCATCTGAGCTACCTGGCCGAGAGGAGCGATGACGCTTCCAGCGACCCCGACGGGACTCGAACCCGCGACCTCCGCCGTGACAGGGCGGCGCGCTAACCAACTGCGCTACGGGGCCTTGTTACAGGCCTGGCTAACCGTCTCCGGCCAGCCACGAAACTATAACGTAACCCCTGCTGGCGCGAAAATCGGCGCCGATTTTGGTGGTTGGCCTCAGTCGTAGTAAGTGGGTTGCTCCGAACCGGCCGGATTCGAGCTGCGGTTGTTTAGAGTTGGGGACATGCAACGACGCACCTTGATCCTGGCCGCCGGTGTCGGGTCTGGTCACAACAGCGCGGCCAAAGCCGTTGAAGCCGCCTTGGTGGCTGCCGGTGCTGGCGGTGAGGTGCGGCGCCTTGATGTGTTAGACACCACCAACGAAGTGTTCAATCGGCTCTATGACGATGCCTATTTCACGCTGGTAGCGCAGGTTCCTTGGCTGGTCGGTTGGGGGTATGACAATCAGGATCCGCCATTCAAGCTGGCCACCTTGATGCGTTGGTGGGAGCAACTCAACACCGTGTCGACGGTGCGTGAGATTCGCGCGTTTGAACCCGATCTGGTGATCTGTACCCACTTCCTGCCGGCGCGACTGGTCTCGCTGATGATCGCCCGGGGGCAACTCAAGGCGCAGCTCGCCGTAGTCACCACAGATTTCGACTTTCAAGGATTGTGGCTAACCGCTCCGATAGATCAGCTGTTCGTGGCGCGGGAGGAAACCCGGCAGTACCTGCTCAGCCTTGGCTTGTCCGAAGACCGGGTCACTACTTCGGGGATCCCGGTGCGTCCTGCTTTCGCTGAGCCGCTGGACGCCGACGCCGTGCGGGCTCGTTACGGTTTGCCTGCTGACGTGCCTGTAGTGCTGATTTCGGCCGGGGCCGCTGGCGGATCACGGACCTTGCAGGTCGTGCGCCAAACCCTGGAATTGGGCGACGGTTTTCAGGCGGTGGTGGTCTGTGGCCGCAATGCCGAGTTGAAGACTCAGGTTGAGGCTCTGGTCGCCGGATGCGACAACTATCAGGTATTGGGCTTCACTGACGAAATGCCGCAACTGATGCGGATTTCATCGCTATTCGTGGGTAAACCGGGCGGCTTGTCGTCCTCGGAGTGTTTGGCTGCCGGATTGCCGATGGTGATCATCGATCCGATTCCGGGGCAGGAAGAGCACAACGCTGATTACCTGCTGGAGGAGGGGGCGGCGGTTCGATGCAACTACGCCACGACGGTGGGCTACAAGATCGGCACCCTGCTTGCTGATCGGGAGCGGCTGGCGGGGATGGCGGCAAACGCCGCCCGGATCGGGCGTCCAGATGCGGCCGGTGTGGTGGCGCGCACCTGTGCAGAATTGGCTGCACCAGCGCTTTGGATCAGTCGAGAGGCGCAGCGGAGTATTCAACGCCTGTCAAATGAGGGCACCGATGTCCTGGCGACTCCGGACGCGGAGCGGTTGCACACCCTTTACGACCTGGACACTGGGGCTTCGCTGGCCCTGGTTGCGGAGGATGAACTGGCGACGCTCGGCGTTTCGGCCCTGGCGTCCAAAGTAGAGCTGTCCCTCACTCAGCTGCGGGCGTTGCGCTGGCAGCCGGAGTATTACACGCTGGCCACGGCCGGGATTTGGCTGCTCGGCGAATCCGAGACGCGCACACTCGGTGTGCGCTGATTGGCATCCCCAACGGGATTCGAACCCGTGCTGCTGCCGTGAAAGGGCAGTGTCCTAGGCCACTAGACGATGGGGACCTGAGGCGCCACTATACGCAATCGGGACCGGCTCACTCAAACCGGCTGCAAGTGGGCCGGGGACTTGGCGCCCCACCCTGCCGTCCAAGGGCATTGGCTACGTCTTGGTGCTTGGCTACACAGGTCGGGCGCAGATAGTCTCGCGGCAAACGCTGAGAGCTAGGAATAGACATGGGTATGGGCAGAGTCGCAGTGAGCCTGGCAGCTGTCGCTGCGGTCACCTTCACTGGATTCGGCGGGGTAGCAACCAACGCCGAGGCAGCCGCGAAATATAAGTTCGCCAATTGCGCCGCGCTCAACAAGGTGTATCCGCATGGTGTGGGCAAGGCAACTGCGAAGGACAAGACCAGCGGCAAGCGGGTGACGACCTTCAAAAAGGACACCAAGCTCTACAAGAAGATCATCGCTAACCGCAGCGGTCTTGATCGCGACAAAGACGGCATCGCCTGCGAAAAGCGCTGACCTGGTTCGGGCATCGGGTCTGCGGAACCCGAAATGGTCGGTCCGATTGCTGTTTTTGATGTCGGCCTGAACGTCGACTGATTGGTTCAAAACGAGTCCGCTATTGCTCATCGGTTGCTGAGCTGGGTTCGGCGGACGGTTAGCATGTGCATGCCCATTTCCTACTTGCCTGGATAGGGTGCAGGATCGGATTTGGGATCATTTAGGAGTGTGGCTGTGATTGGGGTCTCAGTTGGTGCCTGCACCGATGTGGGTGTGGTGCGATCGCTCAATGAAGATCGCTATTACGTTGGTAGCTGCCTTTGGGCGGTGGCTGATGGCATGGGTGGGCATGCTGCCGGTGAAGTCGCCAGTGAGATAGTGATCAACCAGTTACGCGAGCTCGATTACGACCATCTCGAGCAGCAGGCCATCGTGGCGGCTTTGATGGCGGCCAATCAGGCGGTGCTCAGGTATGGCGCCGAGAATCCCGAATCTCGCGGGCTCGGTTCAACGGTCACTGGCGTGGCTCGAGTGGATATCGGTGGTGCCGAGCACTGGGCGGTGTTCAATGTTGGTGATTCGCGGGTTTATCGCGATTACGACGGCGTGCTGGCCCGCGCGACCTTGGATCACTCCGAGGTCGAAGAACTCATTCTGCAAGGTGTGATCACCCCAGAGCAGGCTCGAATACACAGCTCGCGGAGCGTGATCACCAGATCAATTGGCACCAAACCCGCACCTCAGATCGATCTTTGGGTGTTGCCGCAGACTCCCGGAGAACGGTTTGTGATTTGTTCCGATGGCCTCACCGGTGAACTCACTGACGAATTGATTCAACAGATTCTCGCCGAGTGCGCCGATCCTGAGGTGGCCGCGCGCAGCCTGGTTGACGCTGCCCTAGAGGCTGGCGGCAATGACAACATTTCGGTGGTGGTGGTAGACACGGCTCCCGATGACGCCGATCCCGATTATGCCGAAATCACAAATCCGCGATCCAACTTGAGTTCGGAAAGTGAGTTGCTATGACTGCTGGGTCACTGCGCTACGTGCCGGGCGCGGCGATTGCAGTGGTTCACCAGCAGACCGCAGTGCTGCTTGACTTGGACGGCGGCGATCCGATCGTGGGCAGAATCTCCGCGTTGATCGAGTCCGGGGGTGGAGTGGACGAGGTGCTTGACGTGCTGGTGTCCAGCGGGCTGAAGTCCCTGGTTGATTTCGGTGCGTTTCAGGTCACCGCCGCCGGGGTGCGACTCGTCGTCCGGGGCAAGGTCACCGGAACGGTGGGGGATTTGATCGGTCTGAACGCCGAACACACCATGTGGCATGACACCTGGCAACCCGAGGTTTCAACGGCTGCGTTGGAGCTGTCCGGAACGCCTACCGGGCCACAGTTTGTGATCAAGTCGGGGGTTGTCCTGGCCAGCGGTGTGGCCTATAGCGGTAGCGCGGGCAGCAGCCAACTGGCGGATCCCGCTGAGCGTGAGACTCAGGCGGCGTCCACGTCGACCCCCAAGCCGATGGACTCAGGCCCGGCTACGGTCGCACCCATCTTGCCGATTTCGCAGGTCGCAGAGGCTTCGATGCCGACTCCAGCGGCGGCCTCACAAGTGTCGGCAGCCGCGCCGGTGGAACGATCGGCTCCAGTCGAGACGTCCGCTCCAGTCCCGAAACTTGCCGACGCTGATGCGGTCGGAGGTGAGCCCGAAAGTGACGATTTCACGCACCTCTTCGGTCTCACCCAGCAGCCAACGCCGATCGAGCAGCCGTTACCAGCTGCATTGGCTTCGGACGCCGAAGCCGAGCGGTTGAGGCCAGCGGATGCCGGCGCGACCATGGCTGCGCCGTTGACCATTCCTGCAGCCGATCTGCCCGAGGCGGCCATCCCACCGGAGGTGGCACCACCGCAACTAATCACCGGGATGCCCTGGGCGACAGCCGCTGCGCCAGCGGTCAGTTCGCCGATGCCGCAACCAGCCCAGCCCGCCGCCGAACCGTTTTGGGCTGAAGCGCAGCCGCCGTCGGCTCCGGCTGGCGCACCAGTGTTAGCGTTCCTCGAACCTGGCGCTACGGAAGCTGCGTTCCCGACTGGGCTGACACCAGGGCGGACAGTCAGCCGGGCCTCATTGGTCGGGCTGTCAGCGGTGGTGATGGTGGTCGCTGCTCGTTGCCCGGTCGGGCATCTGAGCCCTGCCTACGCCGACACTTGTCGAGTGTGCACCGCCCCCCTTCCGCAGCAGCAACCGGTTGAGGTGCCTCGTCCGACCTTGGGTCAATTGCGGTTGTCCACCGGTGGAGTGGTGGCGCTGGACCGTCCGCTCATCCTTGGCCGAAATCCCACAATCCCGGCAGGGTATGCCTCCGAACAGCCCAATCTGGTTCGCATACCTGACCCCAACAAAGATGTGTCTGGGCAGCATCTTGAGGTCAGTTTGGACTACTGGAATGTGGTCGTGCGCGACCTGGGCTCCACCAACGGCACTGAGGTGATCCTGCCCGGTGAACTGCCAATGGCACTGCGCACCAACGACCCGGTAATCATTGAACCCGGCACTCGAGTGGTGCTGGCGGGCACGGTCAGCTTCATCTTTGAGGTGTTGTCTTGAGTAAGACCGACGGCCCTCCAGATATCGCCGGGCTTGCCTTTGTTCGCAAGCTTGGTAGCGGCGGCTATGCCGATGTCTTCCTTTACGACCAGGCGACGCCACAGCGCAAGGTCGCCGTGAAAGTGCTCCGCGAAACCGGTCTGTCGGCGGCCGCGATCAACAGATTTACCGCAGAGGCCAACGCCATGGCCAGGCTTGAGCACCCCTACATCGTGCCGGTATACAACACCGGCACCACCCTTGATCACCGGCCCTACATCGCCATGATGTATTACCCGCGCCCCAGCCTTGCTGAGCGGGCTCGCACTGAACGGCTTTCGGTGGCCGAGACCTTGCAGTTGGGCATCCAACTGGGATCAGCGGTGGAAACCGCCCACCGAGCAGGCCTTTTGCATCGCGACATTAAGCCCGCCAACGTGCTCACTAGCGCTTATGGGCGTCCTGGATTGGCCGACTTTGGCATTGCCGGACAGGTGGCCGAAAAGGATGACGACGATGTCGGGGTTTCAGTGCCCTGGTCGCCGCCAGAGACGTTGTACGCGACCGGGCCTGCCTCGGTGCGTTCGGACGTGTATTCGCTGGGGGCCACTTTGTGGCACCTGCTGGTTGGACGTTCCCCGTTCGAGATTCCGGGTGGGGACAATGCGCCCTTCGCGTTGATGCGTCGGATTCGGGACGTTCCCGCGCCCACCAGCGGCCGAGCAGATGTGCCGGCCTCATTGGATCGCCTGCTGCGAGCGACGATGGGTAAAGACCCGATCCTGCGCCCAGGCAGTGCTCTGGAGTTGGTCGGCGCCTTGCAGGCCATTGAACAGGAACTGCGGCTACCGCGCACTCCCTTGGAATTGGCCAATGAAGAGCACGTTGCCCGCACGCCACGGCTGCCACCAGCCTCGGATCGCACCCAGGTGCGCGCGCCGCAGGTGCTTGGCTCCCCGTCCTTCTCACCGTCGACCGCGCCTGGGCCAGTGGGGTTCGCCCCGGTTGAAGATGTGGCCAGTCTGGCGACTCGTCGCTCGGCTAAGCGGGTGGGCCCAATTGATTCCTATGACGAAGGGGTGGAGGGCGCAACTCAGCTTCGCGGGGTCACCAGCCCAGCTTCTCCGCAGGAAGTTCCAGCACCTGCGTCAGCTGCGCCCAAGCGGGCCTTGGTTGCCGGGTTGGCAGTTGCGTTACTGGCGGTGATCGTCGCCGTGGTCTGGGTAGTCCTGGCTACCCCGCCGCCAGTGCGGTCGGCACCCACGGTTACAGTCGCTGAGCTGCCGCCAGAGGTGAACCAGCCCGTCGCGCCGCCAGGGACCCCCCAAATTACGTGCATCAAGCAGGCCAGCACGATCACCTGCACCTGGGCCTATAGCAACCCGCTGCCAAATGACCGGTTTGAGTGGCGGCGCTACGGTTCGAGTCAGCGGACACCGACTGATGTGGCCAAGGCGAGTTTTCAAAGCGACACTGCGGCGTGCATTGAGGTGAAGGTCTTCCGCAACGACGGTTCTTATGCTCCTGCTGACTGGACGAAGGGATGTAGCTGATGATTCCTGAAGTAACTCTGGATTATTGCGGCGAAGAGTATCTTCCCGATGCTGAGCACCGGTTCAATATTGGCCGCGAGGGCGATCTGATCTTGGACGAAGAAAACCCCTTCCTACACCGTCAATTTTTGACCATCTATCTCCAATCAGATTTGTGGTGGCTGGAGAACGTCGGCTCTCAACTGTCGGCCACGGTGGCCGATGGCTCGGGCACTTTTCAAGCCTGGCTGGCTCCCGGTGCCCGGTTGCCGCTGGTGTTTCCGTCCACCGTGATTTGGTTCACTGCCGGACCAACCACTTACGAATTCGACATTCACGTGAGTGATGTTCCCTTCGATCGGATGCCGATCACCGAGTCAGCTGATGGGCAGGTGACTTTGGGACCGGTGAGCCTAACTGCGGAGCAGAAGTTGCTGCTGGTTGCCCTTTGTGAAGATCTGTTGAGTCGGCGCAAAGTCGGTGCCGGCGCGGTGCCCCAATCTGGGCAGGTGGCCAAGCGGTTGACTTGGCCGGTCACCAAGTTCAACCGAAAACTTGACGCGATCTGTGAGAAGTTCACCGAAGCGGGGATAGCCGGACTGCGTGGTGGGGTTGCCGGAGCTGCATCCAGCCGGAAGGCGCGACTCATCGAGTACGCGATGGCGGCCCGGATCGTGACGGTGGACGATCTGGTGCTGTTACCAGACTCGCGGCGCTAATTTCCAGACGACAGTTCTGCGGCGATTTGCGGTGGCGCGGTCGGCGTCCAGGGGCAGTGATGCGGCACGTTGCGTGCCTTTGGATAGTTCTCCCCGTTATGTCCAGATAGGGGTTCGCGCGACTTGAACGCCAAAGAGTGAACGGTATGCTCGCTCGCTGTAGGGGCTGGATTGGGGATGTGAGAAGACTGCATTTTGGTGCAGTGTCGGGGGCGACATTACGCGGGGGAAATCTGTGTCAGCAAGGTCTTTTCGGGAGAAAATTGCCCGGTGGCTACCGGTCGTATTGACCATGGTGGTCGTCGCTGGCGTGGTTACCTATGCGGTGTTGTCGATGGGTTTCCCGGTGCGTCAGTTGTCGTTGAATGACACTGGTGTGTGGGTTTCGAATGATGCTGGTGGTGAGTACGGCCGGATCAACAAGGCTGTTGGTGCCCTAGATGCCAGGTTGTCTCCGCCTGGGCAGCGGGTTGCGAAGTATCAGTTGGATATTTTGCAGGACGGTAATGCGGTTCTTGGCTGGGATCAGTCAAATGCTGCTTTGACTCTAATTGACACCGCAACGGGTGCGTCGGTGACTGATCAGGCGGCGGGGGTTGATCCGTCGAGTTCGGTGGATTTTCGTGGTGGCACTTTGGCGGTGATGGATCGGGCTGGTCGAGTGTGGGCGACTCGGTATGACGAGTTGACTGGCAAGGTTGAGGTGGCGGCGGTTGCGGCGTCGAACACGCCGTTGGCTGAGTTGGGGTTGGCCAGTGATGCCCCAGCCGGGTCGGCGGCGTTGGCGGTCGGGGTTGATGGCACGGTGTTCGTGGCCGGAGTGAATGGCAAGTTGATCACTATTCGGGTGGACAGTGCTGGCGGGTTTGAATCGCCGGTGGTTGATGCGGGCCGTCCGACTTTGAAGTCGATCGCGTTGACTGCGGTTGGTGCTGGTGTGGTGGCTTTGGATGTGGTGGCTGGGCAGTTGGTGTTGCCCAGCGGCAACGTTTTGGCGGTTGAGGTTGATCAGGTTTCGCGGTTACAGCAGCCCAGTTCGACGGCTGCGGGGGTGTTGGTGGCGTCGACGAAGGCGCTATTGCGGGTTGGTTTGGACTCGGGCCAGGTGACTACGGTTGATGCTGGCGGCGATGGTTCCCCGGCGGCTCCGGTGCGGCTGGCTGGTTGTGATTTTGGTGCCTGGGCTGGTGTGGGTCGGATAGTGCGTGCCTGTGACAATGCTGCGATTGAGGTGCAGCAGGTTGATCGGACCGGCGGGCTTATTCGTCCGACCTTCCGAGTCAATCACGGGCTG
>DHWU01000009.1:69086-87491 GCA_002413345.1 Propionibacteriaceae bacterium UBA5174 | reverse complement strand
GTTGATGATTGGCCGGACGTGAACCCGCAGGGTAGCGAGGAACAGCAGGAAAAGAAGGCCTCCGAGGTTTCCCAGTCGAAGCCCAATGCGGTTGACGACAATCTGTTGGCTCGCACTGAGCGCACCACCGTGTTGCATGTGTTGGACAATGACACCGATACCGGTGGCGGCATTTTGTCGATTAAGTCGGTTAGCCCGGTTTCGGTGCCCGATGGTGCCGATATCGAGGTGTCACCAGACGGTCAGACAGTGAAGCTGTACCTACCGAAGTCGGTTGACCGGGTGAAGTTCACCTATGTGGTCTCTGATGGTCAGGTTGAAGACCAGGCGAGCGTGACGGTCACTGATGCAGGTGATGCGGAGACCGCGCCGTATTTACGTACCGGTGGTGGCGAGACGCAGTATTCGACGCCGTCTTTTGGGAATCTGAGTATCCCGGTGGTCACTGATTGGCGTGATCGTGAGGGCGACCCGGTGACCGTGTTGAGCGCCTCTGGTGAGCAGGATGCCGCGATCCCGGTTACTGCTGGTGGGCAGATCGATTTCACCGCCGAGGACACCGCTCAGGATGTGGTGCGCACGCTCAACTATGTGGTCAGCGACGGCGCCGAAGGTAAGTCAGTCAAGGCCAGCGTGAAGGTGAAGGTGTTGGGCGGTAAGTCAACGACGACGATTTCGCCGATCGCTGAGCCCGATGTGGCCCGCGGTGAGGTGGGCAAGCCAATTTCGGTGTTCCCGTTGTTGAATGACGTCGCTGGCGCTGATCCACGCAACTTGAATGCGAAGTTGACGCTGAACGCTCCGGTTGCGCAGAAGGCGAATGTGGAGGTGACCACTGACCAGGCGTCCGGCCGGGTGACGGTGGTTGCTTCTCGCGAGGGCCCCTATTTCCTGGAGTACTCGGTGGCGTTTGGCAATGCGGCAGCGGCGAAGGGCACGATTCGGGTTGATGCGTTGGCCTCAGGTGCTGGGGATCCGGTGGCGATGCCGGACCAGGCTTCGGTGCGCGGGCAAGCGCCGGTGGTGGTGGATGTGTTGGGCAACGACTACGACCCCAGCGGCAACTTGTTGACGGTGCAGTCGGCAACGGCGGTTCAGCCTGATCAGTTGCAGGTGGAGGTAATTTCTGGGCGCTGGCTGCGGATCTTGCCGCAGGCTGAGTCGTTGTCGCCGAATCCGCAGGCGGTGCATTACACGATTAGTAATGGGTCACAGACCGCTACTGGTGATGTGTTGGTGACTCAGCTGGCCGAGATCAGTCAGGACGCGGCATTGGCCCGCGCTGATGCGGCGGTGGTGCGGGCTGGGGATTCAGTGTTGATCCCGGTGTTGGCCAATGACACCTCGTTGTCGGGGCAGTCGTTGCGTCTGGTGACTGATGGTTTGGGCACTGGCCATGATGGGCAGCTGTCGGTGGTTGATCCGGCGAAGTCTGCTGATGCCGATCAAGGTGATACTGGTCAGGCTTTTGTGCGTGGTGATCAGGTTCGCTATGTGGCGCCGGCGTCGGTCGATGGTGCTCGGCAGGTGGTGATCAGTTACACGGTGGTCACTTCGAGTGGTGATACTGCCGAAAGCCAGGTGGTGGTGACGATTAACCCGGAGCCGACTGCGGATTCTCCGGATCAGGCCCCGGTTGGTGGCACGGTGGAGATGCGCGTGGTGTCCGGGTCGCGGGTGAAGATTTCGGTGCCGACGTCGGGCCAGGATCCTGATGGTGATTCGGTCACTGTGGCCGGAATTGCTTCGGCGCCGACGCTGGGCCGGATTGTGGGGATCAGCCAGAATAGTCTGACTTATGAGGCGTATCCGACCGCTGGCTTGGTGGGTACGGACACCTTCACCTACGTAGTTGCAGACAAATATGGGCGCACGGGTCAGGGCAGTGTTCGGGTTGGGGTAACCGAGCCGGGGCAGACTCAAGCGCCGGTGGCCATAGATGATCAGATCACGGCTGCGCCTGGTGCCCAGGTTCAGGTGAATGTGGCGGCCAATGACTACATTTCGCGTGACGATGATGTGACTGTTGCGTCCTTGTCGAAGTTGAACCAGCCGTTGCCAGGCGGAGTTAGCCTGGTTGCGGAATCGGGCCCGATTCAAGCAACCGCGCCCGGTTTAGCTGATCAACCAGTGTTGTTGAACTACGCGTTGACCGGCAATGGGGGCACTGGGCCAGTCGCCACGGTGAAGATCACCTCGAAGGAGAGGTTCAACAATCCGCCGACGGTGGCTGATCAGTCAGCTGAGGTTGATGGCAATGTTGGGAAAGCCAATCTGCTGGCCGGTGCTGGCGATGTTGACGGCAAGGTCACTGATTTGAAGGTGAGCTTGTTGGCCACGGTCACCGGCGCCACTCTGGTGGGTGGGGATTTGAGCGTGCCGTTGACCGATCACGCACAGGTGATTCCGTTTCAGGTGAGTGATGCTGGTGGTGCGGTGAGTGCTGCGGTGGTGTTTGTGCCAGCTGCCGGGGTTGGGGCTCCGAAGTTGAAGAGTGGTGGCTCGATTCAGTTGGCGGCCAACACCACGGCAAGTTTCGCGATTGGTGATTTTGTGGAATCGCCTCGGGGCAAGGTGGTGCGGATCGCTTCGGCCAGTATCGCCTCGTCGCCGACCGATTATTTGGACGCCAAGGTTGATGATGGTGGCCGGTTCACGTTGACGTCGAAGACCGACTATGTGGGTCCGGCTTCGGTGACGGTTGAGGTGATGGATGCCCAGTCGCAAACCGATGAGGGGGTATTGACCGCCACGGTGACGATCCCGGTCCAGATCGGGGATCAGACGCCGGTCTTGCGTTGTCCCAGCGATCCGCAATCGATCGTGCAGGGCGGGGAAATCAAAAACCTGGATATCACCACCTTGTGTCATGTGTGGAGTCCGGATCCGGATTCGCTGAATGGGTTGACCTACACCGCAACTTGGGAGAAGCCGATCGATCAGGTCACCGCCACTGGTGGTGAGCACAAGGTGAAGTTGCAGGCCGCTGGTGGTGCGGTGGAGAACGCCACTGGCACGTTGACGATTGGGATTGCTGGCACGGCGGCCAAGACCGCCACTTTGCAGGTGACGGTCACGCCGGCGTCGGCACCGGGAATGCGGTCGGTGAAGTTTTCCGACATTAAGGCTGGTACTCCGGTGTCAGTTCAGGTTGCGTTGAACTCGCCACTGTTGGATTTTCAAACCAAAGTGGTGAAGCTCGACAAAGTTTCTGGTGGGGAGGCCACTGCTACTAGTGATGCTGGGACCGCGACGATCACGCCAGGGGCTGAAACGTCGGGTGTTTTGGTGTATCGGGTGACCGCTACCGATTTGGCGTCTGATCCGGGCAGGGAAACTCGCTGGACAACCGGCACGATCACTTTGGTGGTGTATTCGCGGCCGGGGGCGCCTGGTGCGCCGGTGGCCGGGGCGGCGGTTCAAAGTCATGCGGCGAAGTTGTCGTGGACCAAAGGACCCGCGAATGGGGCCGAAATCGACTCCTATGAAGTCAAGATTGCCAGCGGGCCGGGGGCTGGGCAGGTTACGACGTGTCGGAGCACGCCGTGTCAGATCAAGGGCCTGGCCAATGGTAAGGCGTTTACTTTTCAGGTGCGGGCCCATAACAAGGCCGATTGGAGTGATTGGGGCCCGGTATCGGCGCAGATTACTCCTGATACGCCTCCGGGGGCTCCGGCCTGGGTGAAGGTCGTGAACCCCGAAAATGGGTTTGTGTTGGTTACTTGGGGCAGTATCAGCAATGACGGGTCGCCAATCACGACCATTCATGTGACGGTTAACGGGGTTGATCACACCACCGGTGCTGGCGCGTCAAGTTTGAAGGTGTCCACGCCGTCGAATAATGAGGCTTACTACTTTTCGGTGTATGCCGAGAACAGTTACAAGCCTGGCCCGGCCGCGACTGCCCGGGGGCAATCTTCGGGGAAGCCGGCTGGTTTGTCGGTGGCTGCGCCCAACCCGGGAGCGCTGGTTGGGGCCACGACGAATGTGAGTGTGGGTTGGAGTTTGGGCACCCCTGAGGGTCCGAATCCGGTCACTTACACGGTGACTCGAAACGACGGCAAACAGATTTGTACCAAGACCAACAGCGCGACGAGCAACTCGTGCACTGATGACACGGTGCGATTTGATGGCACCAGTTATTCGTACCGGGTGAGTGCTGCCAACGCTACTGGCGGTGCTGCACATTCCTCGGCGGCTACTTCACCAACGTGGAAGGCCACCGGTACTCCGGATGCGTGGGGCGCGTGGAGCGCGGCGCCGACTGGTGTTGATGGGCAGGTGAAGCTCACTTACACGGTGCCGGCATCTCGCGGAGATAGGTCCACAGTGACTATTTCTGGAGCCGGTGGTACGACCAGTCTTGGTACGGCCAATGTTGCTGGGCAGGCCAAGACGTCGACTGTTACTGGCCTGTCTGATGGGACTAGTTACACGATGCGGCTGAAGGTTTGTAATGAGGCGAATCGGTGTACTACTTCAGCTAGCCATGCCGCCACGCCGTTTGGGAACCTTGTTAGTCCGAGGATTACTTCAAAATCGGCCAGTGGTAAGACAATTAGTGCTAAAGCGACTGCTAATGGTAATGGTGCTAATGCGACGTTGACGCTAAAGATTGGCGGCACGGTGGTTGACACTGCTACTGGTAAGGGTGCTTTGTCGGTGTCGGGGTCGCACACTATGGGTGCGTATAGCACGACTTATAGCGTTGAAGCGATTTTGAAGACGTCGGCTACGACGCCGGGGCGTAGTAGTCCGGATTCGGTTACTACCACTGTCAAGACCGACGCCGCGCCAATCGTGCGAACAGTGGAGGTGAGTTGGCGGGATGTTTTAAATCACGAAGTGCTTCACGTAGTTGTGCGGACTGCCGGGTTTAGCGGTTCGTACAATTGTACGACCCACACCAACGGTAAGGGGTACTTTACTAATGGTAGTGGTGGTGGAACCACTAAGGCCTATTCTGGAAATGCTACTGATACTGACTCATGGGTCATTGGTCTTAATGATCGGGAAACTGAGCGTGCGACCTTTTATATGGTTTGTGATGGTGTTAGATCAAATACTCTCCAAATAAATTAGTGCCGTGATTAATTGTGTTGAAATCCTGAGGATGGACCAGGGGAAGGGGTGGTCGTGGTAATATCTAATGACCAGGCTCAATGGTTTAATCAAACCTTTGAGCAAATTGTTTCTAATGTGGAGATCGCTATTCGGGGCAAGCGGGATGTGATCCGCCTGGCGGTCACCTGCATGCTCTCCGAGGGCCATCTGCTGCTGGAAGACAACCCGGGAACGGGCAAGACCCAGCTGGCTAAGGCGTTGGCCAACAGCGTGCAGGGCACGCATAGCCGGATTCAGTTCACTCCGGATCTGCTGCCCTCCGATGTCACCGGGGTGACCGTTTTCGACCAGGAGAAGCGGGCCTTCGAGTTTCACAAGGGCCCGATCTTCGCCTCAGTGGTGCTGGCCGATGAGATCAACCGGGCCAGCCCGAAGACCCAATCGGCGCTGCTGGAGGTAATGGAGGAAGGCCGGATCACTATTGACGGGGTGGCCCACCCGGTGGGCAGTCCATTCATGGTGATCGCCACTCAGAACCCGATCGAGCAGGCTGGCACCTATCGGCTGCCCGAAGCCCAACTCGACCGGTTCTTGATGAAGACCTCGATCGGCTATCCCGACCACGAAGTGGCCATGGAGTTGATGCTGCAAGCCGCCAGCCGAGACCGCTCAGCCACGGTTTCGCCGGTGATCGTTTCCAGCGCGGTGCAGCAGATGGCCACGTTCGCCAATGATGTGCACGTGGAGCCGGCCATCGTGGCCTACATCTCGCACCTGGCCACTGAATCGCGGCGCCACGCCAACGTGAAACTGGGCCTGTCGATGCGTGGTTGCTTGGCCTACATTCGAGTGGCCAAGACCTGGGCGATCAGCAAAGGCCGCAATCATGTGTTGCCCGATGACATCAGAGACTTGGCCGTGCCGATCATGAGTCACCGCATTTTGCTGAATGCCGAAGCGCAGTTCTCTGGGGTGACCACCGAGCGAGTGATCGACGAACTGATCAGCAGCGTGGCGGCACCAGTTGAGCGGAGCCTTTGAGCCCGATGGAAACCCAAGTCAGGGCGCCCAAGATTGCCCCAGAGCCAAAACCAGGGCCAGAGCTAGAGCCAGAGCCCGAGTCAAAGCTGTCCGTGGGTCGCCGAGTGGCCGCCCGCGGCACCTTGGCGCGGCTGCGGGTGCTGATCGAAGACCTGACCTCGCCGCTGCGCCGATTCTGGGCAGCGGCCGAACCGATGCGGGCTGCGCTGCGTCCCTATTGGGCCAAGCTGTCTGCCGCAATGCAAACCCTCTCCGGGCTGGGCTGGACGCTACTGGCCGCCGCGGCCGGATTCACCTTTTTGGGCGCCAAATTGGGGTGGCGCGAACTGTCGTTCGCTGCTGCCGCACTGTTCTTCATCGTGGCTGGCTCAGCTCTGTTCGCGATTGGCCGCACCCGCTTGGACGTCGGCTTCGAAGTGGCTCCGCAACGTATCGTGGTGGGCGATGCCGCCGCGGTGCGGTTTTCGGTGCGCAACCTGGGGACGCTGCCGCTGCTGCCGCTGGGCCTAGTGTTTCCAGTGGGGGAGTCGCTGGCCTCTTTCACTTTGCCGCCGTTGGCCGCCAACGGCTATTTCGAAGATGTGGCCGTAGTTCCCGGCACTAAACGCGGCGTGATTGCCGTTGGCCCAGTAACCACTCAACGCGGCGACCCCTTCGGTGTGGTTCGCCGCGAAGTCACCTGGGCCGATCCGGTCGAGCTATTCATTCACCCGGCCACCGTGCCGCTGGAGCCACTGGGGGCGGGCTTACTGCGCGACCTGGAAGGACGCACCACCCAAGACATTTCGATGAGCGACCTGGCCTTTCACACGCTGCGTGACTACGCCCCTGGCGATGACCGGCGCTACATTCACTGGCGCAGTACCGCCAAGTTCAGTGGGCTGGGCGAGGGCGAACGGTTTATGGTGCGCCAGTTCCTGGACACCCGCCGTTCCCACATCGCCGTGGTAACTGACGTCTTGCAGGCGTCCTATCAGACAGTAGAAGAGTTCGAACTCGCCTTGTCAGTGGGGGCCTCAATCGCGATTCGGGCGTTGGCAGACGAGATGGATCTGACTCTGATCTGCGGCGATCACGCCGCGGTCCAACCCGCACCGCACCAAGCCTTGGACACCTATTCCCGCGCGAAACACGAAAACTGGCAGCTGTCGGCGGCCACCGGACGGCTGAATCAACTCGCCCCGGAAGCGTCGGTGGCGATTCTGATCACCGGCCCGAACTGCGATTTTGCCGAGTTTCAGCGAGCCCGCGCATTCCTGCCCCGCGAAGTGACCACCTTGGTGCTTCGCGTGGTCGCCGGCGGGCGGATCAGCCTGCAGGAATCAGTGGGCCTGACCATGGTCACCATCGGACGACTGAGCGACCTGCCTCGAGTACTGGCCGGAGGGCAACTGGTATGAAAATCGTCAGCCCAGAAGCCCGCGGCGATTCGACAGGGCGCACCAGAACCCTCACTGAACGAATCAAACAACTCAAACCCAGCTCGACCGATCTAGTCGATGGCAGCTTCCTGATGCTCCTGGCGATGATCGCGTTGTACGGCTTCGTGACCACTTTCGACACCCTGCATTTCATGCTGGTCGGTGCGCTGGGGGTGCTGCTGGGAGTGATCGCAGCCTACGTGGTGATCGCCCTGCGCTGGCACTGGTTGGCGGTTCCTGGGCTGCTGCTGGTGGCCTACTTCGGCATTGGTGCTGGAGTTGTTGCCCGCGAGTACGCCTTCGCTGGTTTCTTGCCATCGACGGATGCACTCAACGTGTTAGCCACCATGGTGATCGGCGGCTGGAAAGAGATGCTCACCACCTTGCCCCCGGTCGTGGGCGACGGCACCTACCTGGCAATTCCCTACCTGCTGGGGCTGTTGACCGGCGCGATTGGCTTCTGGGTAGCGCGCCGTTCTCGCCGCGCCGCCCCTGCGTTGGCCGCCCCGCTAGGCATGCTGCTGGCCGTGATTCTGCTCGGGGCATTGCAAACACCGCCCGCTCTCGCGCAGGGATTGGCGCTGGCAGCGGTCGGCTTCGCCTGGATGGCGGTGCGCACTCGGCGGCGCCGAGTTTTGGCCGGCACCGGACGCTCGCAGCGAGCCGCGCTAGCCACCGGCACCGGGCTGGTGGCCGCGGCGCTGGCGTTGGGCGGCGTCTTCGGCGGCATGCTGCCCGGCGGTGACACCACCCGATTTGTGTTGCGCAGCTATGTTCAACCGCCAGTAGAAACCAAAGACCTGTCTTCGCCATTGGTTGGTTTTCGCAAATACTCCTCGACCACCCAGAAGAAGTTGTACGACACCGAACTGCTGAAGGTGGACGGCGCGCCCGCCGGATCGCTGCTTCGACTGGCCGTGCTGGACGACTACTCCGGCCGCACCTGGAGCGCTTCTGGGGGCGGCACGGCTGACGCAGGATTCCAGCGGGTCGGTGCCCGGATTCCAACCACCGTGACCGGCACCCCGACCCACATCACCGTGACTTTCGACGCGGCCTACGAGCAGACCCGCGAGCTGGGCAGCTGGTTGCCCTCGCTTGGTGAAAACACCGACATCACCCTTGCTGGTGTGAACGTCAAAACCCATTCCGCAGCCTTCCGCTACAACCTCGACACCGGTCAGGGGCTACTCACCGACGGTGATCGGTTCCGGGAAAGCGACCAGGTAAGTCTGGACAGTGTGCCGGTCGCCCAAGGTTTTGACGCGACGATGAACCCCGGGAGCGGATCCCTGGTGGACGCTTCGAGTTACGCCTTCTTGGCCACGACCGGTCAGAAGTGGGCCGGAAATGCGTCCACTTCGGGTGAACGGGTGACCCAGATAGCCGCTCGCCTGAAAGACGGGTACTGGAGTGACGGCACCCGAACCGGCGAAACCCAGTACCTGCCTGGCCATAGCCAGGGACGGCTGTCGAGCTTTGTGCTCGCCGATCTGCTGGTGGGCAGCGATGAGCAATACGCGGCTACCTTCGCCCTGCTGTGCAATCAAGCCGGTTACCCGGCCCGAGTGGTCTTCGGTGCGACCGTACCCGAAGGCGGTCAGGTTGCGGGTAAAGACATCACCGCTTGGGTTGAGGTGAGCACCGATCAGGGTTGGCGAGCCATTCCAGCTTCAGTGTTCACCCCGGATCGCAACCGGACGCCGCCGCAGCAGCCACAGACAGTTGACAAGCAGGAACAGGCCACCAATGTGCCGCCGCCAAACTCCACCAGGATGCAGAACAACACCCTCGGGCTGCCCGACAACGATCTTTCCGGGACGAAGATCGCCGGCGGCTGGCTGAGCGCCCTGATTAAGTGGCTATTGGCGGTGCTCAGCGTAATCGGCCCGCCGCTAGCTACGGTTGCGGCCATCCTGGGGGCGATCATCGCGGCCAAGCTGATTCGCCGGCGCATCCGACGGACTCGGGGCACGCCGAGCAAACAGGTGGCCGGCGCCTGGACCGACGTCTTCGACCAGTGCCGAGATTTGGGCATGGTGCTGTCGGCAGACGCAACCAGATTGGAGCAGTCGCGACTAATCGCTCGGCAACCGGTAGCCGAGATGGCGGTGGCGGCGAATACGGCCACTTTCGGCCTGGACGATCCGAATCCTGCCGAGGTTGCTCAGCTTTGGACCCAAGCCAGCGCCACTCGAAAGCAACTCCTGGGTGAGCTGACCAAAACGAAACGGTTCATTGCCCGCTTCAATCCGCGCTCGCTGCTACCGGAGCGGCTGGCCAGTGCTGAATGGCCAAAGCTCGACTTCGAACGTCCAGATTGGCTGCGAATGCCAGGTCGTAGAGCGGTGACTCCGCAGCCCGGGCTGGAGAGTACGCCGTGAAACTTCGGCTGACTCTCAATCGCTCGGGTCAACAACCGGTCGACCTTTCAGTCACCTACGACTCCTCAGCCACGATCGGGGACGTCGCTGAGCATCTCTACTTGGCCGACCCGCTTGGTGCTGGGCGGGGTGAAGCGCCAGCAGGGTTGACCTTGGCCGCGGTTTCGGGGGAACGTCAAGCTGCGCTAGTCCCGGAAACGCCATTAGCCGAGAGCGGATTGCGCTCGGCTCAGACAGTTTCGTTGGTGCGGGCCGGGGAACAGTTTGTCGAGCAGCAGCGCAGCAACGCCGCAGTACTGCGAGTGGTTGAAGGCCCCGATCAGGGCCAAGACTTCGGACTGGTATCGGGTAGCAATGTGATTGGCCGAGGGCGGTCTTGTGAAGTCCGGCTGACCGACGTGATGGTTTCCCGACAGCACATTCGGGTCAATGTTGGCGATCGCATTGAAGTGATCGACATGGGTTCGGCCAATGGCCTCACGATTAATGGCGTCGCTGCCGAGCGTGAGGTGCTTCGGGCCAACGATCAGGTGAGTGTCGGCGACACCACCTTTACCGTGCGGTTGTTGCAGTCAGTGGCCACCCAGGGACGCGTGGAAGGCACCGCGGTGGCTTTCATCCGATCGCCCCGGCTGGTCTCGATCTACGGTGGGGAGAAGTTCGAAGCGCCGGAAGTGCCTCAGTATCCCAAGCCGATAAGGTTCCCCACCTTGGCGATGCTGGCGCCGCTGCTGATGGCTGGCATCCTGTGGGCGGTAACTCGCGAGATCATGTCGCTGCTATTCATGGCATTGAGCCCACTAATGATGTTGGGCTCCTATTTGGACCAGATGGTTACAGGCAAGGCCGACTACAAGCGCGCGTTGAAGCAGTGGCGTCTGGAAGTTCAGTCGCTGTGCAAGGACATCGAGATTGCCAACGCCAAGGAGGTTACCTCCAGGCTTGTGGAGCATCCCTCGGTGGCGGAATGCGTGAATGCGAGTGAGGAGTATTCCAATCTGCTGTGGGCGCGCAGGGCTGACTCGCCGGGGTTCTGCGAGTTCCGGTTCGGATTAGGAAGTGCGCTGGCTCGCAGTCAGGTGATACTACCGAGCGCCAAACAGGCGCGGCGCAGCGTCTATGCCGAATTGGTGGATTCAGTGACTCCGCTGCGAGTGGTTCACGACGTGCCGGTGGTGATGGCGCCGGGCACTCTTGGCGGTTTTGGGGTGGCTGGCCCGCCAGATGTTTCGACGGCTGCGGCTCGGGCGATCGTGGTGCAGGCCGCAGCTTTGCATTCGCCAGACGAGTTAGTGGTTGCGGCAGTTGCCTCAGCGCAGACTTGTCAGGCTTGGGAATGGCTGAAGTGGCTGCCGCACTGTGCCAGCGCAAAGTCGCCGTTGCCGACTCACCTGGCTTCCTCTGCAAGCGGTGCCTCTGAGGTGATCGGTTCGATCGAGACATTGATCGCCGAGCGAATGCCCACTGCCAAGGAGGGTTCTATCCCTACCCCGGCAGTGCTGCTGGTGGTGGAAAGTGACGCCCCAGTTGAGTTCGGACGTCTGGTGGAAGTGGCTGAGACTGGCTGGCGCCACGGGGTATTCGTGGTGTGGGTTGCCGCCGAGCTGAGCATGCTCCCCGCATCGTGTCGAGTGTTCCTCGAGATGAAGGCGCAGGCCGATCCACGAGTCGGTTTTCTGCACGACGGTGCGGAGATCTCCCCGGTCGCGGTGGAGTTGATTCCGCTGGAGGTGACTGTGCGGTGGGCCCGGGCGCTGTCGCCAGTCACTGACTTGGCAGCCCGCAGCGACGACGCCTCGGACGTGCCGCGGGCAGTGAACCTGCTGTCGCTGCCCGGTTTTGATCCGATGATCGAATCGCTGCATGTGATCGAACGCTGGCAGGCGAACCGCTCGATCGTGGTCGGTCCGCTTGCTCCGGAGAAGCCAGTGGGGAAAGCGGGAAATCTGCGAGCTGTGATTGGCCAGAGCGCATTGGGGCCGCATTCGCTGGACCTGCGCACTGATGGCCCGCACGCCTTGGTGGGTGGCACCACTGGTTCGGGGAAGTCCGAACTGTTGCAGACCTGGATTCTGGCGATGGCAGCCACCCACAGTCCGCAGCGGTTGAACTTCTTGCTGGTCGACTACAAAGGTGGCTCCGCCTTCGCTGAGTGCAACAACCTGCCGCATACCGTCGGACTGGTCACTGACTTGAACAAGAATGGGGTGCGCCGGGCGCTCACCTCATTGGCCGCGGAATTGCATTACCGCGAGCGGCTGATCACCGAACAGCACCGCTGCAAAGACCTGCCAACGATGGAAAAGAAGTTCCCCGCGCTGGCACCGCCGAGCCTGGTGATGGTGATCGACGAGTTCGCCGCTCTGGTGCAGGAAGTGCCTGAGTTTATCGACGGGGTAGTCAATGTGGCTCAACGCGGGCGCTCATTAGGGTTGCACATGATTTTGGCCACCCAGCAGCCGTCCGGGGTGATCAAGGGGCCGCTTCGGGCCAATACCAATCTGCGATTGGCCTTGCGGGTGTCCGATGTGGATGACTCCCACGACATTCTTGGTTCGCCCCAGGCCGCCTTCTTCGACCAGAACACTCCCGGGCGGGCCATTTCAAAGACCGGCCCGGGGCGGTTAGTGCCCTTCCAAACCGGCTACGTCGGTGGGCATACAGGTATGGGAACGGTCCACTCCGAGGTTGAGGTGGCCGAGTTGCACTTCGGTTCGCGGGCGGTTTGGGAGAGGCCGGTTGACGAAGAGCGCGCAACTGATCGAGGGCCGGCCGATATCTCGCGGATAGTCTCCGCGATCCAGCATGCTGCCACTGATGCCGAGCTTCCGGTGCCCCGCAAGCCGTGGTTGCCAGATCTGAAGGATCATTACGACCTGGCCCAAGATGTGCCGACGCGGCGAAGTGACACCGAGTTGGTCTACGGCATGTTGGACGATCCTGGCCAGCAACGGCAAGTGCCGGTTGCCTTTCACCCAGACGTTGAGGGCAACCTGATCGTGTACGGCGCGTCCGGTTCGGGAAAGACCACTTTGTTGCGGACGTTAGCGGTCGCGGCAGGTTTCACCGTCAGAGGCGGCCCGTGCCACGTCTATGGCCTGGATTTCGCCTCCCGCGGTCTGGACATGTTGGAGACGATGCCGCACGTTGGCAGCATCATCAATGGCTCCGACGATGAACGGGTCGAGCGACTGATGAACTGGTTGCGGTCATTGGTTGCAGAGCGCTCAGCCCGCTACCAGCAGGTGACGGCTTCGACGATCACCGACTACCGACAGCTCGCCGTTAGACCGGACGAACCGAGAATCCTGGTGTTAATCGATGGGATGGCTGCTTTTCGGGCCGCCTACGAGGGGGCCAGCAAGATGAAGTATTTCGACATGCTTGCCGAAATTGCTGCACAAGGACGTCCAGTCGGTGTGCACTTCGTGATGTCTTCAGATCAACGTGGTGCAATGTCGGCAGCCCTGGCCGCGAGTGTGCAGCGTCGAATCGTGATGCGCATGGCCGATCCGGAGGAATACGGCACCCTCGCTGTGCCGATGGGCATTTTGAGCGCGGACAGTGCGCCGGGCCGGTGCGTGGTCGACGATGCCGAGGTGCAAGTGGCGGTACTGGGCGCTGGATCTGATGCGCCCGCGCAGGCGGCGGCGTTGGGGAAGTTTGCCAGCGCAATGCGGAACTCGCCGCTGATTCCGGCTATGCCTATCAGGCGACTTCCAGAGGAGGTTTCGGACCAGCAGTTGGCCCACACGGCCGATCTGCTGACCATCGGAATGACGTCCGCAGGGTTTGAAGCAGCTCAAGTCAGGCCAACAGGGCCGTTTGTGGTCACCGGACCAGTGGGTAGCGGGCGAACCACCGCGGTGAAGGTGATCACCGCCGAGTTGCGACGGTTGGGCATGGCGACACACCTGTTGGCGGATCGACGCGGTGAGTTGTCTGCCGATCTCGGCTGGGTGTCGTCGGCGGTCGGGGCCGAGCAGATTTCGCTGGTTACTGAAGATTTGTCCGCGATCCTCCAAGGCGCCGGTCCTTCGGCACTGATTATTGAGGGCCTTGGGGAACTTACGAATTCAACGGCGGAATATGGGTTGGCCGATCTGATCCGAGTTGCATTGGCGGCGGGCCACTTTGTGGTTGGCGAAGGTGAATACAACACGCTGTCCCAGTCCTACGATTTGATGAAACGGTTCAAGGCGGGTCGCAGAGGACTGGTATTGCAGCCAGATGATGGCATGGAGCACCTGCTGCAATCGAGCTTCCCCCGTTGTCAATCCACCGATTTCTGCCTAGGCAGGGGCTTTCTGGTTGAGCGTGGCACGCCGTCGCTGATCCAAGTATCGATGCCTGTTTGAAGGGTGGATAGAACTCTCCTTGCACCGCATGGAGTTATGTAGAAGGGTTACTACCAGAAGGCGGGCAGTAATCTACAAATCCTAGAAGGGTTCAAAATAATGGCCATTACTCATGGTATGAATGTAGCGAATGTCGAACAGATCGGCAGCGATTTGAAAATGCAGTCTGCGGAGATCGGCAAGATTGTCAGCAAGGTTAATTCGATCATGACTCGAGTGGCTGAGGACTGGAAGGGTAACGACGCCGTCCAGTTCTCCGGCGAGTGGAACGACAAGCACCGCACGGCGCTCACCAATCTGCAGACTCAGCTGAATGACCTCGGCCAAAAGGCTTCGACCAACGCCAAAGAGCAGGCCGCTACTTCGGATCGCTGACCTGTTCAGTGGGGGGTGGCGCTGGGCGGAGCGCCACCCCCCACTGTCTGATCTGCTGAGATGGGAGACCAACTATGAACAAGATTGGTATGGACGTCGCCAAAGTTCGTGGCGTGGCGACCAGCCTCACTGGTCAGGCTCGCCGGTTGGATTCGGTTCGCATCCAGGTGTCGCGGTTGGTGGAAACTGCCGGACGCCAGTGGGAAGGTGCCAACTCCGATCGATTTGCCAAGGATTGGAATTCGCGGCATCAACAGGAGTTGATTGAGCTGATTCGCAAGCTCAACGATCTGGCGAAGAAGGCCAACGATAACGCCGACGAGCAGGAGCGAACCAGCGGGGCGAAAAGAATCGGGGGTGGCGTTGGTTCTGGCACTGGCTCGGGTGGGTCTGGCTCCGGAAGCGGAGACCCTTCGCAGGAAGATGCCGCCACAGTCGAGCCTCCCGTCAAAGTTACGGTGAAGGGCGACCCGAAAGATCCTTATAAAGTCGAGAAGCCGAAATATGACCCAGAACATTCAGCTGACGACCCCGACTATGTTCCGCAGCGCAACGAGGACGCCAAGCGGGCCCAAAGTGGCTCTGGCGACGATCATAAACACAGCGACCAGCCCAAACATGCGGACACTGATGTTCATAACCCGAAACACGCTGAGGAGCACAAGACCTCTGCGCAAGGTGCCAAGCATGCTGAAAAGGGCACCGGTGGTATGCACAACTGGAATCACAAGACCTACGACGCCGAACGGGTGGACCACGGGCCGGAAGACCGAAGCAAGGATCCGAAAATCTACGTTGGTAAAGCGGCCTATGCCGACAAGGGGCTGGCCTCGGAGTCCGACGCCTCCTTCCAAAAGATCAAGGGCATTCTGAGCGGAGACGAAAACCTCGTCGAAACTCAAAAGGTCAAGGGCGAAGCGAGTGTATGGAAAGGCAAAGTTGATGGCGACTGGGATCTCGGCAACGGGGTCACCGCCAGTGGAACTGCTACAGCTTCACTGTTGGCCGCCAGTGGTAGCGCTTCTGCGGGAATCAGTGCGGCAGGCCTAACTGCCAAAGCCGAGGGCAAAGCCACTTTGGTCAGTGCAGAGGCGGAGGGCAAAGTGGGCAACCAGTACGCTTCGCTCAATGGCAAGGCAAGCGCCGAAGTCGGTGTGGCAGGCAGCGCAGAAGCATCTTTAACCAAAGACGGTCTTAAGGCGGGTGTCGGCGCCTCTGCGTTCGCCGGAGTCCAGGCCAGTGCCACCGCGCAAGTCGATGTCGGCGGCGTGAAACCATCGGTCACGGGGCATGTCTATGCCGGGATTGGCGCCCACGCCAATGCGGATGTTGAAGTGACCGTGAGTCACGTCAAAGCATCGGTGGATGTGGGGGCGGCCCTCGGGGTGGGCGCGGGAGTTTCTTTCGATGTGGACGTCGATGTGAACGAAGTCACCAATAACCTGAAGGGGCTATTCAAATGGTGAGAGATGGGTTGGGCCAAATGAGTGCGGAAATCCGTAGAGATGTCGTCGATGCGGGCATCACTTTCAGTGTTCGTGTTCCGGACGAGTGGCTGGAGTATCCGAGCGAGCAGGCTCTTCTTACTCTGAGCGGTGACCTCGGGCAGCCCGAAGGCACTTTGCGGCCCACTGTGCTCTTGGACGTGATTGCAGCTGATGGTGGAGCGGAGTCGGCATTCGCCGCGATCAAGCAGGAGCTGCTGAGCCTGCCGGAGGCGTCAGTGGTGGCCGAGTCTGCCGGACAGGAAGCATTCCCGCAGTATTCGGTGCTGGTCGGCTTTCGCAATGGCGAGACTGGCGGGGTGCAGCTGACGATGATTTACGCACAATATGTCGCTTCGGCGACAGTGCCGGTGGTGGTGTACGCCCAGGGCAACTGTGGCGGGGCTGCTGACGCGGAGGTAGTGCAGGCGTTGTCTGAGGTGGTTCGATCCACCGCTGTGACACTGGTCACCGCTGCTCAATGACCTGCAAAAAGTGTGGGCTGGTGCCCAGTTACTCGACTGGGCGCTGCGCTCGTTGTGGGGCTCGGCTGGATCTGGAGGGGGGTTCGCCGCCTGGCGGACCTGGTGCAGCCGACGCCCCCGCAAGTGGTTCGGTCGATGACCGGACCACTTTGCGTTCCTCGGCGGCGCTTTTGGCCACTTTGGTCCCGGCGCCGGCCGAACCTCTCTTGGCGCCTACGCCGCAACCAGCCGTCGCTGCATCACTTCCGGAACTTCAGCCGTGGTCGGTGATCCCAGGGGAACCGAGCTTCTTGGTGCCGCCTGGCCCGACACCGTCATCGACAGCGCCGCCGCCCGCGCCGCCGACAGTGTCATCGACTGTGCCGCCGCCTCTGCCGGTATCGACTGTGCCGCCGAGCCAACTCGGTTACCCGCCGGTGAGCGCGGATGCCGTGCCGTCCATGGCTTGGCAGGCGCCACTCGAAATCCGGCAAGCCAACGCCCACGGGTCTGGGGAGCAGTATCTTGCCCGGGCCACACTCGGCTCTCGCTTGCTGGCCTGGTTGGTTGATGCAATGGCCATCGGCGGTGTCATCTTCGTGTGGCTGATACTGATCACCTTGCTGTTGATTCTGCTGGCAGGCGGCTCTCCGGCCACAGCTGCGGTGATTGGTGGCCTCGGCTACCTCGTGCTGACTGGGATGGTTATCGGCTATCTGGTGGTGTTGAACGGACGCGGCCAAACAGTGGGCAAGCGGGTACTCAAGATCAAAGTGGTTGATCGAGATACCGGAATGGCGATCGGCTACGGCCGGTCGGTCCTTCGCGTTCTAATGCAGCTGGTGATGAGCCTGCCTTGCGGTCTTGGCTACTTGAGCATTCCCCTTACCGAGGAGTTTCGAGGCTGGCACGACAAAGCCGCTAATGACGTAGTCGTGCAGCTACCAACTAGAGCCTGAGCCCAATGCGACACCACCCAGCTGTCCCATAGCGTGGGTGATATTTACCATTTCTGCCCTCTGCTGCTCTAGCCTTAAGGTTCGTTGGCCCAGCATCGAGCAGACAGCGCTGCGGGCACCACGGGGGGTGGAAGGCGAGAAGGCTGGATGCGTACTGAACTGGTGAGGGCCCATGACTGAGTGGCGACCGATCGAGTATCAAGAACGAACACCCGACCCAGAAGGCTCGCAGCCTGATGGTCCCTTGCTGGTTCAAGAGATGCTGCACACGCCGGTACCACTGCCGCCGCCGAGTGTGGCGCCGACCGAACCTGGCATCGTCGCAATCGTCATTCAGCGAACTGGAGCAATGCTGCTCAGCTTGGCAATCGCGGCAGTGATCATCGGCGGCCTACTTTGGCCAGTGGGCGTCCGACTGCTTCCGACGAAGGTGATGGTAAGCCAGGTGACCGTGCTGGGCTGGCTGTTTACCGGAAGTGACGCAGCGCCAGCCACTCAGCTTTCGACCATGGTGGCAGCAATGCTGGTTTCGATTGCTGGGGCTGCAGTGCTGGCCTGGGTAGCGGCGGCTTTGGCCTCGCTGACTAAGAGTTTTGCACGCGGGATCGCTTCGTTTGCGACCACTTTGACGGTGATTCATTACCTGCTCTGGTTCGCCTTTGCCAGTACCTGGCAAATCGTCGCGCCCTGGTTGGTGGCAGTAGCCCCAACCGATGGACGCCCGGTCTCAGCGGACGGTTTGCCGGTGGCTATCACCGGCTTCGACTTTGGCACCTTGGCATGGTGGGCGATCGCCTTCGGAGTCGTTTGGCTCTTCCTTGGGTTGGTGCGCAACGCGGCCCGCGGCGGGCGGGC
>DHWU01000009.1:65569-68756 GCA_002413345.1 Propionibacteriaceae bacterium UBA5174 | reverse complement strand
GTCACGGTTGTGCCGGTGCGAGTGGTGGGCCCGGGCGCGGGTGCCACTGGCTCGTCGGCGGCGTCGATGGTGCTAAGTGCCATGAGTGAGGCTGAGGGAAACTTGCTGATCGTGGCCTGGTCCGCCGCCATCGCCTTGGGTGTTTTCCTGCTGATGGCCGGGTTGACTGCGGTTCGCGCCACTAATCGCGGCGCGGCGCCAATGCTGGGCGTGCTAGTCACCGCAATCGCGGTGACCGTGCTGGCTTCGGTCTCATCGTTCCTTTTGCTGGTGAATTACGGCGCGGTCGATTCCCAATTTGGCTGGGTGCTGGGGCCCTACCGTCCGGTCAATCAGGTGACGGTATTTGCCGCGCTCGCCGTGACTGCCTTGTTTGCGGTGTCGACCAGTCAGTTGAAGCGGACCCCCAAGCCGGTGGTAATTCGTCGGCCAGGCGAGGATCGGGTTTCTTTGGGTGAACCATTGGGAGAACAGGCCTGAGTGGCTTTCAAGGCCTGACCCGGCGGTGGCGTCTGCCAATTGGCTGGGCCTTCGTCGGTTCAACCCAAGTTGCGTCCCTGATCAGCCCGGTTTGCCTGCTGATCAGGGACCCAACTTAGGTCTGGCTCTGGGCAAGTCCGTTGCCCGCGCTGATAAGGGTGGAAACCGAGGTTTGGCTCGGAAATGAGTGCGGCCCGTCCATATTGGACGGGCCGATTGGGGTGAGTAACGGGACTCGAACCCGCGACCACCTGGACCACAACCAGGAGCTCTACCAACTGAGCTATACCCACCAAGACTGAACGGACGCGCCGTTCGGCCCGCTTAGCTTAGCTGTTCGGGCCGGGGAGCAGAAATCAGTCGGCTGCGGCCGCGGGGCGGTAGCCAGTGAGGGTCCCCTGATGGCGGGCAGCCATGTCGCGCAGGCGCTCGGTGGTTGGCCCGGGCGGGGTTACGAAGACCGCTTCGCGGTAGTAGCGAAGCTCCTCAATGGATTCTTGAATGTCGGCCAGCGCTCGGTGGTTCCCGTTTTTCGCTGGCGTGTTGTAGTAGGCGCGGGGCAGCCAGCGGTGGGCCAACTCCTTGATGCTGGAGACATCAACATTGCGGTAGTGAACATGGGCTTCCAGCTCCGGCATGTCGCGGGCGAGGAAAGCGCGGTCGGTGCCGATTGTGTTGCCAGCCAGCGGCGCTTTGCGCGGATCGGGGACATGCTCACGGATATAGGCCAGGACCTGCGCTTCGGCTTCGGCCATTTCCAAGCCAGCATCGAGCAGGGGCAGTAGGCCGGACTTCTCATGCATCTCGTGCACGAAATCGCCCATCTGGGCCAACGCTTCGGGGGAGGGTTTGATCACCACCTGGACGCCATCACCGAGGACGTTCAATTCGCCGTCGGTAACCAGTGCTGCAACCTCAATCAGCGCATCGGCCTTGAGGTCCAGACCGGTCATCTCACAATCGATCCAGACCAGGTGCTCACTCACGGCGCCCACTCTATTGCCTCCGCGTACTGGTTCGGTCCGTGGTTGCGGAAGTGGCGGCGTTTGATTGGCCCAGAAACCGGTTGTACTCGGCTAACATCGAGTGCGCGAATGCGGGCCCCCGTAGCTCAGCGGATAGAGCAGCAGCCTTCTAATCTGTCGGTCCCAGGTTCGATTCCTGGCGGGGGCGCCAACAATTTAGCCGTGGCGAAGGACCAGCAGATCGCCCACTTCGCAATCCAAGGCGTCGCAGATTGCAGTCAGGGTGGAGTAGCGGATCGCTTTGGCGCGGTCGTTCTTGAGTACTGACAGGTTGACCAGACTGACTCCGACCAACTCCGATAATCGGGTTAGGGTGAGTCCCCGCTCGGCAAGCAATTCGTCGAGTCGGCAGTGGATCCGTCCCGCTTCTTCGTCGGGCATCAGATCAGGCCCTCGGTGTCTTCCTGCATCTTTTGGCCGGCCGCGAACACCAAACTGAGCAGGGCTAGTCCGAAGGCGACTCCAAGCGGCAGCATTGGGAGGTTGACTTGCCAGTGGGCGGTCTCCGGCCAGCCCAAGTCGTAGGCGTTGAGTTCGGTCTGACCCAAGTAGCTGGTGAGGGCCTGGTCGGTACCCCAACCAGAAACATCGAGTGCTTCCTCGCCAGCCAGATAGGCGCCGGTATCTCCCAGTACTGCCCAGGCGAAGGAACCAGCGAAGAGAAGTAGTGCGCAACCCATCAGCAATTGCGGGGTGCGGTCGAACGGTTTGCCGGCCCGGGTTTGGCGGGCAATGGTGCGGATCGTCCAGACGATGGTGATCGTGACGAAGGCTTGCACCGCGGTGGTTGCGGCGAGGAGCGCCCGCGGCAACCAGGAAAGCCCGCTGACGGTGATGGTGGCTCGGTCAACCCCGCCGGAAAGGATTGCTGCTGTGCCCGGTTCAAAGCTGAATCCAGGGAGTTTGATCTGCGGTGGATTGGCTGCCAGCACAACCTCCACGTTGGTGGTGTTGCCGAACAGTGAGTTGATGATCGAGATGGCAGCAAAGGTCGCGACGGCAGCGATCACGGCCAGGCAGGCGATTTCGACAGTCCGCACTAGCCCTGGGCCTGGCGCGGCCAGCAGCCGGAGCGCCCCGAGGATCACCGCGATCAAGATCGCAATCGTGAGTACGGCTACGGCCAATCCAGGAAGTGCCATTCCAATCTCCTTATCGATCATCGATAACCCATATCGATGATCGATAAGGTAATGCGGTGTCTTGGAAATTGCAAGCTCACCGCGAATGGTCTGCGCGGTGGCCGGCGAGGGGGACGGCCGGGGGCAAAGGTCATGGAGTTGAGGGACGGGTTTTACACGGACTTGAGGTTGATGCAGCGCCGATTCGTCAAGGTGGTGACTGAATCAACCGACGAACTGGATGGACGCAGCAACTGCGCCCCGTTCAACGACAGGAGTCTGAGATGGGTTTACCTGCCCTTGCCCGTACCCGAATCGCCGTGGTCTCGCTGATGGTGACCGGTACCCTCGCCACCGGCGCGGTGGCCGCAGCTTTGGCCAGTCCGGATTTGGCAAAAGGTGATGAAACCGCTGGCAATGCTGGCCTGGCGCCAGCGGAGAGCACAGATCCGTCAGTGGTGAGCCCCACCAGCGGGACGCAATCAACCAAGGCCTCGACCAAGACGTCGACGGCGAAGAAGACGGCCACTTCCACTAAGACCAGCGCGACCCGTGCGAAGG
>DHWU01000009.1:49172-65311 GCA_002413345.1 Propionibacteriaceae bacterium UBA5174 | reverse complement strand
AAGGCGACGACTAAGGCGACGACCAAGACCACAGTAAAGGCCGCCCCGCCCAAGGTCGTTACCGCGCCGCCCCAGACCAAGACCAAAGGCTCCTGAACGAACTGGCCAGGCCAGGCGGGGCTACGGCCTTGTCCTGGCCGAAAGGTCGTTTTCGGCGCAGGCAGCGGTCGGTGTCGCCAGTTGGGTTAAGGCAACCTCAAGCCCCTGGAGATATTCACAGCTGGCCACTAAGCAGGCGCACAGCTAACTCCTAGCTCAGCGACGAACTCTGGTGAGTGTTGAACACTTATTCAGGAGGTAGTCAGACATGACCCAACAGCTTTCCGCGATCCGAACGACTCGCCGCACAGTGGCGGGAATCCTCGCCGGTGCCACCTTGGTCACCGGTGCAGCGACAGTCGGGTTTGTGGTGGCCGATTCGACCAAGACTGCCAACACTGCCAGCACCTCAACCGGATCCGACGCGTCCGATGACAGCCAAGACGACAGCCACAGCACTAGTCAGAGCACCACCAGCTCCAGCGGCACCACAACCGCCAATCAGGGTGGTTTCGGATCGGTTGGCGGAGTATCGAACGGCACTGGGTCAGGGCTGACCAACACCAAAGGATCATGAGGATTGAACAGCGGTTTAACTCAGGCTTGAGGTTGGCTATCGGCTCCGGCGAGCAGGCTATTGGTAGTACCCATCACCAACTGAGCGGAGCCTTTGATGGCAACCACAAATACCAGACTGGCTACAGCTGCCTTGATGGCAGTGGGGACGTTGACGATTGGCGGTTTAGCCACTGCAGCGGCGTTCACTCCGCAACAGCCCACCAAGACCACCGAAGCAGTCACCGACCTCAGCGAAACCTCGGTAGCCACCGAGCCCGCTGCCCCAACCGCCAGTCCGACCGAGTCCGCGACCGAAGAGGCCAAGGTCGCCACCAAGGCCAGCACAAGCTCGACCCGGCGGACTACCCGCAGTACAACCACCAGCAAACCGACAAAGGTCGCAGTCACTTCCAGTCATGACGAAGGTGATGACGAGGATGACGAGGATGGCGAAGACGACCATCACGGAGCAGAAGACAAAGAGGACGACTGATTCGGTGCGGTCCGGCCAGTCGAATCGCTGCCAACCGAAACAACCAACAGCTAAGGATTCCCGATGAACCCCGCCACCATCCAAGACTCGGCGGCACTGCCGCTGGTGGCCAGCTTCAAGGCCATCGGTACCACCTGCGAAATCCTGGTGTCGGTGCCGGAGGCTCTCGATCCGGCGCTCGAAATCGCGATCGCGCATCTCAGTGCAGTCGACGTGGCCTGTTCCCGGTTCCGTCCCGATTCCGAGGTGAGTCAACTAGCGAACCGAGCCCAGAGCGGCGAGGGTTGGTGGTACGCCTCACCACTGTTGATCGACTACCTCCGGGCGGCTCAACACGCTGCGAAGATCAGCGACGGATTGGTTGATTTCACAGTCGGTTCGGCGTTGGTTGCCTCCGGTTATGACGCCGACATTGAGGCGGTGCGATCCCGCGAACACTACGTCCCAGGCGTCGCCGGAGTGCCTGGATGGCAGCAGGTGACAGTCTCCAGTCTGGGAAAGATCACCACTGCGCCGGGGGTGGTGCTCGATTTCGGAGCCAGCGCCAAAGCGCACGCTGCCGACATGATCGCTCGCGACTTGGGCCTGCGGCTGCCAGGTGGCTTCCTGGTCAACCTGGGCGGCGACATCGCCAGCGGCGGGCGGACGCCGGCCGGTGGTTGGAACGTGGGAGTCGAGTCCGCCGACGGCAGCGTCGGTCAGGTGGTCGCGATCACCGATCAAGCAGTGGCAACCTCCTCCACTCAGCTGCGTACCTGGGCCACCGAAGCCGGGCGGGCCCATCACATCGTCGATCCTCGAACCGGACGCACCGCAACCCAGGTTTGGGGGCAGGTCACCTGTGTGGCCACCTCAGCCCTGGAGGCCAACACTGCTTCAACTGCAGCGCTGGTACTTGGCACCGACGCCCCAGCTTGGCTGGAAGCCAATGGCGTTCCGGCCCGACTTGAACATTTGGACGGCTCCGTGGTGTTCACCGCGGGATGGCCGATCGAAGCAGAACAGGAGTAAGTCAGATGACTTCAGAGATGATCTGGTACCTCTCGCGGGCCACCGGGGTAGTGAGCATCGTCTTGCTCACCTTGGTGGTCTGCCTCGGGGTGGTCACCGCCGGTCGGCGCCGTCCAGATGGTGAGTCGGCCACCGTGGTGATGGGGGTACATCGCTGGCTCTCATTAGGCATGTTGGTGTTCCTTGGGGCGCATATTTTTACCGCCATTGCCGAGGGCTATGTCGATATCAGCTGGTGGGCGGTGGTATTGCCGTTCGTATCTGGCTACGAGCCGCTGCTGATTGGCTTTGGTGCGATCGGGGTCGATCTGTTGGTGGCCGTCGTGGTGACCAGCATGCTGCGGCACCGGATGCCGGAGCGTTATTGGCGGGGTATCCACTGGGCCAGCTACGGAATGTGGGTGGTGGCTCTGGTTCACGGCTTCACCTTGGGTACTTCCGATCAGCCGGTGTTGCGCCTGATCACCGTGGCCTGCGGGGTTACCGGTGGCCTATTCGCCAGCTGGCGGGTTGCAAAAACCCATGCTGACAAGGAACGTCGTACCGAAATCAGTCTTCAGGAGTGGTCATGACCGACATTATCGATTCCCTCACCGAAGCCGGCTTGCTGGGACGCGGCGGCGCAGCCTTTCCGGCCGTGATCAAGGCCAAGGCGGCCCGGGAGAACCACGCAGGGTTGATCGTCAACGTTTGTGATGGTGAGCTCGGCGCGGCCAAGGATGGGTGGGTGGTGGCAAACCATCTTCCTGAGTTGCTCGACGGGGTTCAACTGGTCGCCGGACGTGGGGCGAAGCGGGCAAAGTACGCTGCCCATCGAGGTTCCGCTGCTGCGCGGGCGCTGAAAGCGGCCGGGTTGCGAGTCTTGGAAGTGCCAGATCGCTATGTCTCTTCGGAAGAGACTTCGCTGATCAACCTCGCCCACGGCGGCCTGGCCCGTCCGTTGGCCAAGCGGGGCCCTTTCGTCTATGGCGGACGCGACAGTCGCGGCAAGCGGATTCGGCCCACGGTGGTGTTCAACGCTGAGACTTTGTGGCGGATCAGTCAGATCAGCGCCAACGGCGCGGGCTGGTTTCGGTCATTTGGGACCGAGGTCGAGCCTGGCCCACGCCTGATCGCGGTAGGCGGCTACGTTCGGCGAGTTGGGGTCTATGAAGCGGCCGCGGGAACGCCACTGATCGAGATATTGCAGATGGCCGGCGGGCTCAACCCAAGTGTTGAACATGTCGGGGTTGGCGGGCTTGGTGGCGTCTTGTTGACCGCTGACGAGGCCCGCACGGTGGTGTGGGACACCCCAGGGATGAAGCAATACGGGGGCTCGATGGGTCCTGGCATCGTCAGCGTCTGGAATCCACATGAGGATCCGCTCGAGTTCGCCACCAAGATGATCGAGTACGGCGCTGGTGAATCGGCTGGGCAATGTGGGCCCTGCATGTTCGGTCTGCCCGCACTAGCTCGGGAATGGTCGAGATTCGGCCAGAACCCTAGTCGGGAGCGGCGCTCCCAGCTGAACCTGCTGTTGGATCAGTTTGGTGGTCGCGGTGCCTGCCATCACCCCGATGGGGTGGCTCGCTTCGTCCGTTCGGCCATGCGAGTGCTAGGCACCACTGCGGCGACCGAGCCGACCCGGCTGATCAATCTCAATGAAGGGGTGGGCGCAAATGTCTGAAGGGCCAGAGAAAGTCCGGTTGGGAATTGACCGAGTGGCCTGCACAGGCCACGGAATCTGCGCTCAAACCCTGCCTGCGGCGATCACCCTAGATGAGTGGGGTTATCCGATCATCATCGCCGATCAGGTGGAATCGGGCGCTGCTGCCACGGCGATAAAACTCTGCCCGGCAAGGGCGCTTTATCTGCGCTGATCGGCAGCTATTAAACCTGCATAGGCTCTCGTCGTGGTTGTCACGGCGCGAGCCTATGACTGTCTCAGGGCATCGGTCAGCGACTGGTAGCGGCAAGTTCGCCGACTTCGAACCGGACGATGACTTGCTGTGGGATCTGGATCAGGCGTTCCACGCCGTGACCTGACCTGGTTAGGTGTTGGTGCGTCCAGCTGGTTTCAGCAGTGGCACCGCGCCGATCGCGATCACTGCTGCGGTGGCGCCAAAGATCGCCACCGCAGTGAAACCCGCGTGGTAGCCAGCGGCATCGATCAGGTATCCCGAGGCGCTCGCGCCGATTGAGGCACCAATCCCGATGCCGGTGCTCATCCAGGCCAGGACTTCGGTTAGTCGCCCGGCTGGGGCCAAGCGTCCCAGGATCGAGTTGCCGTTGATCAGAGTAGGTGCCACCGTGGCGCCGAACAGGATTCCGACTAGGGCTAATAGGGCCACTGAGTTGACCAAGAGCATGCCTGCTGCGGCCACGGCCATGGTTAGCACGCCGATCAAGAATCGGTTGCGCAGCGACGACCCCCAACTCCGCGAGCCGTAATAGAAGCCCGCGCTGGCCGATGCCAGCGAGAACAATCCGAGCACGATCCCCGACGCGCTGCGGGCGTCCCAGCTGGTGGCCGCGGCCACCACGCTCACATCGGTAGCCCCGAACATGGCGCCGACCAGCAGGTTGACCAACACGACGAAGCCGATTCCTGGAACCAGTAGCACCGGAACTCGGACAGCAGGCTTGCCGTCCACCTGAGGTCGGGGGTGGACCGGTGGCTCGGTTGCTCGCTGGGAGTAGAACAGGCTGGCGCCCAATAGCGACAATACGATGGGCGCGACCAAGCCCGCCGCCGGGTGGATGCCGGTGGCTAAGGCAGTGGCCAAGATCGGCCCGATCACGAAGGTGAGCTCGTCCAAAGTGGATTCAAGGGCAAAAGCGGTGTGGAGTTGCGCTGGATCGCGGAGCAGATGATCCCAACGTGCTCGGACCAGGGCGCCGGGGGCACCTCCGCTGGCCCCGCTGACGATCGCTGGCAAGAACAGCGTCCAAGCCGGTAGCCCGAACACTGCGAGCAGCACCGTGATCGACAAAGCTGACGCGGAAATGAACGCCGCGGGATACATCACCCGACGCTGTCCAAAGCGATCCACCAGGTTGGACAAGGCCGCAGTGCCTAGCGCCCAGGCGACGCTGGTGGCCGCCGTCAAAGCGCCGGCCAAGGCGTAACTGTCATACAACGCCGACACCATCAACACCAGGCCCAGGCTCATCATGGCCCCGCCCGAGCGGGCCAAAAGCCCAGCCGCGCAAAACCGAAGCGCACCGGGAAGACTGAGGATCTCCCGGTAGGCGCGCATCGGACGATTCTCTCATGACAGACTGGTCGAGAATCCAAGGTCCGCTGAGGGCGACCCGGTTTATCGGCAGCGAAATCACTCCTTAACCAGGTGCTAACAACCAACGGCGATCATTGGGGTTCATCGGGAAGGAGCGCCATGATCGCCACCCAAGTGGTTAATGGACACAGCTACCAGTTCAACTCATTGGTTGAGCTGCTGGGCAAGGCCAGCCCGAAGCGCTCCGGTGACGAACTTGCCGGTTGCGCAGCTAGTTGCGAGACTGAGCGGGCGGCGGCGCAAGCCGCCCTGGCCGAGGTTGACCTGACCACCTTCCTCAACGAAGCGATCGTGCCTTACGAAAGTGACGAGGTCACCCGGCTGATTCTGGATTCACATTCGGCCGATGCTTTCGAACCCATTTCGCATTTGAGCGTGGGTGGTTTTCGCGACTGGCTGCTGGAAATCGCGGCCCGTCCCGACGCTTCAACGACGCTAGCTGCGGTGGCTCCAGGCATCACTCCCGAGATGGCTGCGGCGGTGAGCAAGATCATGCGCAACTCGGATCTGATCGCTGTCGGCAAAGCCTGCCGGGTGGTCACCGCTTTTCGCACCACCCTCGGTCTGAGCGGACGCCTGGCCACCCGGCTGCAACCAAATCACCCCACCGACGACTTGCGCGGGGTCGCAGCGTCCCTGTTGGACGGGCTGCTGCTGGGGCAAGGTGACGCCGTGGTGGGGATCAATCCGGCCGGGGATTCGCCTCAAGCCAGTGCTGACTTGCTCGGCTTGCTCGACGAGGTTCGCCAGGCCTACGACATTCCGATGCAGTCGTGCGTGCTTAGCCACCTCAGCACCACCATCGGGCTGATCGAAGCCGGAGCACCGGTGGATCTGGTTTTCCAATCGATCGGTGGTACCCAGGGCACCAACACCTCCTTCGGGGTAGACCTCGCCATGCTCCGCGAAGGTCTGGCGGCAGGACAATCGCTGGGCCGGGGCACCGTAGGAAATAACGTCATGTACTTCGAGACCGGGCAGGGTTCGTCCTTGAGTGCGGGAGCGAACCTCGGGGCTGGTGGCCGTCCAGTTGACCAGCAGACCTTGGAAGCCCGGGCTTACGGGTTGGCTAGGGAATTCTCGCCATTGTTGGTTAACACGGTGGTTGGTTTCATCGGTCCGGAATACCTCTACGACGGCAAGCAGATCATTCGGGCGGGCTTGGAAGATCACTTCTGCGGCAAGTTGCTCGGCCTGCCGATGGGGGTGGACGTCTGCTACACCAACCATGCCGAAGCCGATTTTGACGATCTGGACACCCTGCTCACAGTGCTGGCCGCTGCCGGCGTGAACTTCGTAATCACTGTGCCTGGCGCCGACGACGTGATGCTGGGCTACCAGTCGTTGTCGTATCACGACGCGTTGGTGATTCGGCATGCCATGGGCTTGAAGCCAGCCCCAGAATTCGAGGCCTGGTTGAAGCGGCAAGGTATCGCCGATGCTTACGGCACGGTGCGTGGCCTGGAGTTGGGGGCGTCGCGGTTGCGGGCGCTGGCCGGGGCGGCATCATGAGCACCTTGGCGCCAGGTTCGGGTCGCAACCCTGATCCGTGGGCCCCATTGCGCACCACCACCCAAGCCCGGATTGGTTTGGGCCGGGCCGGAATGAGCTTGCCTACTGCCGCGGTGCTGGAATTGCAGGCGTCCCTGGCCGTGGCCCGAGACGCCGTGCATCTGCCCCTAGATGTGGACGCGCTGCTTTCCGGGCTTGCCGGGCTGGGCCTTGGGACGCCGATTGTGCTGACCAGTCAGGCCGGGGATCGAAGCACCTATCTGCGCCGCCCCGATCTGGGACGCCTACCTGCCTCGCTGGACGGGCTGCCCAACGATGGTTGGGATGTGGGCTTCGTGATCGCCGACGGATTGTCGTCGAAGGCAGTAGCGGAGCACGCCGTGGCCACGCTGAGGGCGTTGGTTGCGGCGTTGGACCCAGAACTCAGGGTGGCTCCACCAGTGGTGATCACTCAGGCGCGGGTAGCTGCCGGTGACCAGATCGGCCAGGCGATGGGTGTGGGTACGGTGTTCGTCCTGATCGGGGAGCGGCCAGGGCTTTCGGTGGCCGACAGCCTGGGCGTCTATCTGACTCACAATCCGATCCCGGGACGCACCGACGCCGAACGCAACTGCATCTCCAATATTCATCCGCCGCAGGGGTTGGGCTATGCCGCAGCAGCTGCTACCGCGGTGAACCTGTTGCGTGGTGCCCAGGAATTGGGTCGCTCGGGAGTGGATTTGAAGGACACTTCGGGCATGGGTGAGATCAAGGATTCGCTCGACTGAGGTTTTCGCATCAAAAGCGATGGGGTAGCGCTCGCGGGCAATCTCTAAGTGGGCTCGGGGCCTGGCCAAGTCAGAATGCAACAGCGGTGGCGCACCACTTTTGGGGTGCGCCACCGCTGCTAGTTCTGCCCGAGGCTACTGCTTAGACTTCAAGCCCCCGCTGAGCGCGTACTCCTCTTCGGGGGAGAGCACCAGCTGATGGCGTCCATGGATTGCGAAGACGATCAGCGCCAGCGCATACAACACCACCACGGTGTAGATAGCCACGGTGTAGGTCGGGTTGAGTAGCACGCCGATGAACACTGCCAGCGAGATCAGCCCGGCCACGACTGCGCCTGCGATACCGAAGGGGCTCACATGTGGGCGCTTGGCCTCAGGATGCTTGACCCGCAAGATCACGAAGGAGGTCATCTGCAAAAGGTAAGAAACCACCGCACCCCAAACGGCGATGTTCAGCACCACCGAGCCGGCGGTAGTGCCTCCAAACTGCACTACGAACAGTGAGGCGAAGCCGATCACCGCGCCCACAATGAGAGCCAGGTAGGGGGTGTGCTTAGCGCCGGTGAGGGAGAGGAACTTCGGGTAGTAGCCAGCCCGGGAGAGCGAATACATGTTGCGACCGTAGCCGAACATGATGCCCTGCACACTGGCCAGTAGACCGATGAGTGCGAAGGCCGAAAGCACCGCTGCTCCTTGTTCTCCAATGAGTGCCCGGAAACCGGCCAACAAAGGTTCAGTGGACCCGCCGATCGCGGTTGCGCCGAGGACACCAGGGTTGAGAATCGCGACCAAGCCGCCAGTGATCAGCAAGGTGAGTAGCCCGCCGCGTCCGGCCTTCGGAATGTCCTTTTCGGGGTTGTGAGCTTCCTCAGCGGCGAGTGGCAACTCTTCGATGCCAAGGAACAGCCACATGGCAAACGGCATCGCGAACAGCACTGCCCCGATACCCAAGGGTAGGAATGCGGAACCGCCAGCTGCCGGGACGATGTCGAACAGGCCAGCGAAGCTGAACTTGCCGGAGAAGATTGCCATCGCTGAGAACAGGGCCAAGATTCCGATCGAGATGATCGAGACCACAATCGCAAACTTGAACGAAACGTGGGCGCCAGCGGCGTTGAGCAGCACGAACAGTGCGAACAACACTGCCCACCAAATCCAGGCCAGACCAAGGTCGATCAGGCTGAAACCATTGGTGAGGGTCTTCATGATCGAATCGGCGTATTGACCTGAGTAGTAAATGACTACTGCTGCGGTCATCACATACTCGATGGTCTCGGCCAGGCCGGTGATGAAGCCGCCCCAGGGGCCCATCGCTGCGCGAGCAAAGGAGTAGGCGCCGCCGGTGTGGGGCATGGCAGCAGCCATCTCTGAGATCGATTCGACCATCAGCACATACATCAGCACCACGATCAGGGCGGCAATGGCGAAACCACCCCAGCCAGCCGCAGCGATGCCGCCGTTCCAGCCGGAGAAATCGCCGGAAATGACCGCAGCCACGCCCATTGCCCAAAGACCCCAAAAGCCTGCGGTGCGCTGCAGTTTGCGTTTGTCGAAGTAGCCGTCCTCGGCTCGTTGGTAGGTGACTCCGGATATGGCCACAGGTTCGGTGTCGGTACTCATTGGCGGCTGGTCCTTTCTGCTGCCTGCCAGCTAGCGGTGTGGCTTGCTTGGCGGCGATGGCCGGACAGTAGCGGGCCACAGGAGGTCAAAATCGCTTGTCCTAGGCGCTTTACCGGGTCGTTACCTGCCGGGGGAAACTCTTAACAACCCGGCGGTGGGTGGAGCGGGAACTGTGACGCCGCAAGCGATCCGTCCGGTTCGCAGGCGAGGGGGGCTGGGGTGCGCTAGCGTCGCGATAGATGTCACCGCAAAGGGGTCGTATGAAGTCCTTCGCACTGCCTGGGCTAGCGCTTGGGGTCGCTACCTCGGCAACCCAGATTGACGGTGGCCAGTTGGACACCGAATGGCACCGTTGGGCCGGTGCTGGTGGGGCCAAGGACGGCTCGACTCCGGCTCGTGCCGCCGACCACTGGAATCGAGTCACTCAAGACGTCGAGTTGCTGGTCGAGCTGGGCATTAAGCACTACCGAATGGGGATCGAGTGGGCGCGGGTGGAACCGTCACCGGGCCAGTTCGATCCGGAGGCGATTGCCCATTATCGCGGCGAGGTGGCCGCGTTGCGGGCTGCTGGGATCACCCCTTTGGTCACCCTGTTCCACTTCAACTTGCCGGGCTGGTTGGTGGACGCCGGGGGGTGGCTTGGCCCCGACATTAAGACGGCTTTCGGCAGGTTCACCCGCAAGATGGTGCAGGAGTTGGGTGAATGGGTGGACGAATGGATCCCGATCAACGAGCCGAACGTCTACGCCACGATGGGCTATCTGTACGGAGTGTGGCCGCCGGAGGAGCATTCGTTGCGGCAAGCCGTCGCGGTCATGCAAGCCGAGGCCGAAGTGCACATTGCGGCGTATCAAATGATCCACGCCCTGCAACCGGACGCCAAGGTTGGCACGGCCGCCCATCTTCGAGCGTTCCAACCGGCGAGCGCAAAGAACCTCGTGCACTGGCTGGCAACCCGAACTGGTGATCACTTCTTCCAGCGGGCGCTGTTGAAAGCAATGAACACTGGGGTCTTTGGGCTGCCATTTCGGCGTCCGCGTGGGGTAGCGGCTCGGCGTTATTACGACTTTCAGGGCGTCAACTACTACACCCGCAGCACCCTGTCGGGCTCAGGTGATCAGGTGCCAGCAAATTCGGCAGTGAACGACTTGGGCTGGGAGATCTATCCGCCCGGGTTGATCGAGGTCTGCCGGTGGGTGAATGAGGCCTATCCGGGGCCGATCTACATCACCGAGAGCGGCACCTGCGACAACACCGATTCATTTCGCTCCCGGTATCTCTATGACCACCTCGCCCAGATTGCGGCCTCAGATTTGCCCATCGAGCGCTACTACCACTGGTGCTTCACCGACAACTGGGAGTGGGCTGAAGGGGAGGTGGCCAGGTTCGGGATCGTCGCACTCGACTACGAAACTCAGTCCCGCACGGTGAAAGACTCGGGGCGCTTCTTCGCAGATATTATCGCCAACCACGGGGTGACCGAGCAGGCGTATGTGCGCTGGGTGGAACCTCAGCAATACCGGACCAGCTGATCAACGGGGTTGGTGAAGGGCAACGATGCGCAGCTTTGATCGCCGCAATAAGTGGGCCTTTGGCATCGGCACCGTCGGTCGGGATATGGCCTACACGCTGGTGGGCATGTTCCTGGTGTACTTCCTCAGCGATGTGCTCAAGGCCTCCCGGTGGGAGTTCTTGTGGGCCAGTTCCCTGATCTTGGTGGCCAGGCTCTTTGATGCCGTGGCGGACATTGCGATGGGGGCAGTGGTCGACAACACGCGCACGCGCTGGGGCCAATACAAGCCATGGATAGCCGGTGGGGTAGTGGCTTCGTCGGTGTTCACAGTGTTGCTGTTTGCCGATCTGAACCTGACCGGGGTCGGTTTTGTGGCTGGCTTTGCCGTCATCTATTTGCTGTGGAGCCTGTCGTGGACGGCCAACGACATTCCGTACTGGTCGATGCTGCCGGCGCTCACTTTGGATCAGAAGCAGCGGGAGAAGTTCGGCTCGTTGGCCAAGATCTTTGCCACGATCGGACTATTCACCGTGGTGGTGTCGATCATGCCGACAACCAAGGCGTTGGCAAGTTTTGTTGGGCCGGTGCGCGCCTGGACGGTGTTCGCGGTGGCGGTGGTGGTGATCATGCTCGTGGGGCAGGCGGTGACCTTGTTTGGGGTGCGTGAGCCCAAGATCGTGATCATCCCCGAACGCACCAAACTGAAGGAACTTGCCGGTGCGGTGATCGGCAACGATCAACTGCTGTGGACGGCTTTGGCGATGGTGCTGTTCATGACTGGCTACATGACCACCACCACTTTTGGCACCTACTACTTCAAATATGTCTACGGCGACGAGGGCATGTACACCCCCTTTGCCGCGGTCTTGGTGGCTAGTCAGCTACTCGGGTTTGGAATCTTCCCGACCTTGTCAAAGCGGTTTTCTCGGTACCAGTTGTTCACCTCAGCGGTACTGCTGATCCTGGCTGGTTATGCGATCTTCTACTTCAGCGGGACTCAGATCTGGCTCATTGGCGTCGCCGGGCTGCTGATGTTCTTGGGGGATTCTTTCGTCACCTTGCTGATGTTGGTGTTCCTGACCGACACCATCGAGTACGGGCAATGGAAGCTGGGCCGGCGCAATGGGTCGATGACCTTCGCGGTGCAACCGTTCATCAACAAGGTTGGGGCAGCGCTAGGCACGCAGGTGGTGGCGGTCGTGGTGTTCGTCGCCGCAGTGGATCCCGACCGTCCGGCCGCCACCACGGCTGCTGGTTTGGCGACCATCAAGCTGGGCATGTTGATCTTGCCGCCGATCCTGATCTTGGCCAGCTATCTGATCTTCCGGGCCAAGTACCGCATTGACGAGAAGTTCTACGCCCAGATCGTCGCTGATCTGAGGGAACGCGGCCAGCTTCAGTAGACACCTCCGCGGTTGGACGAAACCGGATCCGTCCCCAATACGAGCTGCGGAACGGGGACGGTTCCTTTACCGGCTGCGCGGAATGGGGACGGTTCCGTTACCGGCTGCGCGGAAAGCGCGGAAAGGGGACGGTTCCGTTACCAGCTGCGCGGGAGGAACCGTCCCCAATACGAGCTGCGCGGGAGGAACCGTCCCCGGTTTTCGGGCCGGTAACATGCGCTCATGCCAAAAGTTGTCGATCATGATCAACGCCGCGCCGACATCGTGGACGCGTTGCTTGACCTGATCGCCAAAGAGGGGATGGGGGCAGCCACCTCGCGTTCGCTGGCTAACCACCTGGGCGTCTCTAATGGCGCCTTGTGGCGTTACTTCAAAGACAAAGATGATCTGCTTGCAGCCACTTACCAAACTGTGTTGGACAAGTCGAACCGACGAGTGGTCGAGGCGATCGCTGGCCGCAGTGGTACTGAGGCGGTGCTGGCCATGGTGGAGACCTTCTTTCCATTGACCCCCGAACTTCAGGACGAAGCCAAAGTGGTACTGGCCTTCTGGGGGGTGGCGGCGATGAATACCGTTCAAGCCCGACACGGGAACCCCGAGATGGTCGAATGGTCCGACGAGTTCACGATCCTGCTCAACCAGGCTGTTGCGTCGGGTGAATTGCGCCCCGAGACGCCAGCTGAAGCGTTGGGAAATATCTTGATGAGCGTGGCTACCAATGCCCAGGTTGAGTACGTCTTCCGCGGTGAAGATGGTGCCGCACGGATGGCTGAGGTACGTCAGCTGTTGGACTCATTCCGCGCCTGAGAACCCAGTTCACCCTAGTGGGGCTGCCTTGCGGCACGCGCCTAGGTGATCCTCAAGAACCCGAAACATGACCGATACAAGGGCGAAACCTTTTATGTACAGATGTTCATTAACCTCGTGTCTACGAGATCGCGATCCGGCGTCGTGTCCGATCCCAGACAACCGCAATGAGGGAGGCAGCAATGTCGGACACCGAAGTATCGTTTCTCTATCTCAGTGAGCCAGACGCGGTCGCGGCCGGCGTCACTGATATGCCAGCTTGTGTCGAGGCCATGGACGAAACACTCCAGCTTCTACAGCTTGGCGACTACCGAATGGCCGGCCGCGAAGGCAACTCGCACGGCGCCATGGTGATCTTCCCGGAGACTTCCGAGTTCCCGAACATGCCCACAGACGGCGCCGATCGCCGTTTCATGGCGATGCCGGCCTACCTCGGCGGCAGCTTCGATAATGCCGGAGTCAAGTGGTACGGCTCGAACACCGAAAACCGGGCGAAGGGTCAGCCGCGCTCGATTCTGATGTTCATCCTCAACGACAAAGACACCGGCGCCCCGAAAATGATGATGTCGGCCAACCTGCTCAGTGCTTACCGCACTGGCGCGGTCCCCGGTGTTGGCGCGAAGTACTTGGCCAAGCCAGATTCTGAAGTGGTTTCGATCATCGGCCCTGGCGTTATGGGCAAGACCGGCCTGGAGGCTTACGCTGCCGTCCTGCCGATCAAGAAGGCCCAGGTCTACGGCCGCCGCCGCGTCACCTCCGAGGCCTTCAAGGAGTGGGCCGCTGAGCGTTTGCCCGACATTGAGATCGTGATCTGCGACACCATGGAAGAGTCAGTGCGCGGCGCTGATGTCATTCACTCCGGCGTATCGGGCGTCTTGGGTTCGGACACCTACCCGCATGTGAAGACTGAATGGCTCAAGCCGGGTGCCTTCGTCTGCGCCGTGGCCAACCTAAAGGTGGACGACGAGTTGCTGATGGCCCCCGAAACGGGGCTGTACATCGACAACGTCGGCATGTACTTCGATTGGCAAGAGGAATTCGGCTACCCGGCCTACGAGACCACCACCGGCATCATCGGCACCCGCTTCGTGGACATGATCCATGACGACCTGATTCCGGTCGAAAAGGTGATCAACATCGGCGACGTGGCGCTGGGTCGCAAGCCAGGACGCACCAGCGATGACCAGATCATCGTCTACAGCGTCGGTGGGATGCCGATCGAAGACGTCGCCTGGGCCACGGTCGTGCACCGCAATGCGATCGAAAAGGGCATCGGGATCAAGCTCCCGCTGTGGGACGTCCCGGTCATGGCCTGACCATTTCTTGACCGCCGGGCGGGGTTCATTGATCCCCATTGCCCCCGCCCGGCTCATCCACCCAAACGTTGAAAGAGGAAGATCCCATGAGCAAAGTCGTGATCATTGGCGGCGGCATCATTGGTGCCACTACGGCCTACGCCCTGCTGAAGAAGGGTGTGACCGACATCACCATCGTGGAGCGCGACAGCGTCGGTTCTGGTGGCACCGGCAAGACCGCCGGCATCATTCGTTGCCATTACGGGGTCTCCTCGATCGCGGCATTGGCACTGTTCAGTTTGGACTTCTTCGAGAATGCAGCTGAACTGATCGGCACCGACATCGAGTTCCAGCAGGTCGGCTACCTGGTCGGTGTTGGTGAGGAAAACGTGGAGCCCTTCCGGGCAAGCCTGGCCAACCAGCGCTCGTTGGGTGTGGAAACCGAAGAGATCACCCCGGCGCAGGTGCAACCACTGTGGCCGACCTCCTTTGTTGAGGACTTCGCCACTTTCTGCTTGGAGAAGCGCGGTGGTTACGGCGACGGCTACGCCACCGTCCAGGGCCTCGCCGCTTGGCTGCGCACCCAGGGAGTCACCATCAAACAGGGCGCCAAGGTGGCCGAACTGATCAGCGCCGACGGCAAGGTCAGCGGTGTGAAGCTAGTCGACGGCACCCAGTTGGACGCTGACGTGGTGGTCGTGGCAGCTGGTGCTTGGTCGGTGCCGCTCCTAGAGCCGTTGGGTATTGAACTGCCGATCACGCCGAAGTTTGTTCAAGAAATCGTGATCGATCCGGGCATCGATCTGGGTGCACCGCCGGTCTTCTCCGACATTGTGTCCATGCAGTACGTGCATCTGCGCAACGGCGAAATGTTGTTCGGCAATAGTGACGGTAACTCGGTCATCTCGATCGCCGACCCGGACGTCTACCCAGCCCACGCCACCAACGAGGCCATTGAGGCCACTGCTGAGAAGGCGATTCACCGCTTCCCGGGGATCGAAGAGCCTCGGGTTTCGACCACGACCACGGGCATGGTCGATTCGACTCCGGACAACAATCCGATCATCTCGGCTACCGATTACGCCGGACTGTTCGTTGCCGCCGGAATGTCAGGTCACGGATTCAAGATCTCCCCAGGAGTCGGTCAGCTGATGGCCGACATCATCGTCGAGGGCGAGAGCTCCATCGCCAATGTCAACGCCGCCGACTTTAGGCTCAGCCGCTTCGCCGAAGGCGAACTGCTGCTCAGCCCCTATGCCTACAAGGGTGCAATGGGGATTCGCTGAGGGGTGCCCACCGGTTGGTCAGCTATCGAAGTGAGAAGGTGAATCCATGTTGAGTCAGGTTCTTTTTGTAGTGGCAATCGTGGCCACCGTCGCTGCGCTGGCAGTGTTCGTTTCGGGTGCGGTGCGGGTCTACGCCAAGTTGGCGGCAGGCCAGCCCAGCCCCGGACGGCTCAATCCGGTGGGGCCGCGCCTGGTGAACACCATCACCGAGATCTTGAGTCACCGCCGGTTTACCGCCCGTCCCCTAGTTCGGGTGGCGCACTGGCTGGTGATGATGTCGTTCATTCTGATCGCCCCCACCTTGGCCCTGGCCTATGTGCAGGTGCTCAACCCGCTGGCCGAACTCCCCTTGATTGGTGGCTGGACGCCGTGGCAGTGGCTACTGGAGTTCATTTCGGTGGCTGGGGGAGCGGCGATCGTGGTGCTGTTTGCGGTGCGGTTGGGGCACCGCAGTGATGCTGCCGATGCTGATGGTGCCCGCGACTGGCGCAGTCGGTTCTTCGGTTCGACTCGCTGGCAGGCCTATTTCGTCGAAGCCGTAATCGCTGTAGTGATCG